>NZ_CP104007.1:592500-892500 GCF_029201545.1 Devosia sp. FJ2-5-3 | reverse complement strand
AGTGCCCACATTGGCTCGAAAATGGCGCACCCGACACGATTCGAACGTGTGGCCTCTGCCTTCGGAGGGCAGCGCTCTATCCAGCTGAGCTACGGGTGCATCCGTGGGCGCGGGGTGTTCTCCCCGGCTGAATGGGCGCAACCTAACCAAAGCCGCTCGGGCTGGCAACGGCTTCAGCGAAGTTTTGCGCAGAATGGCAGCGCAATCGCGAAAGGGCCACCCGGCCACCGTCGCCACCGCGACCGGCCGCAAGTTTCCCCGGAGAACTTCGCGCCGTCCCGCCTCGTTGAGCCCGACAAGGCCTCAGCGCACTGTTCCCAAGCCCGTCTTTGCCCCATCATCGGCGCAGATCCGATTCTCGCCTTGGGGAAAACCGATGAGCCTCTTTATAGGGCCCGACCAGAAGCCGCGATGCCAATGGTGCGGCGGGGCGCCGGAATTCCTCTCCTATCATGACACCGAATGGGGGTTCCCGGTCGCCAGCGACCAAAGGCTCTTTGAAAAGCTCAGCCTCGAAGCCTTTCAATCCGGATTGAGCTGGCGCACCATTCTCAACAAGCGCGAGGCCTTTCGCGCCGCCTTTGCCCAGTTCGATATTGCCAGCGTCGCGCGCTTCGGTCCGGCCGATGTCGAAAGGCTGCTTGCCGATGCTGGCATTGTCCGGCACCGCGGCAAGATTGAAGCCGTGATCAACAATGCCCAGCGGGCACTGGAGCTGATTGCCAGCGAGAATTCCCTGGCCGCCTATGTCTGGCGCTACGAGGCTCCGCTCGAAACCGGTCCGCAAACCGCCTCCACCTCGCCGGCCTCCATTGCCTTGTCGAAGGATCTCAAGAAACGGGGATGGAAATTCGTCGGTCCCACGACGGTCTTTGCCTTCATGCAGGCCATGGGGCTGGTCAATGACCACGCCGAAGGCTGTGTGGTCCGCGATCGGGTCGACGAGGCCAGGGCCGATTTCATCGTCCCGGGGAAATGATCACCCGCGACCAACCAGCCCGTACTAGAACACGAAACTCCACTCCCCGTCGCCCGGCACGAAGCGCCCCGGCGTAACCGCCGACCACCCCCGACCGAGCGAATAGATGCGCACCTGGCAGCTGAATTCCCCCCGCGGCATCGGCACGCAGCGGCTCGCATCGAGCCGCACATTGCGCAATTCGGACGCCACGGCATTCCGCGGCAGGATGCGGGGATTGCCCAGGACCGCCCGGATCGCCTCACTGGTCGTAGGCCCGCCATCGATAATTCGCGGCTCCGGCGACTGACAGGCCGCAAGCAGCAACACGAATGCAATCACGAACAAAACAGACGCGCGCATAGCCCCCTCACGCAACACCTCGACTTGAGCATAGCGGCAAGCCGCGTGCGGGGCCAGATGGCGCGTCCTCGCCACACATCTTCCACGGTCACGGCCCGTAAATATGCCTAAGGATTAATCACTTCTTAGAGCCGATTTCGTAGCTTCACCTCCTAGTGAAGGCACGAATTATTACGGCAGGGGAGCGGTTTAGTGTTACCGGTGGAGGGCAAGGAACATGTGATGGGGGCGCACGACCTCATTGTCAGCAAGACCGATTTGAAAGGTCACATAACCTACGCCAACGACACATTTCTCCGGATGGCCGAGCTTACCCTGGCCGAAACCATCGGCAAGCCGCATTCGGTGATACGCAGCCGCGCCATGCCGCGCAGCGTCTTCCAGCTTTTGTGGGAAAAGATCCAATCGGGCGAGGAAATCTTCGCCTATGTGGTCAACCGCAGCAAATCGAACAATCACTATTGGGTTTTGGCCCATGTGACGCCCAGCTATGACGCCACCGGCAAGCTGTGCGGCTACCACTCCAATCGTCGCAAGCCGAACTCTGCTGCCATCGCCCGGATTTCCCAGCTCTATGCCGAATTGCTGGCAGAAGAACAGGGCGTCAAGAACGCCAAGCAGGGCATGCACGCCGGATATGCACGGCTCACCAGCACACTCCAGAACATCGGCATGGACTATGACCGCTTTGTTTTCTCCCTCTAGGACTTTTGCCTGCGGCCTGATCCTTGCAGCGACCTCGATCATCGCCGCCATCGGCGTTGTGTTGGGCCTCTCGGGCGCAATCCTGCTGTCGATTGCCGGCCTGCAATTTCTGCTCGCCACCGCAGTGCTGGTGGGGCTGGGCAATCTGCGCGGCTTTCTCGGCCAATTGCGCAGCGTCAGCGCAGATATCGTCGGCGGCAATTTTGAAAGCCGCCTCGACCTGACCAAGGCCTCGGGCGAAACCCTTGCCGCCGGCCATGCCGTCAATGGCGTGATCGATATCAACGACACCTTCGTGCGCGAAGCAGCCCTGGCCATGACCGCCGCCAGCGAAGGCCGGTTCTATCGAAAGATCCGTGGTGAAGGCCTGCGCGGCGCTCACCTCAAGAGCGCCGGCACCATCAACACCGCCGTCGATCGCCTGGCCGACCGCCCTGCCCTGATGGCCGAGCTCCAGCAATCCTTCGGCGCCGTGGTCGACGCCGCGGTGGCCGGCGATCTCTCGCGTCGTGTCGCGCCGCGTTTCCCAGATCCGGAGCTCAACGCGCTCGCCCACAGCATCAATCTTTTCGTCGAAACGGTCGATCGCGGCATCGGCGAAACCGGTCGCGTGCTGTCGGCCCTCGCCAATGCCGATCTCGACCACCGCGTCGAGGGCGAATATCTGGGGGCTTTCCTCCAGCTCAAGGACGACACCAATGCCGTCGGCGACAAGCTCGCCTCGGTCGTCGACCAATTGCGCGACACTTCTCGCTCGCTGCGCACCGCCACCGGCGAAATCCTCGCGGGCATCAATGATCTGGCCGACCGCACCACGCGTCAGGCTTCGGCCATCGAGCGCACCAGCGCCACCATGCGCAGCCTTGCCACCACCGTGACAGACACCGCTTCGCGCGCCCAAAGCGCCAGTGAAAAGGCTCAGGCGGCGCGTCTCGTCGCCGAAGACGGGCGTGAGGTCATGGTCAATGCCACCCATGCCATGGAACAGATCTCCGCCTCTTCGGCGATGATCTCGAAAATCGTCACCATGATGGACGACATCTCCTTCCAGACCAATCTGCTGGCGCTCAACGCTTCGGTCGAGGCCGCCCGGGCCGGCGATGCAGGCAAGGGTTTTGCCGTCGTGGCCGTCGAAGTCCGTCGCCTCGCCCAATCCTCTGCCTCGGCCGCCGAAGACATCAAGGGTCTCATAGACAAGAGCGCCCGCGAAGTCACCTCTGGCTCCGCCCTCGTGCAGGAGGCCGCAGACCGTCTCGCCTCCATGCTCGATCTCGTGCGTGAAAACAGCGAAATGCTGGCGGAGATTTCCCGCTCGAGCCGCGCTCAGGCCGAATCCATCGAGGATGCCTCCGCTGCCGTTCTCGAAATGGATGAGATGACCCATCACAACGCGGCCCTCGTCGAAGAGACCAATGCCGCCATCGAGCAGACCAATGGCCAGGCCCACGAACTCGAAGGCCTGATCGAACTCTTCGGCTCCAGCAAGCGCGAGACCACCCGCTTCAGCCGAGCCGCCTGATCTGGCTTTGGACGCCGGGTTAAGCTCCCGGCGTCCAGTCCACCATCTGCAGCACATTGCCGCCCAGCCGTGCAAAGGCCCGCTGGCGGCAGGAAAAGACGAGGATTTGCTGGTCCCGCGCCTGCCGGTGCAGTGCGTCGAACATCCGCTCGATCCGGTCGTCATCCGAATAGACCAGCGCATCGTCGAGGATCACCGGCGCCGCCCGTCCATCCCGCGCCAGAAGCCGCGCAAAGGCGAGCCGCGTCAGGATGGACAATTGCTCGCGCATCCCCCCGCTGAGGCGGTCCACATCCTCGTCAAGGCCATTCCGGCGCACGCTCTGGGGCAACAGCGTCTCTTCGTCAAAGACGATGTCGATATCGTCGAACAGCAGCCCCAGCATGGGCAAAAGCTCGCTCACCACCGGCTTCAAATAGAGATCGCGCGCCGCTGAACGCGCCGCGACCAATTCCCGCCGCAGCCGCTCGAGCACCGCGATCTCGGTGCGGAACCGCGCAACGCTGGCGCGCGCCGCCTCCAATTGCTCCTGCACCTCGATGAGATGTTCCTCGACCGCATCGCTTGAGCGGCTGGATATCTGCCCGTTGAGGTCCGCGAGGACGACGTTGAGCTGCGCCATGGCCTGGTCCGCCGCGGCCTCGATGGAGCGCACGCGCCTCAGCGTATCTTCGGCCGCGCTCACATCCTGCGCCAGCGGCCGCAATTGCTCCACCTGCGCCTGCGCCAGCGCCAATGCCACCCGGGCATTCTGCTCGCGGTTCCGAAGCCCCTCGAGCCTCTCCACCCGCAACGCCTCGGCGCCGAGCAGGCCCTGCAGCGCAGCCCATTCGCTGTCGATCCCGGCCAGCGTCGTTTCTGCCTCCACCACGCCATTGCCGGCCTGTTCCACCAGCGGCGCCAGTTCCCGGGCTGCATTGCGGGTCCTGGCGACCTTGGCGCCGGCAGCCTCCACCGCCTGCCGCGCCCTCTGCGGGTCACCCTTGATTTCGAGCCTGTCGACCTGCGCGGCGGCCAGCCGGGCGATCTCGCCCTGAAGCGGAACCAACCCCTCCGGCGCCAGATCGGCGAGGCGCTGCCGCGCCAGTTTCACGCTTCCGGCCTTGTCCTGCGCTGCCGCAAGCCGCGTTTGCGCCGCCGCAAGAGTGTCGACGCCCAGCGCCGACACCATCTGGCGGCGCTGCTCCTCCAGCGCGGCCAGCCCGCCATCGTCGCGCTCCGCACCGGCCCGCAGCGTCAGCGTTCCAACGCCCTCGATCTCGAGCTGCGTCGTCGCGGCAAAGACCTGATCCTGCCCTCCGGCAATCGGCGTCCCCCCCTGCCTCACCCGCCCTTCGGCGCCCTCATGATAGTCGATCCGGAAATTGGGGCGATGGGCATCTCGCGCCGTCCTCCGGCGCAGCAGATCAAGCTCGATCTCCTGCAATTGCCGCACCTTTGCCGCCGGAATATCCAGCGCCACAAAGGCGGCCTCCTCCGCCTCGACCAGCGCCCGCTGCGCCTCGGCCTTTTCCAGCTGCTGACGGAGCCTTTCGAGATGCTCTGCCGCGTCGCGCGCCCGGAGTGCGGCGTCCAGCCGCCCGAGCAGGGCCTGCTGTTCGCGCTCCTCCGCTTCAGCCGCGTCCAATTCGGCCTGCGCCGCATCATTGTTCGCCCGCACCGAATCGCGCCGCGCTCTCGCCGCATCCCGTCGCTCCAGCGCCTGCTCGCGCCGCACCGCCAGTTCGGCCGCCCGCCGCAACCCCGCCTCGAAATCGGAGAGTGTCTTCAGCGCCTCTTCGTGCCGGTGTTGCGCGAGGCCGGCCTCGGCCTCCGCCGTCTTCAGCGCCTCGCCGTGCCGCCGCGCCGCCTCATAGGCCGCCTCCGCCGCTTCCGTATCGCGCCGGCGCCGCGCCTTCTCTTCCACGTTCTCCAGCTCGGCGAGCCTTTGCCGCGTTGCCCGACGCCGATCGAGCGCATCGCGCAGCGCCGCCATTTCGACGGCGAGACGCGCCTCCTCCGCGACCAGCCGCTCGAAATCCTCGATCGCGGCAGCATAGCGTCCGCCGACCTTGGGCCGCCCCGTCGCCGTCACTAGCGGCCCGAGTTCCGCTTCGCAGGCAGCCAGTATCCTGGCCATGCGCCGCCCGCCGGTCAGCGCTTCAACCTCGCCCTGCACCGAGGTGAGGAGCGTTTCGCGCACCCGCCGCTCGCCCTCTTCCTCGCCCTTCGTACGCTGGTCGATGCCGGTCAGCCCCTGCCGCACCCAGAGGAGCCCCGCCGGCCCGCCGGCTCCGCCCCGCGTCAGCTCGGCGATAAAGGCCTCCGCCTCGTCGGCCTGGGCAATCAGCCGCCCGCTGCCGAGATCGGTCACACTGGCCCGCTTGCCGCCGTAAAATTGCTTGGTCAGCCGAAACCGGCCTTCTACATTGTCGATATCGGCCTCGACCAGCGGATTGCCCCCACTATAGGGCCGCAGCGACTGCACTGCCTTTCCCGTCCCGCTATGGGCCTGGAAAAACAGCGCATGCAGCGCCTCGAACGCCGTCGACTTGCCCTGTTCATTGGCCGCGCAGAGCACATTGACCCCCGCGCCGATCCCCTCGATAGCCACACCCTTCCCGGCGAAGCGGCGCACATTGTGCAGCCGCAGGGCTGTCAGCTTCATGGCCCGACCTCTTCGCAATAGGAAAAGAGCCTCACCAGCGCCGCCGCCGCAATCTCCCGCTCCTGTTCCGATTTCGCTGCGTCAACGCTCTCCGCGAGGAGCCCATCGGCCGCCACCCTCAAAGCCCCGGCGTAGTCGATCCGGTCGAGGTCATCCGCCTCGCTCTGGGTCGCCAGCGCCGCATCCTCGAGTTCGAGATGGGCAAATTCGGGTGCAATATCCTTGATCGCGGCCACCAGCCGGCTGCGCGCCGCCAGCCCCGTGCGCCCCTGCAGCACGATGCGGATCATTGTCTGTCGCCGCGCCTGACTGGGCAAAAGTCCCCGCAGTGCCTCTTCGCCGTCCTCTCCAGCCAGCAGGTCCAGCGTCAGCGTGCGCCACGAAAACTGCCCGATATCGAGGCTCCGCACTTCGGGCACGGCCCCCGGTCCGGCCACACTCACCAACAACGCCTGTCCCGGCCGCTCATGCTTGAACCGGTCCGGCTCGGGCGAACCGCTATAATGGGTTCGCTCATTGACCGCGATCTGGCCATGCCAATCGCCCAGCGCCAGATAGTCGAGCCCCGCGCGCCTGGCCCGATCGGGCGCGATCACATCGCCCGCCACTCCGTCTTCGGAAAAAGTCTGGATCGGCCCATGCGCCAGCCCGACGCGCAACACCCCCTCGGCCGACGCCGCGCCGTCCATCCATTCGGTGAGATCGCGTCCCGGTCGCCGCGTCGTGCACGGGGCGGGCAGGACGATTGCCTGCTCGCCCAGGCGGATCGGCGTATTGGTCAGCGCCAACGTCACATTGGCCGGTGCCGCCCCCTGCACGCCGTCCCAAAGCTGGTCGGCCTGCAGACTGTCGTGATTGCCGGGCAGGATGACCCAGCTGAGATCGGCATGCTGCCCCATTTCAGCCAGCGCCTGCCGCAGCACGGACTCAGCCGGCGTTTCGGTATCAAAACTATCGCCTGCGAGCAGGATCGCGCTCGCGCCCTCCCGCCGCGCCGCCGCCGCCAGCCGGCCCAAAACGCCGTGCCGCGCCTCGCGCAACCGCCCGCGCAAATCCTCGGGAAAATTCCCGAAGCGTTTTCCCAGGTGAAGATCGGAACTGTGCAGAAATCGAACCATGCCCCACCCCTACCCATCACGCCGACAATTGCAACATCCTCGAACAGACCGCGCTCCCACCCCACGCACAATCTATCCCTCCCCCGACCAGGCGGAGGCTAGGTGGGGGTCTCCACTCCGCGAAAGACCGCCCCCATCCCTACCGACCACCTCAAACCGACCCGCCTCGGGCCCATCTCTCCCCAGCCGCAGTGCTGCCCTCGGGCCCGACCCGAGGGCCATGCCGAGCGCCCCATTGCCGGTTCCGCCCCCCATGCATCAAGCCCGACACGCGACCACCAGCCCTTACCCCACGCACAATCTGTCCCTCCCCCTACCAGGGGGAGGTCAGGTGGGGGTCTCCCATTTCGCGACAGCCCCCGGCCCCATACCGGCCACCTCAAAACCGACCGCCTCAGGCCCATCTCTCCCCCACCGCGACGCTGCCCTCGGGCTCGACCCGAGCTCCATGCCGAGCACCCCATTGCCGGTTCCGCCCACCGACAGCGCCCTGCGCATCAAGCCCGATACGCGACCACCAGCCCTCACCCCACGCACAATCTGTCCCTACCCCTACCAGGGGGAGGTTAGGAGGGGGTCTCCACTCCGCGACAGCCCCAGGCCCCACACCGGCCACCTCAAACCGACCGCCTCGAGCCCATCTCTACGCCACCGCGACGCTGCCCTTGGACTCGACCCGAGGGCCTCCCTCCACGCGGCACATGCCAATATTGGGCTCCCCACCGCCCCTCGAAACTGGCGCCCCGTTCAATCGAGCGATGCGAACCCATCCTCCATCCCCCCAAAAACAAAAAGAGCCGCCGCATTGCTGCGACGGCTCCAGCGCTCGAAAGCGCTCATAGTCTTGAAGCGTGAATTACTTCAGCAGGGTCAGGTTCACGGCAGAAACCTTGCCGTCACGACCGCTTTCGAGGTCGAAGGAAACCTTGTCACCTTCGTACAGGCCATCGATGCCCGAACGCTGGACAGCGGAGATGTGCACGAATGCATCCTTCTCGCCATTGTCGGGGGAGATGAAGCCGAAGCCCTTGGTGGTGTTGAAGAACTTCACGGTACCGTTGTAGGCTGCCATGGGATTATTCCTTATCTTAGCTCGAAGCGCAGGCAAACGAGCGGTTCTTCCAGGGCGACATGCCAGGGAAGCCGAAGACGTTTGCAATTCAAAGCGAGCCAGAACCGAAAATGATCGGAAGCAGCAGCCGACTTAGGCTGAAAACGTAGCCCATACAATGGCATCAACGCGTTCCGAAATCAAGAGCAAAGCAGACCCACGCCATTTGCCCGCCTTTTCTCGCAAACTGAGACAGGCCGTCAATTTTCGCGTCGCCGGATCAGTTCGGGCTCATCATATCGAAGAATTCCACAAGGAAGTCGGAACCAAGAGGCTCGCTCCCGACGCGCACGGCATTGGCAAATCCGATCAGCGAAGAGGTCCGATTGTGTCTCCCCGCGCCCGCCCGCAAATTCATGACCAGTGTCGGGCAGAGAAAGAGGCCCAACCGGATGACCTCCCGCCAGTCGGCCGGCAGGAGCCCTCGCGCCTTCAGCAGCGCCAAAAGCGGCCTCCAGCTCTCCTCGGCTTTCAGCCGGAGCATATCCCGGCGTACCGGGGTCAGCGCCCAATCGGTTTCCACACGCAGCACGCCATCATCAAAGCGCGCCTCTGCCGAATAGCGCTGCGCCGCCTCATCGGGGTCATAGAGCCAAAGCGGATGGGCCAGAATATTGTGAAACGTGGTCTTTACCTCGGCCAGCAGCGACGGCACATGCTCGCCGGCAAAGGCTGGATCAAAGAAACTCAGCTCTGCCGCGCCCTGCCCCTCGCTATACCAGACATTGGCATTATGCGCGTCGCCATGGGCCACCACGCCCCCGGCATCAGCGAGCCGGAGGGGATCGAGCCGCCCATGGGCGGAAGCGAACAATTCCCCCACGCTCCGCTCATAGGTCGTCCCATTGATGACGAAGCGGGCGGAGGAAAACTGCTCCCAGCCCAGCGTCACGCCGGGAAATTCAAAATCCTGCCCGACATAAAAGCTCTTGAGCCGCCCACCGGGAAAAGCGCCCGTCGGCGGGTCGATCAGCCGCTCGAAAAACAGCCTGTTGATCGGTTCGCTCCGCGCCTCGGCCGGGGTGATCGGGTGCAGCGATCGCTCATAGACCGCCATCACCTTCTTTGACAGCACCGCCTCGGCCGCTACGGCCCGCGCCCGGCCCGCCGCGTCATCGGACAGGTCCAGCGCCCGCAGTACATCGGAAAAGCGCGGATCGCGCCGCCTGCGATAAACAAGAATCTGCTCGCCCGGCAGCACCGACATATGCACTGCCTGGTCCACCGGCAGCCCCGCCCGTGCCAGGATATCGGCGCGATAATATTCCCCGCTCATCGCCTCTTCGCCTTCCTCCTGATGGAATTTGAAGAAGAATTCGCCCGCCTTGGTCTCGAAGAACCCATTGAGCGAATTGAGGCTGTACTGATCGTAATTGATCCTCACATTCTTCGGCGCAATGTCGAAAAGGTCCGCGAGCAAATCGGCGAGCATGGCCTCGGCCCCGGCACTGTCCGTCTGCGAGAGCGCGCGGATTTCCGCCGTCCGGCTCTTCACCCCACTCACGACCGAACACCTTCGTCCACCGCTTTCATCGGCCTACTTCACATATTTCTGGCGCAGATCCGACACCGCCAGCGCATGGGACGAAAAGCCCTCATAAAGCGCCAGCTCATGGGCGTGTCCTGCCAAGAGCGGGAAGCCCGCAGCCGTCACATAACCGATGGAGCTGCGCTTGACGAAATCGGTCACCGATAGCGGCCCAAAAGTGCGGGCCCAGCGGCTGGTCGGCAGCACGGCATTGGGCCCGAGCCCGAAATTGCCGATCGAGCAGGGCGTGTGCTGGCCCAGCAGGATTTCCGACGCCTCGCTGATCCGCCCCAGATGGTCGAACGGCTCCTTGGAGAGGATTTCGAGGTGCTCGGGCGCATAGGAATTGACGAATTGATAGCTCTCCTCGATCGAGGAGGTGAGGATCACCCCGCCTGTCTTGCCGGTTAGCACGGTGCGCGAAAATTCGACGCGCTGCGGCGTCATCTGCGCCCACAGCCCCGGCAGTTCGGCCAGCGCCTCTTCCGCCACGCGGCGGGAATGCGTCACGAGATAAGCCGAAGAATCCGGCCCATGCTCGGCTTCGATCAGCAGATCGAGCGCCGCTAGGCCACCATGGACACTGTCATCGGCAAAGATCAGCGCTTCGGACGGGCCAGCCGGCAGGCCGGTGTCGATCACGCCCGAGAGGAGGCGCTTTGCCGCCACCACCCAGGGGCTGCCCGGACCCACGATTTTCAGGGCCGGCAAAATAGTCTCGGTGCCATAGGCAATCGCGGCCACCGCCTGCGCGCCACCCACCTTATAGACCGTGCTGACACCGGCCAGCCGCGCCGCCACCAGTGTTGCCGCATCCACCGAACCATCCGGCGCGGGCGGGGTCACAATGGCCAGGTTCGGCACGCCCGCCACCACGGCCGGCACAGCGGTCATCATGGTCACGGACGGGAACGAGCCCTTGCCGCGCGGCACATAGAGCGCCACCGACTGGATGGGGGTAAACCGGTCCCCGGCAAATGCGCCGGGCCGGAATTCCTTCATCCACATGGTCTCTGGCTTCTGCTCCTCGTGGAAGCTGCGGATATTGTCGATGCCGAACTGGATGGCATCGATGACCTTTTGGTCCACCAGCTTGAAGGCGGCGTCGAATTCAGCCTCGGTCACCTTGAGATTGTGCGGCGTCACATTCTCGGCCCGGTCGAAATCCCGCGCAAACCGCGCCAGCGCCACATCGCCCTCGGTGCGCACGGCCTCGATGATGGGTTTGACCTTCTCGATCACGCCCGAAAGATCGGCTTCCGAGCGACGGAGCAGCGCCGCCTTTCCCTCGGCGGAGAGGGCAGCGTAATCGTAAAAGGACACGTCAGACATGAAACATCACTCGCATTGGCGACGCCGTGGCGTCACTTGGACTTGAGGAAAATATCGAGGCCCACCAGCTTGTCGAGGAGGGCAATCACCAGCGCCGCGCAGACGATGAACACCACCGAAATGGCGGCCAGGTCCGGCGTGATGATCGAGCGGATGGAATTGTAAATCTGCACCGGCAGCGTCACCGTGCGCGCATCGGTGAGCAGCAGGCTCACGAGGAACTCGTTGAGCGCCAGGATAAACATCAGCAGCGACCCGCTGATCACCCCCGGCAACACGGCCGGCAGGGTCACATGGAAAAAGGTCGCGACCGGCGGCGCCCCGCAATTGGCCGCCGCCAGCTCGAGATCGGGATCAAGGCTCGACGCACTCGCTGTCACCGCCCAGATCATAAAGGGCAGATTGATCACGCAGCAGGCAATGCCGATCGGCCAGATCTGCCCTATGATCCCCCACTGCCCGAACAGCAGCATCAGCCCGATCCCCGAGCCGATCAGCGGCACGGTAAACGGCAGCAGCAGATAGATCTGAAGCGTCTTTTCGAACTTCATCGCGTATTTGGAGAGCGCGATCCCCGCCAGCGTCCCCACCGGAATGGCAATCAGCGTGCAGATGGACGCCACCGCCAGCGAACGCATGAACGCGTTGCGCAGATCGGCCGCCATCGCAATCTTGGCGTACCATTGCAGCGAAAACCCGTCGGGCGGAAATTTGATGATATTGCCCGAGGTGAACGATGCACCCAGCACCACAATGGTCGGCGCCGACAGCACCACCAACACGGCGATCACCATGGTCCAGATGACGATGGACTTGCTCAGCGGCTGGATCATTTTTTCTCCCTCCCCATGGCCAGCGTCCCGGCCCCGAAGAGCGTGAAGACGATCCCAACCAGCAGCGACCCCACCCCGACAAGGATCAGCGTCAGCGCCGCGCCCATGCCCTGGTCGGAGGTGCGGAAGAACTGGTCATAGATCGCATTGGCGATGAAATCCTGCGACCCGCCGCCCAGAATGGCCGGCATGGCAAAATCGGTCAGCGACAGGGTCAGCACGACCAGCCCCGCGCCCACCAGACCCGGCTTGGCCATCGGCAACAGCACATGGACGAAGGTGCGCCACCAATTGGCCCCCAGCGAATTGGCCGCCGACTCCATTTCCTCGGGGATCGCCGTCAGCGCCGGCGCCAGCATCAGCACGGCAAAGGGGATCATATATTGCACGAGCCCAAACAGCACGGCGGGGTAATTATAAAGCAGCCGCATCGGCTCGATGCCGATCAACCCCAGCATCTCGTTGACCACCCCCTGATTGCCCAGAATGATCAGCCAGCCATAGGCCCGCACCACCTGACCGATGAAGAAGGGCAGGAACAGCGCGATCAGCAGGAATTTGCGCAGCAGCGCCGAGGGCGTGCGCACCATGAGATAGCTATAGGGAAAGGCAAAGACGAGGCTGATCGCGGTGACAACAAGCGAGCCCAGGAGGCTCCGCCACAATATGCTCCAATAGAGCCCATCGGTGAAAATGCGCCCGTAATTCTCGGCCGTATAATAGTCCGAGGGCAAAAATGTGGAGCGATCCAGCGTCCGCGCGCTCGAATCCCCGATCTGGATAAGACCGATGACCAGCAGCATCACCAGAAGGATCGCGGGCAGGACCATCACATAGGGCAGCGCCCGCGCAAAATTCTTCGGCCAGAGCGCCGCCACCACGGCCTCCAGACCATCCATGACCCGCCAACGCAGGGGATAAGCGGCTTTGGACATGAATTACTCCGTGGCACTCTTTTGTCCCTCGCCCCTCTTGCGAGAGGCGTGGGATGGAGGTGCAGGCCCTGTGACCAGCACCCTTTCTCCTCCCTCCCCACAAGGGGGAGGGCCGGGGTGAGGGGTGCAAGCCTCTCAGCTAACACCCCCATTCTTCTCCCGTTGTGGGGAGGGCCAGGGTGAAAGGCCTTGGGACAACCACCTCAACCCCGGCTCTATCGCCCCCTCGCCCCTTCGGGGAGAGGGCCGGGGTGAGGGGCCTAGGACACCCCCGCCCCCTCGGCTCTATCGTCCCCTCTCCCCTCAGGGGAGAGGGTCAGGGTGAGGGGTGAAAGCCTCTCGTCGAGCCACCCGCCCCTTCGCCCAACAGGCGACACTCACCCCTGCATGATCGACTTGAACTTGCCGAACCATTCGCTCTCATGCTCGACCTGGATCGCGGTCGGGATGCGGATGAGACGCTCAAAATCTTCCGGCTCGGTCGGATAGGACGGATCTCCCGCCAGACCTTCCGGAGGCGTCAGGCCCGGCACCACGCCCGGCAGACCCAGGCCATCGAGCCAGACCTGCTGGGCTTCCTTGGTCAGCGCGAAATTGATGTACTGCTTGGCCCAGTAGAGCTCGTTCTCCGGCAGGCCCTTGGGAATCCAGAGGCCATCGGTCTCGAACTTCGAGCCTTCTTCCGGCACGGTCCAGGCCAGGTCGATGCCGTTCTTCATGGCTTCGCGGGCATTGGTCGAGATGGTCACGGCAAGGTCGATTTCGCCGTTCTGGAACCAGTTGGTGAAGTCCGGATCTTCGCCCAGCAGCGGCTGCTGTTCCTTGACCTTGGCGATGAAGTCCCAGGCGGCATCCATATTGTCGGGAATGTCCTCGAGCTTTCCGCCGCCGGCGACCTGTGCCGGGAAGTGGAAACCGATGCCGTCATTATAGAGCGCGATGCGGCCCTTGAACTTGGGATCGAGCAGCACCTGCAGCGAGGTCGGCGCGCCTTCGGGGAAGGCCGAGGGGCGATAGGCCAGCACATAGACATAGCCATAGGTGTTGACGATTGGATAGCCGTCCATGCCGACGGGCTTGGCCAGCTCGGTCACATTGGCCAAATTCGGCAGGTCCGAGAGATCTTCGGTGATGCCGCGCAGCGCCGACTTGGTGGCGTTGGTGGTGGTGTCCCAGTTGATGTGGATCGGGGGCACGCGGCCCTGCGCCACGGCGGCCCAGACCTTGGGCTGAATTTCATTGTCTTCGGTCAGGTCGTGACGCACGGCAATGCCAGTGGCCGCGGTGAACGGATCCGACACCCCGGCCTGCAGGCTCGCCACCCACGAGCCGCCCCAGGCACGCACGATGATTTCGGCGGGCTTTTCGGGCTCTTGCGCGAAAGCCTTGCCGGTCCAGCCACTTGCCACCAGCCCACCCAGTGCAGCCGCACCGCCCAGAAACCGGCGTCGCGACAGGGCGAGGATCGATTTTGTCTTGGTCATCCCATTCTCTCCAGATGCAGCCGAAACCAGCCGGCCTTAATTGGGGAAGATCAGCACGTCGCGTGCATTCCACCCCATCGCCATCGTCTCCCCAATGGCAAATTGCTTATGCGTCGTCGGGTCATGATCGAATACCCGCACAATAGTCTGAGGCGAAGACGCCAGGGCAATCTCATAGACGATCCGCTCGCCCTCAAAGATCGCGTCCCGCACCACCCCGTCCCTTACGCTCTGGCAATGCGCAAGCTCTGCCGCCGTGGCGCCAAGCCGGATCTGCTCGGCCCGCAGGGCGCCGGTTACATTGCCCCCAATTGCCGGAGCGCCCGGTGCCGACCACGTTCCCGCCAGTGCCTCGCCGGCTGCCTCGAACTCCACGACATCGCCGTTGATCGCGCTCACCCGGCCCGAAAGAAAATTGGTCACCCCGATAAATCCGGCAACAAAGGCATTGGCCGGGGTCCGGTATGTGTCCGCAGGCGCCGCCTTTTGCTGGATGACGCCCTTGTCCATCACGATCACATCGTCCGACACCACCAGCGCCTCGCGCTGATCATGGGTCACATTGATCGTGGTCACGCCCAGCTCGCGCTGGATGCGACGGAATTCAAGCTGCATTTCCTCGCGCAGCTTGCGGTCGAGCGCCGCCAGCGGCTCGTCGAGCAAGAGCAGATCCGGCTCGAACACCAGCGCCCGGGCAATGGCCACGCGCTGCTGCTGGCCGCCAGACAGCTGATGAATCCGCCGATCCGCATAGGGACCGAGCTGAACGAGGTCGAGATAGCGCTTCACCCGCGCCGGAATGGTGGTCGCGTCGAACCGGCGCATCTTGAGCGGAAAGGCGACGTTCTCGGCCGCGCTCATATGCGGAAACAGTGCCAGCTTCTGGAACACCATGCCGATAGAGCGCTTGTGCGGCGGCGCGGCGCTCACCGGCGTTCCGTTGATGTAGATCTCGCCCGCGCTCGGCCGCTGGAACCCAGCGATCATGCGCAACAGCGTGGTCTTGCCCGACCCAGAGGGACCCAGAATGGTCAGGAACCGCCCCTCGGTGAGGTCGAAAGAAGCCCCTTTGACCGCATGAGTGCCATCAAAGACCATATCGACGTCTCTGACCGAAACGGCGACAGAAGGTCCGGGCTCATTGGTCATAGGCAGGCACCTCTACGGTCAGGCACGTCACGGCAGGGATTGCTATAAGAACGAGATGCCCAATCTTGTCCAGACTATCCCCGGCGCCCGGTACCGGTTTTTGTGAAACTCCCGCCCCGCCTACGCCTTTCGCACTAGATGGAAGCGAGATAGCCCCCGTCTATGGGCAGGCACTGGCCGGTAATATAGGCCGCGGCGTCACTGGCGAGGAACACCACCGCCCCTCCGACATCGCTCATGTCGCCGAACCGCCCCTGCGGGATTTTCGCCAGCATGCCCGTCGCCCAGTCCTCGTCGGCATAAAAACCTTCGGTCATGTCGGTGCGGAAATAGCCCGGCGCGATGGCATTGACCCGTATACCCTTGCCCGCCCATTCGGCCGACAGCGCCCGCGTCATGCCCAGGAGCCCGGTCTTCGACGCGCCATAGGGCACCGCTGTGGGAATGCCGACATAGGAGGTCAGCGAGCACAGATTGATGATCGCCCCGCCCCTTCCCCGTGCCGCCATCCCGCGCGCCACGGCCTGGGCGCAAAAGAAGCTGCCCTTCAAATTCGTATCGACGATGGCATCCCAGATCGCCTCGTCGACATCGAGCGAGGGCGCCACGTTCTCGAACCCCGCATTGTTGACGAGAATATCGATCGGCCATACCCCGTCGAGCGTCGCCAGCGCCGCGCCTGTTGCGGCGACGTCGCGCACATCGAGCACCAGTCCCCGCGCCGCAATGCCCTCGGCCTCAAGCGCCAGAAGCGTCCCTTCGAGCCCCGCATGCGAGCGGGCCGTCACGCAGATAGAGGCGCCCATCTTGCCCAGCGCCATGGCAATGGCCTGCCCCAGCCCGCGGCTGCCCCCGGTTACCAGTGCATTCCTGCCCGTCAGGTCGAACAATTGCGGACCAAACATCAGCTGCCCCCAGCCCGCAGGCCCTATTGACCCTGCGCCAGCGCCTCGCGCACCGCCAGATCGGCCATGGCGAGCGCGGCCTCGCGCGTCCGCGCAGCGGCGATGAACCGGCCATTATGGCAAAAGCTCGCGCCGGCCACGCCGCTCGCCGCCTCCAGCGCCTCATTGGTCAGTCCCGCCCAGGCCACGGGCAAATCGGCGCGCAACTCGAAACCCTCATCGCCCCGGCGAATACCGGTGAGGCACCAATCCTTGTCGCGCGGATGCACCACGAACAGGAGATGCTCGGCCTTCGCCTTGACCACTGCCGGGCGGAACGGCATGCCCATGGGCAACTCCAGCACCCGCTCGGCCCCGGCCGCCTCGATGGCACGCATAACCACCGCCTCAGCCCGCAGTTTCGCCGCGCTCTTGGAGATCGACGCCTCCACGAAGCTGCGGGCAATGCCCATGGCCGCATGAAAGGCGCGTTCCTCGGCCTCGGCTGAATTCTCGTCGAACGCCGGTTTGAGCGTTTCCAGCAGCGCCGTCAGCGTCAGCCCGGCCAGCGGCCCCGTCGCGTCGAGGGCGCCATTATCCACCAGATCCACGGGCAAGACGAAGCTGGCATCGAACTTGGCGTGCACCTGCTCGACATGCTCTGCCGGGATCCCCTGCGCGACCAGATAGTCGCCGCCGAAATGCTTCCAGATCAGCCCGAACGAGCTATAGGGCTGCCCATCCTCCCGCAGCGGCGCGCCGCGCTGGTGGTGGTCGAAAATCCGGAGGGCGGCATCGTAAGCCCCGCCCACATCATAAATGATGCGGTCCGGCGCGGGCGTGATCCATTCCGGCGAACGGCTGCGAACGACCCGGGCCTCCGGGAAAAGCCGGGTCAGGATGACGCTGGAGAGCAGTTCGTCGGCATGAAAGCCGCCCGAATGGGTGACGAGAAACTCTGGTGCCATTGCTGGAGGCGCTCTCTGTTCGCGAAAGTCTGCTGATCTGCGTTATGGAATAGCCATAGAGGCTCTCCATCACAAGCCGACATTTCGGGCGATCCGGTCGCACCCCATAGCTCCCGTCCGTGCAAAAGGGGCCGCCGGCCCGGCGACCCCTGCAGCAATGGCTCAGGCCAGCCAGATGCCGTTGTCGATCTGCTCGGCAACGCGCTGCTGGTTTTCCGGGCTCTCGGCAAAGAAAGCCAGCACGTCCGCCCGGCTGGAGGCCTGGGAATCGAGCCGCTGCGCCCAGAAATCGAGCCCCGCCTTGTCGAATGTCCGTCCCAGCGTATGGGTATACATCAGCTCCACGAAACGCGCATTGCTGACGCTCTGGGTGGTGCCGAACGTATTGATGAACTCGGCCGAGTGGATGAAGTGGTTGGCGATTGCCGTAAAGCTTGCCGCGCCGCTATCGAGCGTTCCCAGCCAGAATTCCAGCCCATCCGCATCGGGCGTGCGGTTGAACGCCGCCTGATAGATACGATAGGCCATGCCCGCATTTTCGCCTGCGCCGGTATCGAGCAGCAGCGTGCCCTCGAGGAAACTGACGCGCTCCACGTCGCGCATGAAATAGACCGTACCCTCATCGGCGAACACCACGCCGTTTCGCCCGACGGCAAAGCTCAGCCCCTCGGCGCTGCGGGCGAAATTGGCGATGTCGATATCGCCGCGCCCGTCCACATAGGTGGATTCCATCGGGATGGTGAAAATGTCCCGCTTGCTGGTGCCGATCAGCTGGTGATCGAAGGCATTGGGGTCGACCTCGCCATCCGGGTCGATCGGATCATCCGGCTTCAGCACGCCCCCGGGGCTCAGGAGCTTGAGCACCTCCCCAAGAATTCCGCCCAGCGAAAGCACGCCATTGTCCAGCAGGCCCGTCAGATTGAGCAGCCCTGCATCGCTGAGCAGCCCATCGAGCTCGATGATCTGCGTCAGCCCGCCCAGCGCTCCGCCACCCAGCCCGCCAGGCCCGAGCATGTCGGCACTGATGATGCCGCCATTATTGGGCAGGACGATCAGATCCTTGCCGAGCACGGTCAGTTGGACGACGCCCTTGTCGTTGAGCAGGTCGAAATCGAGCACGCCCCCGACCAGCCCGCCCGTCCCCAGCCCAGTACCGGCCCCGGTGATATTGGTAATCAGGCTGGTCACCGGCGACAGCAGGCCGCCACCCAGTCCCAGCCCGCCGCCGGTGCCACCGGTGCCGCCCGCGCCAACCCCGCCGAGTATCCCGGCCAGCGTCTTATCGATATTGAACAGACCACCAAAAATGCTCACGCCAAACCTCCACGCAACAACTCATGAAGTCAGCATCGGTTTGCGCACTTAATATATCAAGCACGTCCAATATACTTGGAATCTGCAATGTTCACGCAAAAAATAAGATTGATACAATTTTATCTGTAGTTGTACGTACTCGATAATTCTTGGAATTTATCCAGACAATATTTGGAACAACGCCAAGAAAAAAGGTCTCCGCAATCCGCCGCGGGAAATCCGGGCGTGATGAGGTCTGAAACCCGAAATGTGGGATGGAGAGCGTCGCGCCTTTGGCGTGCCGGCGGTGCCGCCTGCCCGCGGGCAGGAATCACGCGACGTGGATGCCGCCCTTGATCATGGATTTGCCCTGCAGCATCGCGCGGAACTTCACCTCGGGCACCGGCCGGCTGAAATAATAGCCCTGCGCTTCCGAACAGCCGGCATCGGTGATGATATCGAGCTGTTCCTTGGTCTCGACGCCCTCTGCCGTGGTCAGCATGTGCAGATTGTGCCCCAGCGTGGCGATGGACTGGATGATGGCCGAACTATCGGGCCGATCGCCGAGATCGCGCACGAAACTCTGGTCGATCTTGATCTTGTCGAATGGGAAACGCTGCAGATAGCTCAGCGAGGAATAGCCGGTGCCGAAATCGTCGAGCGCAATGGTCAGTCCCAGGCCGCGCAGGCGGTGAAGCGCGTTGAAATTGGCGGCATTGTTCTGCAGCAGCACGGATTCGGTGATTTCGAGTTCGAGGCGCTTGGGGTCGAGCGCCGTTGTGTCGAGCACGTCCTTCACCCCGTCCACGAGGCCTTCGTCGCGGAACTGCACCGGCGACAGATTGACCGAAAGGCGGACATTGTCCGGCCAGTTGAGTGCGTGCTCGCAGGCTTGCTGCAGCGCCCATTGGCCGAGCGCGCCGATCATGCCGGTGTCTTCCGCCAGCGGAATGAATTCGGCCGGCGAGATCATGCCCTTTTCCGGGTGGCGCCAGCGCATCAGCGCCTCGCCCGCCACGATCGCGCCGGTCGTCAGGCTCACGAGCGGCTGATAATACAGCTCGAATTGACCCAGCTTGATGCCCTGGCGCAGATCGGCCTCGAGGTTGCGCCGGTGCTGCAATTGCTCTTCCATCTGCGGCGAGAAGAACCGGTATGCCGCCGGTCCGTCGGCCTTGGCCTGGTAGAGCGCCAGATCGGCGTTTTTCATCAGCTGATCGGCGTCCAGCGCCTCCCCGGTCGACAGCGCGATGCCGACACTGGTGCTGACCAGGATCTCATTGCCATCGATATGATATGTCCGCCCGACCGCTGCGATCAGCCCCTCCGCAAGGTCGCGCGCGCTCTCGAAGATGCGATCGGGCGAATGGTGGAGGACCGCGAATTCGTCCCCACCGAGCCGGCCGACCATATCCTGGCCCGCCGCCTTGCGCAGCCGCTCCGAAACCTGGCGCAGCAGCGCATCACCGACGGGATGACCCAGCGTGTCATTGACCTCCTTGAACCGGTCGAGGTCGAGATAGAGCACGGCAAAGGGCTTGTTCTGGGCGCCTGATTTGCGCAGGGCCTGGTTGATGCATTCCCAGAAGCGCATGCGGTTCGGCATTCCGGTCAGCGCGTCATGGTGGGCCATGTGCACGACGCGGTCCTGCGCCCGATGCCGTTCAGTTACGTCCTCGAACGTATAGACCCAGCCGCCCTCGGAGGTCGGCTCGCGCGACACCATCAGCACCGTGCCGTCGTTCATGTGATAGGCATGGTCGTTGAGCAGCGCGATATCGTCCGTATCCCCCGGCTCTCCATCCTTGTTCAGCTTGCTGCGCGACCGGTCCGGCAGCATTTCGGTGGCGATCAGATCGGCAAGACGGCGGCCCTCGATCTGCGCATCGCTGTCAAAACCGAAAATGGTCAGGAAGCGCTGGTTATAGACGATGACGCGCTCTTCCGCGTCGAGCAGGCAGAGGCCCAGCGACATGGCTTCCAGGGCCGCGTCGAAGCGGGCATTCTGCAGCGCCAGCGTGCGCTCTTTCTGCTGCAGGATTTTCTGGGCACGCGAGAGCAGCCTGTTATGCACCAGCAGCAGGAAGATCAGTGCGCATCCACAGGCAATCAGCCCCGCCGCGATATAGGTCGAGGCCCATTGCAGCGCATAGAGCCCCTCGCGGTCCGCCTTGATCCGGGCGATGTTCCACACATTCGCATCGGTCGATAGGCGCGCCAGTTTCGGATAGATTGGCTCGAGGATCGCCAGGATCCGGCCCGGTGTGGCCGGATCGTCCAACGCGCTCAGCAGCGGTCGCGTCGCATCGAGCGCGGCTTCGAGTTCGTCGAGAATTTGGCCGATGCGCGGGTCGGAATGAGCGAATTCGGCGACCGCGCTGGCGCGCAGCGTCTTGAGCCGATTGACCACAATGTCAAAGCGGAGCCGGACCTCGGCGGCATCGGTCCTGCCGTCCCCGACGGCAAATGAACTCACCCTTTGTTCGAGCCGGGCAAACTCGCTGGGCGCCTGGGCCACCATCCAGGTTACGTTGTTCAACCCTACACCTTCCAGCGCAACCTGGCGCTGGAAGGTGAGCACGGAAATGTAGATTGCCGAGGCAATGAAGCCCAGGATCACGATGGTCAGCGCTGTGCGCAAGAACCGCATGTTTACGACGCTATTCCCATATCCGGGTCGCCGGTTTTCGGCCGGCCCGGCGTCCTACTGAACGGTGATTTCCTTGACCTGCCAAACAGCGCGACCATAGTAAGGCTGTCCCTGCAGAACCGGGTCGCTGTCGAATGGATAGACGACGAAAAATGGACCCTGGTCATCCACGGGCATGTATTCGCCATTGCGCTTGAAAGCCAGGATCGTGCCGAACTCTGCGAAATCAGCTCTGGGTACGTCGACGCTGTAGTCGTTGAGCGCCGTGACGATCGCTGTCTCGCCTTGGGCGTTGACCTTTGCGAGCAGGACGGTAAGCGGCACGCCCTCGAACTTTACCACGCCCTCGTTCCAGGGGGTGGTGGTCTCGATGGTCACCACGTCCATGGCCTCGAGTTCGTCGCGGGTGAACGTCGCAGTCTCGCTGCCGCTCGAAACGGTGATCGTCGGAGTGTCCTGGGCAGACGCGCCGAGCGGAAAAGCAGCGGTAAGGGCCATGACGAGGGCCATAAAAATGCGCTTCAGGGCCATATTAAGCTCCTTTGATCCCTTAAACTACGCTTTGAGCTCTTAAAACCTGTTAAGCTCGCGACTAAATCATAACGGCCTTAACGGCCTCTGTTCGCGCTGTCCGCAATTTTCCCCAACGGACTTTTACCCCACTCGGAATTGTAATTATGGCAGCAAGGCCATCAAAACATGGCCCCACCATGACGCAACGGGAAAGGTGGCAAAAAGTCACCTCTTTAAAATTCCAGGGCAGAAAGCCGGTCATCTCCTCGAGCGGAATTATCGCAGCGGCGAGAGATTGAATCCATCTATTTGTCGCTCCTGTAAAAAAATTCCGCGCCACGCAATCTCCGGCCCCGCACGCGTCGTAGAGGATGACTTGGCTTCCACAATAACACGGATTGGCTGCCTTGACGCGGCCCATAAGCTGTGCGCACGGCAACAGAGGGCAACACAATCATGGCGTGCGGCATCCCCGCCCCCCATGCTTGTTGGAAGGAGGGCGTGCCATGTTGGAGGAAACCACCGAGCTTGAAAGGCAATTCAAGCCATTCTTCGATCGGATCCGCCTCAGGGACACGCTCGGGCCCGAAGAAGAGCGTGCCATAAAGGCGGCTGCCCGCGAAAGACTGCAATTCGCACCCGGCGAAGACCTGGTCCGCGAGGGTGATCGCCCGATGCGCAGCATCCTTCTGACAAGGGGCATCACCTGCCGGTATCGCATCGTGTCCGGCGGAGCGCGCCAATTGGTGGCGATCCACCTGCCGGGCGATTTCGTCGACCTGCACAGTTTCCTGCTCAAGCAGATGGACCATTCTGTCGGTGCGCTGACGGCCTGCGACGTGATCACTTTCCCGCACGAGAACCTGGTGCGCGTCACCGAGCGCCTTCCCCACCTCACCCGCATGCTCTGGCTGATGACGCTGATCGACGGCTCTGCTCACCGGGAATGGCTGGTCGGCATGGGGCTGCTCTCGGCCACCCAGCGCGCCGCCCACCTCTTCTGCGAAATCTATCGCCGTCTCGAAGTCGTCGGGCTCGCCCGGGATAATCGCTTCAGCTTCCCCGTTACCCAGGCCGCTCTTGCCGATGCGGTCGGCACCTCGTCCGTTCATGTGAACCGGGTCATTCAGGAATTGCGCCAGCGCGACCTCATCACCTGGGAAGGCGGCGTCATCACCATCCGGGACTGGGATGCCCTCAGCCATCTCGCCGATTTCGACGATGGCTATCTCCACCTCACCCAGGAGTGCCGCTGACCTGAGTTAGCTGCCCTGCCGCAAGGCAACGGAATAGTCCCGGGGATCGTTGGTGACCCAGCAGTCAACCCATCCGACGAGACGATAATTCCCCATGCCCAACATCCCTCAGATCCCCTTGAATGATGGCAAGGCCATCCCCCAGCTCGGCTTCGGCGTCTGGCAGGTTCCCGATGACGAAGCCCAACCCGCCGTCGCCGCAGCCATCCGCTCCGGCTATCGGCTGATCGACACGGCCCAGGGTTACGACAATGAAGAAGGCGTCGGCCGCGCCATTGCCGAAGCCGGCATTGGCCGCGACCAGCTCTTCATCACCTCCAAGCTCCGCAACGGCGCCCACGAATACGACGCGGCGCGCAAAGCCTTCGACGAAAGCCTCAAGAAGCTTGGCCTCGACTATCTCGACATGTTCCTCATCCACTGGCCCGTGCCCGATCAGGACAAATTTGCCGACGCCTGGCGCGCCCTCGTCGCCCTCAGGAACGAAGGCCGCATCCGCTCCATCGGCGTGTCCAATTTCCTGCCCAGCCATATCGACCGCATCGTCGCCGAGACCGGCGTCAAGCCGGTGATCAACCAGCTCGAGCTGCACCCTCAATACCAGCAGCGCGATATCCGCGACTATCACGCCCGGCACGACATCAAGCTCGAATGCTACAGCCCCCTCGGCAGCGGCGCCGTGCTCGACAACGACACCATCGCCGAGATCGCCGAAAAACACGGCCGCAGCGTCTCCCAGATCATCCTCCGCTGGGAGCTCGACCAGGGCCTCATCGTCATCCCCAAATCGACCCATGAGGAACGCATCGCCGAAAATATCGAAGTCTTCGACTTCTCACTCGACGACGAGGACCGCCGCCGCATCGACGCCCTCGATGACCCCGAGAACGGCAAGACCGGCAGCTTCCCCGAAACCATGAACGACCTCTTCTAGAACAATCCCCCCAATCGAGCACAAAGCCCGAAGGATCGCTCCTTCGGGCTTTTTCATGCCGGCGATCGGTCTATTCGCTCTTCCCCTGGCCGTTGCCTGGTCCGCGCCGCATCAGCGCCGCAAATGGCAGGGCCAGCGCCAGCGATTTCACCGGAAACCGCCGCCGCGGTCGATGCACCGTCTCCGCCTCCACGCCCGTCGCCGCCTTCGGCCAGGTTTCGCCCACGCTGTCGGCCATGTGCGCCCCGCGCTGGCCCAGTCCCCTCGCCGGCCCGCTCGTCGTATCATGAGCGGTCTGGTGCTCGATTTCCGAATTGAGCTCCGCCCCGACGATCACCAGGATGGCCGAAATCCACAACCAGGTCATGAGGCCGATCACCGCCCCCAGCGAGCCATAAGTGGCGTTGTCGTCGGTAAAATTGGTCACGTACCAGGAAAAGATGATCGAGGTCAGGCCCAGCGCCACCACGGCCAGAACCGTCCCCGGCGTCACCCAGCGCCATTTGGCGTTCGCCCGGCTCGGCCCCCAGCGATATAGGCAGGCCAACGCCAGCGACATCAGCGCCAGCATCGCCGCATAGGCCGCCACCCGCACCGTCCAGGCCAGCCCCTCCCCGCCCGGCAGATAGGCGACGATCAGCGGCATCACGATCACCACGGCCGCAACGAGCACTGCCCCGACCGCGCCCGCAAATGTAAACAGCAGCGCCAGTCCGTTGAACACGAGAAAGGAGCGCTTCTCCTCCTCGTGATAGGCAATGTTCATGGCGTCGAACATCGCCTTGATGCCGGCGCTCGCGCTCCACAGGGCGATGGCCAGCGACACCAGCAGGGTGAGGCCCAGCCGCTCGGTGCTCTCCGCCGTCAGGCGCACCAGCTGCTCGCGAATGACCCCCAGCGCCCCCGGCGGCACGATGCCGGCGAGAAGCTCGAGATGATCCACCGCGTCCGCGGGATTGTTGAACAGACCATAGATGGAAACGAATGCATTCAGCGTCGGCACCAGGGCCAACAGCACGTAAAAGGCCACGCCCGCCGCCGTCAGCAGGATCCGGTCTTCGGCAATGGCCTTGTAAAGGCGCCAGCAAATATCCCTCCAGCCGGCCGGAGGGATTTGGGTTGGCGCGGTGGCGCTGCGCCCGCGCCCGGACTGCGCCGCATTGCGCAGGTCGGTCTGGTCCATGATTTACCCCGCAAGAAAAGGCGGGGAGGCTTTCGCCTCCCCTTCCGGTCAATTGGTGCTGGAGTCGCCAGAGCCCGGATTGGTCTCTCCGATCAGGCCTTCCTTGGCCTGCTGGTAGATTTCGCCCGTCTTCTCGCTGGCGTTCGCATAAAGTTCGGCAGCCTTGTCGCGGCCTTGTTCATAGAGCTCGGAGGCAGTCTCGCCCACCTTGCCCTTGACCGCGTCGGCCGCCTCGCCCATCAGCGCATCTTCCTGCTCGGTTCGCGGCAGGGTCGCGCCGAGTGCAGCACCCAGCGCGAAGGCCAGTGCTCCACCCACCAGCGGCTGGTCGCGGAACTGGTGCATGATGGTCCGGTTGAGGCTGTCGACCTGGTTCATCATGGCGTCGCCGGCCTGCGCAGCGCGGGCCTTGCCCATGTCGGCACCCGAGCTGATTGCGTCACGGGCGTCGTGGAGCTTTTCGCGCGCCTTCTGCCAGTTTTCTGCAGCCCAGCCGGAAGCCTCGTCGAGGATATTGCCGGCTTCGTCGCGGAAGTGTTTCACCTGCTCGCCTGCGGCATTGGTGAAACCCTTGTAGCGATTTCCGGCCTCATCCATGAAGTGCCCGGCGCGGCGCCCGCTTTCATCGGCTCTTGCCTTGAATTTGCGACCGCTATCGTCGGCGAACTCGCTGAAGCTGCGGCCGCGCTCGTCACGCACACTGCCGAGGCGCTGCAGGCTGTCACCCGAGATGATGGTCACCGGGTAATCTTCATATTCGTCGAAATCATCGTCGTCATCGACGCCATAGGCGCGATTGCGATTGATGCTGTTGTCCCATTGCCGGTCCGAGCGGGCAGTGCTGGACAGATCCGCACTGGCCGAGGCCGGCTTGGCCATCAGCCAGGCAATGCTGACGCCAAGCAGCGCCACCGGCAGCGGATTGGCCGTCACATTGCGCTGCAGGCTGGCGACAAATTCGCCGCCGCCGCCCTTGGTATAGGCCAGCAATTCATCCACCAGCTGGCCGGGCGAAAGCTTGTCCTGGATCTGGTCGATCGTGTCCTCGACCCGGCTGCGCTGCATTTCGATCTCGCGCTGCAGTTCGGCCGAACTCTTGTTGTCGCTGTCATATGCCATCACAGCCGCTCCTTGACGATGTCGGCGTCTCGACCAAGCGAGGCTGCCGTCCTGTTCAGATTGAGATTGCTCGCCTTGAGGGCGTTCAACCCCTTGGAAATGAAAGTCCAACCGATAATGCCGACGATGACGGTAACGATGATCGCCGCCAGCGCATTGGCCATGGTCGGGTCCATGCCCTGATTGACGAAGAAGGCCGCGACCAGCGACACCACCGCGCTGAGGAACACCCCGAGCGCACCGAGGGCCAGAACGCCCCCGATCGCAATCGAAGAGACCCCACCCATGGTCTGGGAGACCTTCTCGCCGGCTTCAGTCTTGGCGAGTTGGACTTCCTGACGGAAAAGGGTGGAGAGGTCGCTCACAAGCCCACCCAACAATTCTGCCAGCGGGCGGCTTTCAGTATTGCCGGGCATCACAAGCCTCCCTTGCGATCTGTCTGGGTGTTCTGGGTGGCCTGCGACGTTTCACTGCGATAGCTCTCCGAACCCATGCCAGAGCCGCCTTGCATGCCGGTCCCGGACGAGCCTGTCTGGCCGCTGCCATAGGAAGAGCCTGGCTGGGTCCGACCCGGATTGCCGCCGCTATAGCTCGTGGAGCCCGGCGCCATTCCGCCCCGGTTTTGCGCGCCGCCGGTCGAGTTCACCATCGAAGACTTGCTCTCGAGACGATGCGACGAGGCCAGGGCAAACCGGCTGGCGACAAACCCCGCCAATGCCGCTGCACCCAGAAAGGCCAGGGGCTGCTTGCGTCCGAAATCCTGGGCGAGGCCCATCAGATCGTCGACGTCGCGATTTTCGATGGTCTTGCCGAGATTGGTGAGGCCCGAGGCGAGGTCGCGTGCATAGCGGCCCACGACCGGCTGGTCCGAGCCGTCCAGCTCATCGGCTACCTTGCCGATTGCACTGGCAATGCCGCCAATCTGGCCAGCGGCAAAATCCTTCTGCTCGACGGCGAAGGATTTGGCCTTCTCCTTGACCTCTCCGACCTTGGCGCCGGCTTCCTTGCCCAGCTCGCGCACATCGTCAGCCGCTTGCCGCTTGATCGCTTCAAGGTCGTGCTGGGCCGTTTCGGCAACCTTGGTCAGGTCGCGCTCGGCCTGCGCGGGAATGGGAGTGGACGATACACCCCCTGGCGAACCACCGGGATTGTCGCTGCTCATTTGCAATACTCCTCGTGAATCATGCGACTGACACGCAGCCGCTTTCGAGATCACAACGGAATGCAAGCCCTTTTGTTCCAAAAAATATAATTAGATCAATGGGTTAAATAAGCACGCACCAGCCCGGCCCAAGGCGCGCCGCTGGCAGCTTTGGTAGATTCACGGGCTCAGACCGGTGCCGAACTGGCGTTACCAGCGCCCGCGCAGGCGATCGACCAGCTGGGACAGCATCAACGCGCCAGCGGGCGTAAAGATCAATTTTTCATCCGTCGTCTGCGCCAGACCGAGGCCGGTCAGTTCTGCCGTCGCCTTGTCGTCGATGCGATGGCCTGCCCCGTCTGCGACAGTGACGGCCGAAACCACCTCCCCGCTGCTGAGCTGGTGGTAGAGGGCGAAAGCAAAGACCGCCAACGCCTTGTCGCTCAGCTCGTTCGGCGTTGTCATGCGACCCCACCCGGCTTGAGGACGACCTTGATCCACTCGTTCTGCTGATCGCGGAAATTCTTGTATCCCGTCGGCGCATCCTCGAGCGAAAGACGGTGGCTGATGAGGAAGGTCGTATCGATCTCCCCCTCCTGGATGCGAGCCAGCAGGTCCGCGGTGTATTTCTGCACATGGGTCTGCCCGCTCCGGATCTGCAGACCCTTTTCCATCATCGCCCCGAGCGGCCATTTGTCGAGCATACCGCCATAGACGCCAGGCACCGACACGCGCCCGCCCTTGCGGCAGGCCAGCAGCGCCTGCCGCAAGGCGTGGCCGCGATCCGCGCCGGGGGCAATCTTCTGCTTGATGACATCGAGCACATTGTCCGGCGAAAAGCCGTGCGCTTCCATGCCCACCGCGTCGATGACCGCATCCGGCCCAATGCCGCCGGTCATTTCCATCAGCGCTTCGCGCACATGGGTTTCTTCGAAATTGATGATTTTGGCCCCGAACTTCTGGGCCAGCGCCAACCTGTTCGGATGGTGGTCGATGCAGATGATCTGCTCTGCCCCCATCAGCTTGGCGCTCTGCACGGCAAAGAGCCCAACCGGTCCTGCGCCCCACACCGCAACCGTATCGCCCGGCTCGATCTGCGCATTCTCCGCCGCCATCCAGCCCGTGGGCAAAATGTCGGAGAGGAACAGAACCTCGTCGTCTTCCATTCCGTCCGGGATCACGATCGGGCCGACATCGGAAAAGGGCACCCGCACATATTCCGCCTGCCCACCGGCATAGCCCCCGGTCAGATGGGTATAGCCGAAGGCACCGCCCATCGGATGCCCATAGAGCATCTCCGAAGCGTCCTGTTTTTCGACAGGATTGCCATTGTCGCAGGCTGAGAACTGCTGCTTGCGGCAATGGAAACACTGGCCGCAGGAAATGGTGAAGGGCACCACGACGCGCTGGCCCTTTTGCAGCGTGCTCCTGGTGCCGGTCTCGACCACTTCCCCCATGAATTCGTGGCCGAGGATGTCGCCCGATTTCAGGCCGGGGATCACCCCATCGTAAAGGTGCAGATCCGAGCCGCAGATCGCCGTCGAGGTGATCTTGATGATGGCGTCCCGGGGATTGATGATTTCCGGATCGGGATGGGTATCGACGCGCACATCATTGGTGCCGTGCCAGGTCAGAGCGCGCATCATTGTTCTCCGTCATTGTCTTTGTGATTGGCCCCGGTGGCGATCTCGCCTGTCTCCATGAGCATCTTGAAGCGCTTGAGTTCGTGTCGCGCCTGAATATTGGGCTCGGCCTGGAAAATCTTGGCAAAGAGACGGCCGATATCGCCTCCGGGCGGCTCATAGCCGATCTCGGCGCTCACCACCGTGCCACGATCGGCTGGCGCATCCTCGAACGTCACCCGGCCCCTGGTCCTGATCTCTGATCCCTCGACCGATTGCCAGCCGAGGATCTTGTTTTCGACCATGTCGACCAGTTCGGTTTCGAGCGTCACATGCTGCCCGGCCGGAGCCTTCATCGTCCACGTCGAGCGATCGCCATTGACCACGACCTTTTCGACCGCGTGCATGAATTGGGGGAGGTTGGAAAAGTCGCGCCAGAAGGCGTAGAGCGCGCTGCGCGGCCGGTTGATGGTTACGCTTCTGCCGACGATGGCCAGTGCGCCATCCTTGTCGTCCCGCTGCGCCAGTTTGGGGGCGTCGTCCTGCGAAGTCTGGCTCGCCATCGGCATGCTCCTGGATCATGTCTGGGAAGTCGAACCGCGGCGTTCAAGGCGCGGCACGACAGTCAGACAGATCCAATCCCTGCTGGTGGCGATGGTTCCTGTTCCTAACCTCGGCTGGAACCACCAATTCTCATCTTAGGGCCCTCGAAATGCTAACATCCTGCTAACACTAACTGTAGTCGATGCGAGGATCGACATAGGCATAGAGCACGTCGACGACCAGGTTGATCAGGATGTAGAGCACGAGGATAACGATGATACATCCCTGGATCAGCGGGTAATCGCGCGTCGAAATCGCCTGGATCAACAGCCGCCCCAGCCCCGGATAGGTGAACACCGCCTCGGTCACCACCGCCCCGCCGATGAAATTGGCGACCATCAACCCCACAATGGTGATGAACGGCAAAAGCGCGTTCCGCATGATGTGGACGCCGACAATTGTGTGTTCCGGCAAGCCCTTGGACCGCGCCGTGCGCACATAGTCGGCATTGAGTTCGCTCACCAGCGAGGCCCGCAGGAAGCGCGCGAGAATGCCCGAAACATAGATCCCCAGCGTCAGCGCCGGCATGGCAAGGTTCCGTATCGCCCCGATCGGATCGACCCAGATCGGCACATAGGCCGAGGCCGAGGGTAACCAGCGCAACTGCACCGCAAAAAGCAGGATCATCAAAATCCCGAGCCAGAACGTCGGCACCCCAAGCGCCACCGCACTCCACCCGCTCAACACCCGATCAACCCAGGATCCAGGCCGCAGAGCCGACAAAATCGCGACTGGAATTCCAATGGAAAGCGCCACGATTGTCGCCGCACCGGCGAGCTGTAAGGTGGCTGGAAGCCGCTGTCCGATGAGATCGAGAACAGGCTCCCGGCCAAAGATCGACATGCCGAAATTGCCAGTTAAAGCCTTGACCAGCCAATCGAAATATTGGAGCAGCACCGGCCGATCGAGTCCCAGCTGGGCCGTCACCGCCGCGATCTGCTGAGGCGTCGCGTTCTCTCCGACAAGGCTCCCGATTGGACCGCCCGGCACCGCGTAAAGCATGCCCCAAACGCCAATAGAGGCAATCAGCACCACCGGCAGCAACTGGCTTAATCGCCTGATAACAAAGCCAATCATGGCGTATTGCCCTCCAGTTTCGCTCCGCCAGCAACGGCTGACCGCCCCCCAAGTCGGTTGTCGAGATACCGCCCCAGACTATCGAAGGAGAGGATGGTCAAGGTCAGCACAATCCCCGGAAGCACCGCATAATAAGGCGCTTCATAGAGATAGGATTTCCCCGTCCCAAGCATCTCGCCCCAACTCGGCGTCGGCGGCGGCACCCCGACCCCGAGAAAGGCCAACGCCGCCTCGAGGAGGATCGCGACCGAACAGAGAACCACCACCTGAACAAGGATCGGGCTCCACGAATTGGGCAGGATGGTGCGGAACATATTGTAGGTCGAGGATCCGCCAAAGGCCTCCACCGCCGTCACAAAATCGCGTTTCTTGAGCGAAAGCACCTGTGCCCGGGTGATGCGGGCAAAGCTCGGAACCCCGGTGATACCCACCGCAATGAAGGCCGCCATCTGGCTCCGCCCGAACACCGCAATCATCGCCATCGCGAACAGAATTGCCGGCAAGGCCAGCAACACGTCAACAAAACGCATCAGCACCGCATCCCGCCAGCCGCCAAAAAACCCGGCGATCAACCCTATCGGTACCCCGATGGCGACCGCGATCAGAACGGCCGCCCCGGCCGTCAACAGCGATGTCCGCGCGCCATAGATGACCCGGGAAAGGATGTCCCTGCCCAACTCGTCGGTGCCGAAAAGAGCCGTCCCGGAAGGCGCTTCCAGCGCCCGAACCAAATTTTGGGCAAATGGCTTGAGCGGCAGGAAATCGGCCAGCGCCGCAAGCACGATGAGGATGGCGAGAAACGAGAATGCGAGGAAAAGGCCGGGATGACGGCGCAGATCCCGGAAAAACGCTGATATTTGGGTCAATTCAGCACCTCTTCCGCTTTCGGGACGTTGCGCGCCAGGGGTCCGGCGTGATGGCACGCCACCATCGTCTTCGAGGCCTCGTATCGCCCAAAGGCCGGAGCCTCGGTGACGCATGTGGCCGTCGCCCGAAAGCAGCGCGGGTGGAAGGTGCACCCACTCGGGGGCTTGGCGGGATTGGGAATTTCGCCTTCAAGCACGATCCGCCGCCGACTATCCCTCACAGCCGGATCCGGCACTGGCGCTGCCGAAAGGAGGCTCTGGGTATAGGGATGGACTGGCCTGTCATAGAGCTCGTCCCGCGTGCTCTCTTCGACGATCTTGCCCAGATACATCACCGCGACGCGATCGGAGATATGCCGCACGACCGAGAGATTGTGGGCGATAAAGAGGTAGGCAAGGCCTAGCTCGCGTTGCAGATCCTGGAGCAGATTGATGACCTGGGCCTGGATGGAGACATCGAGGGCGGCGACCGGCTCGTCCAGAATGAGCAGCCGCGGCCGCAGCGACAGCGCCCGTGCAATACCGATCCGCTGCCGCTGACCACCGGAAAACTCCGATGGCAGGCGCGTCATCATGCTCCGCGACAGACCGACCATGTCGAACAATTCGGCAATATGCTTTTCGCCCCCAAACTCGTCATAGAGCCCGTGAATGCGTAGCGGTTCGGCAACGATGTCGGAGACCTGCAGAACCGGGTTGAGCGACGAATAAGGATCCTGGAAGATATACTGCATCTGCCGGCGGGCCCGGCGCATATCGCCACGGCCAAGGTCCCGGATACTCTCGCCATCGAACGCGATCTTGCCAGAACTGGCCTTGATGAGCCCCATGATCGTCCGGCCCGTCGTGGTCTTGCCGCAACCGGACTCGCCGACGAGGCTGACGGTTTCGCCGGGGCGCACGGAAAGGCTGACGCCATCGACCGCTCGGACATGCCCGACGACCCGTCGCAAAATCCCCTTCCGGATCGGAAAGTGCACCTTCAGATTGTCGACGACCAGCAACGGAGCTTGCTCCGAAACATCTATCGCCGGTTCCCGAAGCGTCGGCGCAGCCGGCTCCACCCCGATTTCGCGAGCGAAATGGCACGCCGCATGTTGGGTCGGGGTCACCTCGAGCAGCGCGGGATCATCTGACTGGCAGATCGATCGCCCGTTGCCGAGGCTGCAGCGCGGATGGAACTTGCAACCGGATGGCAGATCGCTCGGGGTCGGCGGCTGGCCGGGTATCGGCTCGAGCTTGGCCGACTGACCGTCGACCCGCGGGATGGACCGCAGCAAGGCGCGTGTATAGGGGTGCCGCGGGGCACTGAAGAGCTCCCCCACCGGACCGGTCTCGACGATCCGTCCGCCATACATCACCGCCACTCGGTCGGCGACCTCTGCCACGACGCCAAGATCGTGCGTAATCAGGATGACGGCAGCGCCCGTCTCGGCCTGCCGACGCGCCAGCACCGACAGAACCTGGGCTTGCACCGTAACGTCGAGAGCGGTGGTCGGCTCATCGGCGATGATCAGATTGGGTCGCCCCGCCATGGCCATGGCAATGACCGCACGCTGGCGCATGCCGCCGGAAAACTCGTGAGGATATTGTCCCACCCTGCCTTCAGGATCGGCGATATCAACCTCGCGCAATAGGGACACGGCCCTGTCATTGGCCTCGTGCTTGGGCATGAGGCCGTGAGCGATCTGCCCTTCCGTGATCTGGCGGCCAACTGGCAACACCGGATTGAGCGTGGTCGAGGGGTCCTGGAAGATGAACCCGACATCACGTCCACGCATGGTCCTGAGCGTTTGCGGGTCGGCGCCGATGATTTCGGTGTCGCCAATTCGAACATGGCCGGAAACCCTGGCGGTCGGCGGCAACAGCCCTGTAATCGCCAGGGAAGTCACGCTCTTGCCCGATCCGCTTTCGCCGACGATGCAGAGCACTTCGTTCGGATAGACGTCGAAATCTATCCCTCTGACGACGGGCACCGCACGACCAGAGCCTACAAAGTCCACCCGCAGGTCCCGGACTGAAAGAATGGGCGCCGCGGTGGGTTGTGCTTCAGCTCGTGCGGTACGCGTCATGTCTATTCCTTGAAGCCGAGAGTACGCGCGACCAAAAGGTTATCCATGTCGAGTGTGAACCCATCGAGATTGGGGGAGGCCACGATCAATCCGGTGTCGTAGGTATTGGTTGGGATTGCGAAGGCGGCCTTCACCAACACTTCGTTGAGATTGTCATAGGCGGCCTGCACGGCGTCTGCTGGGCCGGATGTGCTCTCGACCCGCTTGATGGCCTCCACATATTCCGGGAAGGGATGAGGGTCCTTGAGCACCGGATTGTTGACGACCCGATAGATCGAATTGGTGGCGACACGGGACGGGAACTTCTGGATATTACCCACGGCACCGAAAGTGGCCTGGAAGTCACCAGCCAACTGCGCATCGATATATTCAGAGCCCTGGCGGATATCGAGTTCGATATTGATGCCGGCTTCGCTCAACGTACTCTGCAGAATCTGGCTGATCGTTACAGCAGCCTGATCAGTGCCATAGGTCAGCAGTTTCCAGTCGCTCTGCTGCTCGGGCGTCAGCCCGCTCTCTCCCAGGAGAACCTTTGCCTGGTCGATGTTGAAGGCCAATTTCTCAGTGTAGCTGGCGTCGAACGCCGGGCTGGCCGGCGCCCACGGAAGGGCCACGACCTCGCCAAGGCCTGCATAGCCAACCTTGAGAATGCCCTCGCGATCCATCAGATAGCTGAATGCCTGGCGGAACTTCTCATTGGTGAACGGCTCACGGGTCGCATTGATGCGGAAGACCTGTGTCAGCGGGCCGGGCCCACGCAGGACCTGATAGCCGGCCGCTTCGAGGCGCACTGCGCTGCGCGCCGTTCCACCGTAGACCACGTCGGCCGCCCCGGATTCCAGCGCCGCCGAGGCGGAAGCGTCATCGCTGAAAATGGTGAATTCGAGCGTGTCGAGCGTCGGCTCGCCCGCGCGCCAGTAATTGGGGTTCTTCTTGAGAACGATTGACTGGCCGACCGCGCGATTGTCCAGCACATAGGCGCCCGTGCCGGCCGGGATGTCCTCGACAGTGTCGATTCCGGCCGCCTCGATTGGGATCATGAACTGCAGGAGATCGAGAATCTGCCGCTCGGGAACAGGAGCGTTGAAATTGATCTTCACCGAGTGTGCGTCAGGGGTTTCCCAGTCCTTGACGATCGCCATGGTGGCGTAAACGTTCTTGCCCCGCGCAGGATCGGAGGCTTTCACCAAGGTCGCCGCGACGTCTTCGGAGGTGAAGGGGTTTCCGCTCGCGCCGAAAGTAACGTCGTCACGCAATTTCACCAGAACGGATGTGCTGTCCTCGGCGATCGTCCATTCCGTCGCGAGGCTGGGGATCGCCTGTCCATCCGGGGTGTATTCGACGAGACTGTCGTAAAGGTTCTTGATCAGAAAGAAATTGACGGTTGAAAACTGCTGCGGATCAAAGTTCGTCATGTCGGCAAGGACGGCGACTTTGAGCGCGCCGCCCTTGAGTTCCTGCGCAATGGCAGTATTTGGCGCCAGGCCAACCGAGATTGCCAATGGCATAGTGGCGGTGAGTAATGCGGCTCCCAGCACTCTGAGCGGCCTGAACAGTCTGTTCTTCACTTTAGTGTCTCCCTGTTTTTCGAAATGAGGCACGTAACGACTAGACAGTTCGATGCGTTCGCGAGGGGCCCCCTCCACCTGGCATCGAGGACACAGCCCGCCAGTCATCGACCGGATCGAGCGGGTAGATCGGCCGCGGAATGCGCTTCCACGGCAGGGTAAAAACGTCCGATTGACCAGGACCGGGCGTGTCCGCCCGGATGACGCAACTGGCAATTTTGGAAAAATACTGGAAGTTGGACGCGGTCTTGAGCACCGCAATCCCATAGTCTCGAGGATCGATTCCGAAGGCTTCGTAGAGCTCGGGCAAATTGCCCGCGAGGCCCCGCAATTCTGTGATCATCATCGTCACGGAGCCGATATCGAAGATCACTGCGATCCCCAGATCGACTGCGCCATGGTGCCCTTCGACAATGTTGAGCACGCCTCCGCCGACCTTGCGCACAGTGCCTGTGACTTCAATCGGAGAGAAAAACTCTGGCGCTCCATCCCCACCGAGCGCGATGGTGACGCTGGCGCCCTCCCCCGCCTCCGCCAGCGTGCGAGCTGCAGCCGGCGAGATCATCGGGATGAGTATGGGCTTCTTGATGCCGAGGCGCAGAACCGCTTCAAGGATCACATTGCTGTCGCCGGCCGCTCCACCAAAGACCGTATCGCCGGTGTCTGACAGCACGACGAGCCCCTCGGGCTCTGCATCGGCCATCAAGACCGCCGCATCGACATCCACAGCCTCCCGCTCCTGGAATTCATCGCGCAACGACCAGCAGAGATCCGCCAATTCATCGGCCAGTTCCTCTGCAAGGGCCTGATCATCATTGGTGACGACGATTGTCGACCAGCCGCCGTCTTCCACATCGAGCCAGGGCTGCATCGGGTAATTGGAGGCTTGCAGCACCCTCGGATCCGCTTCCATGGCACGTGCACGGTCGAACCATTTCTTCATCGGGCCATGGGCGGTCAGGAATTTCTCCTGGTGCGAAACCAGCGGTATCTTGCGCCAGGCCGTGGTGGGCCTGAGCTTATTGGCAATGATGTCGAGCAAGAGCTCGGTCCCGATCACACCGGTATCGAAGACGTCGTGGGGTTGAGTGCGGTGCCCCACGATGGCGTCGACGTTTTCGACAATCTTGCGCGTGATATTGGCGTGGTGATCGATGCCGAGCACGATGGGTACGTTGGGGCCCAGTATCGCCCGGCAAAGTGCGGCCTGCTGACCCTCGACATCGTCGATACCATCGGCTGCGCAGGCGCCGTGAAGTTGCAGCGCCAACCCGTCCAGCGGCCCAGCTGCCCTCAGGCCGTCTTCAATCTTGTGCTGGAAATAATCGAATGCATCCCGCGTAATCCGGCCACCGGCGCAAGACCACGCCCGGATGATCGGCACGATTTCGATATCCAGGCCTGAATCGGCCACCACCTGCAGAAAGCCGCCCACCTGCCCGGCACCCTGCATGCGGTCGATGACGGCCTGCCCTTCAAAAATGCCAAAGGCTTCATAGTCCTGCAGCGTGGTCGGCAGAGGGTTGAAGTCGTTTGTTTCCTGCGCCACGTATATGATTGCGATGCGCATGCGTCTCCCCTCGCGGGCCAGCGACCAAACCGCAGGACCCACAGACTAACAAGCCAAATCATCAGATTACGCCGGTGCTGCCGGCAGTGTTGAGGCACCTTCCCTCAGGCGCCCCAACTTCCCTTATTCGCAGGCTAGGGACGGCCAATAATGGCGTCAATGACGCCAAGTTCCACCTCAAGAAACAACTTCAGCATGACACCCCCCTCGACCAGCGCCTACCCAAAAGTACTTTGCGGGCCCCGCTAGAGCAGTGGATTTGGGTCGAGCGGAGCGATCGGCCGCGCCAGCTTGGTATAGGCGATCTTGCGAGGATCGCTCGGGAAGGGTCCGCCGGAGTCGAGGTAGTGAATCGCCGCCGCAATCTTGGAAAATGCGGCATAGAAATGGTTGGACGATTTGACGACCACGATCTTCTTCTGGGCAAGGTCGATGCCAAGATTGGTGAAAGCAGGTGGGCTGAATGTCTGCGCCCGCCCCGTTACGAGAACAATATCGACAGCGCCGATGCTGATCGCGGCAGCAGGCCCGAGAGAGACCCAACTCTGCTCGAACGGGATCAGCAAATCCTCGCTTACAGCTTTCACGAGCACGTCCGCATCGATGGGAGAACCCGATGTTTCAGAGACTTTTCCGCAAAACCGGAGGCGGATCTTTTCCCCTGCACCGGCAGCCCGGCAAAACTGAACAGCGACGGGATCCCACAATGCACCGATGGCCGAAGGGATTTCGGGATGTGCGAGCAATTCGCGCACCATAACCGAGGAATCGCCCGCAACGCCGCCGCCGGGGCTGTCCCATCTGTCCGCAAAAACGATAGGCTGACCAGGCTCCTGCAACGCCTGGGCGATTGCCTCTGCGGGCTTGAAATGCGGTGGTGAGGATGATCCGGGAGGCCAAGCCAATATTTCACGGCCGAGCTTTTCCGCCAGCGCCTTCGCCTTGCCCCGGTTCGCCTCGCCATCAGCCACGACAAACACCTTGCACCCGACATCCGGCACATCGGCCGGGGTAAAGCCGTGCGTCACCGAGATGGAAAGGATCCCGTCCTTTCCTTCCATTGCCATGAGGCGGTCGACGAAACTGCGCCCCGGCTCCCGGCTGGTCATGAAGCTGGCAGCAAGAGAGCGCATGTCGAACACCTCTGTCACCGGCTGTATCTCACCCCGAGCGGCACGGAGACAAAGCTCCAGAAGATCTTCGGCGCGCGCCAGAAAATCGGTATGCGGAAACTCCTTGAAGGCCACGAGAATGTCCGCGCTTTGCACCCGCTTGCGCGTCAAGTGATGATGCATGTCCAACTCGGCGCCGATAACGACGTCGGGACCCACGATCTCGCGTGTACGCGCCAGGAGATCGCCTTCGGGATCATCATATCCCCGGGCCACCATCGCACCGTGGAGGCCATAGACGACGATGTCGACCGGCATTACGGCCTTGAGCTGATCCAGAATTTCATCCCGCAGACTTTCGTACGCCCCTTGCGAAATAAGTCCGGCCGGCTCAGCCCAGCTCGCCGTGCCTTCAATCAGCGTAAAGCCATCCGTCTCGGCCCGGCGTCGCGCGGCGACCATTGGCGCTGAACAGAGGGTGGGTGTGTCCGGATGCGTTCCCGGCGTGCAATAGAAGGCCGTTTCGAACCCGCTTCGATCGGTAAAGATCGGCGAAAAGGTATTTGTTTCTGTGGCCAGCGACGCTGCAAAAACCCGCATAATTCTCCCCACCGCCTTGAGCGATCAGCAATTGTTCCACCCAACGAAACAAGCGCAAGTTCAGATAATGCACAAATGTAAGTAGGCTTTCAAAGTCACTGTCAATAGCGACAACCAAGGCAATATTCTAAAGTAGTATTCGACCATCTCGTGTATATTTCTGACGCTTTCTTAGTAGAAAGCGCGTCTGTTCGTCATGAATTTTGCTCATGACTAATTCGAGACAGAGTCAATTAGAAGACCCGGCGTGCGTAATTGCACGTCGGGTCATTCCCACCGACGCGGGCCACAGTATGACAAAGACGATCCTGATCGCCGCTCTGTTTCACGAAACGCATTCCTTCGTTGAGCAGGGAACTTCCTTGGACGATTTCTCGATCAAGCGCGGTGCTGAGCTGCTCGCCCGCCGGGGAGATGCCTCAACGATAGATGGCTTTCTGGAGGTCGCTGATGAACACGGCTGGACCGTCATTCCCGCCAATGACTATCAAGCCGCGCCTGCCGGCCCGGTAGACCATTCGGTCTTTGTTCAGTTCACCGCGGAATTGCTGAACACGTTGCGCGACAGCCTGGCGCGCGGCCGGCTCGACGGGATTTGGCTGTCTTTGCACGGGGCCCACGTGACCACCGAGAGCGTGGATGTGGAAGGCGACTTGTTACGCATGATCCGAACGGTTCCTGGAGCGGAAACCCTCCCCGTATTTGGTGTTTTTGACCTGCATGCCAACTTCACGGAGCTGATGTCGGAGGGGGCGAATTGCCTGGTCGCGTATCGGGAAAATCCCCACACAGACAGCCGCGATATGGCTGTCCTGTCCGCCCGCCTTTTGGCCCGGTGTTTGAACGAGGGCGCCGTGCCCCGCATGTACACGCGCAATGCCCCGGTTATGTGGGCGCCGCCGGGCACGGGGACAGCCGATAGCCCGATGAAGGATTTGGAAGCCCTGGCCCGACAGATCGAGGCAGAGGACAATGGCATCTGGGTCGCCAATGTTATCGGCGGCTACTCCTTTTCCGACGTGCCGTCTGCAGGCGTGGCTTTCTCCGTCGTCACCACGGGACCGGCCGAAGAGGCGGCACACGCACTGGACCGGCTCGAACAACTCGCGGTCGACATGCGCGAACTTGGACAGCCACCCGAATGGGATCTCGATGCGGCGGTTCTTGATATCAAATCGAAAAGCGACGAGGGTGGTCCATTTCTTATCGTAGAACCATCGGACAATATCGGTGGGGGCGCGCCCGGAGACGATACTGCAGTGCTCCGGGCCTTCCTTCGTCACGGCATTGACAATGCGGCCGTGGCCATCGCCGATGCAGAAGCCGTGGCAGCACTGGCAAGTGCCAAACCCGGTGACACCGTAAAACTCACTATCGGCGGAAAAGGAAGCAAGTTGGGCGCTGGCCCGCTGGAGGTTGAGGGCACTTTTTTGCGCCGCAGTGACGGAAAATACGTCCTCGAGGACCGAAACAGCCACATCGTGGCATCGCGCGGCGTCAATATCGATATGGGGCCTTCGGCGGTGATCCAAGTCGCCGGCGTCACCGTTCTTCTCAGCTCCGTCAAAATGGCTCCCGCAGACCTCGGGCAGTTGCGCTCCCAAGGAATCATTCCCGAAAGTCTCAAGGCAATCGACATCAAGGCCGCGGTGCAGCACCGGCGGGCCTATGACAAGATCATGCGCGGGTCCTACACTGTCTCCACCCCTGGACCATGCACGAGCAACATCGCGACATTGCCCTTTCGCCGACTTCGCGCTGGCGTTTTCCCGTTCGATGCCTAGAGGACTTCACCGCGTCGTTGACGCGATGAAATCACTCTAAGTCGTTGCTTTGTCACGCTCCCGAACAGGAAAAGTGGCGTCCACTTTTCCTCGGAACGCTTTAGCGTGACGTGCGACTGACATCGCCCAAGGCTGTGATGGCCTTCTCGAGCAGCTGAACGAGTTGTTTCCTCTCAGAGCGATCAAGCCCGGCAACGAGTTGCTCCTGTGCCGCCCGCACAATTTCATTTGCGCGTTCCAGGATTGCCGCCCCTGCCGGTGTGGAGACGAGCACTTTGGCCCTGCGATCGCCGGGATTGGTGCTACGGGCCACAAAACCCTTGTCGCACAACCTGTCCACGACGCCGCCTATGGTCGTTCGATCGTATCCGATAAGGCCTGCCAGCGAGGCTTGATCGATTTCCGGTTTGGCGAAAATGGCGGCGAGCGCAGCATATTGAACAGGCGTCAGGTCGATCCCGCTCCGCTGCATCTCAACGTCGAACAGCGCGGTGGAGAGCTGATGAAAGCGGCGCGCCAGATGGCCTGGCAATGAACTGACCGGCAAGAACTCAACCCCGAAATTGACAAGCATACCGATGATCAGTATACTGATTATATGGCAACCCGATACAGGCGCATGCCTGGGGCTGCGCGTGCTGGAGACTGTGAAGATTTGAGCGAGCAGATGCAATCGACGCGGTACCAACCGTCGGTGGCACCCGGATCAAAACTCTGCTCCCAACATCGCGTCATTCATCTCTCTGGCGGCCGAAAACGTAATCGCGACACGACGACACGGCGCGCCAAATGGGCATTCTGGCTCGTCTCCATGGGCTTCCTGCTCGTCGCAGCTCGATTGGTGTGGTTTGGCTCCTTGGATACGACGCGATCCATCGACGGCCGGGTGCTCAATTCCACCCTTGCCTCGCGCCCAACCATTGTGGACCGAAATGGGGTTGCAATGGCGCTGGACATCAGGGTGCCTTCCCTTTTTGCTGAACCGCGAAACATCGTGGATGTTGCCGAAGCCGCTTCGGCCATCCACTCTGTCTTGCCGCAACTCGATCTCGATCGGCTGCACAGCCGCCTCTCGGGGAACAGTGGTTTCGCATGGATTGCGCGTGAGCTCACACCGAATATCCAGTCCGACATCATGCGGCTGGGCATACCTGGTATCGACTTTTTGTCCGAGACGAAGCGGTTCTATCCCGGTTTCAGTCAGGCGTCCCATATTCTTGGCGCGGTCGACATCGACAACCGCGGAATAGCCGGCATCGAGCATTACCTCGACAAGAATGGCGACCTCGCCCTCTTGCACCAATTGGGACTTGCCCACGATACCGCACTCAAGCCGGTCCGCCTCTCCATCGACATGCGTGTCCAGCACGTACTGCATTCAGAACTGAGGGATGCTCTGACGCGCTATCAGGCGGCCGCCGCAGCCGGATCCATCATCGACGTGCAAACCGGGGAATTGCTGGCCTTGGCGTCCTTGCCGGATTTTGACCCCAATGACCCGACGACGATGCTTAAGGATGGCCGGTTCAACCGCATGACAGCGGCAAAATTCGAGCCTGCGTCCATCTTCAAGCCAATCACCATCGCCGGGGCCCTCGATGCCGGCGCGATAAGACTGACGGACAAGGTAGACGCCAGCACGCCGGTACGGTTCGGACGGCACACGATCTCCGACTATTACGGAAAATATCGTCACCTCTCCATCCCCGAGGTGTTCACCTATTCCTCGAACATCGGGACCGTGCGTATTGCCGAGAAAATGGGCGCCGACGCGTTCCGGCAGTTCCTGTCCCGCATGGGCTTTGACGACATGCCGCGGATCGAACTGCCCGAGGTCACCGCTTCTGTTGTCCCAAAAAAGCTCTCAAGTGTCGCAGCGGCCACCGTGTCCTTTGGCCACGGCCTGAGCGTGACGCCTATCCAGATGCTCTCGGCCACTGCCGCGCTGGTCAATGGCGGGCATCTGCTTACCCCTACATTGCTGAGGCTAGCCGAAGATGACGGGCAGCAAACAGTCAGGCGGGTCATCAGCGGCACAACTAGCGAACAGATGCGGTACCTCCTCCGTCTCAATGCCCTCGAGGGCTCCGCCCGCCGTGCCGACAAGCTGGCCGACGGCTACCGCGTCGGGGGCAAGACGGGGACCGCAGAGAAGGTCGTCGGCGGTCGATATTCCAACGAGAAAGTCACGACCTTTTTTTCCTCGGCCTTCCCGCTGGATGCTCCCCGCTATGCGATGATCGTCATGGTCGACGAACCTCGCCCCGAGCGGCCTGGAACCGGGCGCACCGCCGCGTACAATGCAGGCGACATGACAGGCCGCATCATCGCCCGGATCGGGCCCATGCTTGGCATCATTCCCACGAAATGGGAAAACGACCCTCCCAGCGAAAGCGTAGAATGAAACGGGACCGGTCTAGCGCGGGTTCAGCTTTCGCCAGGCCTCGTATTCTTCCTGCGCATCCGGGTGGAGCGGATAATAGCGCTGGAGCGGAGCCCCAGCCATGAGCTTTTCGCGGGAAAAATCTTCCCAGTCATGATGTTCGCGCGCCTTGGCGATCACCTCCGAGGCGAGCGCAACTGGTACGACAACCGCCCCATCATCATCGGCAACGATGATGTCGCCTGGCATGACCGTCACGCCGCCGCAGGCGACCGGCACATTGACGGCGAAAGGCATGAGGCCCGTCTGCGTGTGAAAGTTCGGAGTCCATCCGCGCAGCCACACTGGCAGGTCAAGTTTCCGCACGTTCGGGAAGTCGCGCATGCAGCCATCGATGATGATGCCGGCCCCGCCTCGACCCTTGAAATAGGTACTCATCATGTCGCCGAAGACGCCCGAGCTCATGTCTGCGCGCGCATCGACGACAACCACATCGCCCTCCTCGACATGATACAGAACATGCCGATGCAGCTGCTTTTCAGGATCGGCATATTCCCCCTCGTCGTAAAGATCCTCGCGTTTGGGCATGAACTGCAACGTGAGCGCCGGACCGACGATCGACTTGCCCGGATTCCAGCTGACGGGACCCTGCATATGCGGATTGCGTATGCCCATGTGGCCCAGCGTTCCGGCCACAGTTGCAGCGCCGATTGCCTTTAGCGCCTCGATGGTCGCCCTTGGCGGCCGTGTGATCGCCGGTGTGTGCGTCACTGAATTTCTCCGATCTACCAATTAGTGACTGAACCGTCGGTGCGGCGCAGATGCGGCGCCTCCCAGAACTCAAAACTCTGCTGCGCCAGGAGCGCCTCATTGACTTCGACACCAAGGCCCGGCGCATCGCTGACCGGATAGACGGCGCCCTGCAATTGCGGCTGCACTGGAAAGAAATCGGCATTGTCGAAGCCCAGCCCTCTTTCGGGCGCGCGCGTTTCCAGCCAGGCGAAATTGGGCACGGCGGCCGCAAAGTGGATCGTCGCTGCGGTGCACACGGGCCCCAGGGGGTTGTGCGGCATCAGGTCGACATAGTGCGCCTCGCTCCAGCCGGCCACTTTCATCGCCTCGGTGAGACCACCCACATTGCAGACGTCGAGACGATTGAACTGATGGATGCCACGCTCGATGTAAGGCAGGAACTGCCATTTGCTGGCGAACTCCTCCCCTATGGCAAAGGGGATATCCGTCATCGTCCGCAGCGACTGGTAGGCCTCCGGCGTTTCGTCCCGAATTGGCTCTTCGAGAAAATCGAGAACGCCCCGATCGAGCTTGGCGCAAAAACTGGCGGCTTCGGCGACGGAGAGGCGGTGATGATAGTCGATCCCCAGCACCACCTCACTGCCCAATTCCTCCCTGGCTCTATTGAGAAGACGGGCTGTCGCGGCGATCGATTGGCGCGGCTCGAAGAAATCGGCGCTATCCTGGCCAATGGGGAAAAAGCGGATGGCGCCAAAGCCCTCCGCCATTAACTGTTTGGCCCGATCGACTGCGCCTTCGCCTGCACTGTCGCCGGTCGATGCAAAAGTTGGGATAACATGCCGTTGCCGGCCTCCGAGCAATTCGTAGACTGGAACGCCGAGTGCCTTGCCCTTGATGTCATGAAGCGCAATGTCGATCGCCGAAATCGCTGCCTGCAGCACCCGCCCCCCCTCGAAATACTGACTGCGATACATCTCCTGCCAGATGCGACCGATCTGCATGGCATCCTGGCCAATCAGGAATTCCCGGTAGTGTTCGATGGCTCCGGCCACCGCTTTTTCCCGGCCCGTCAGGCCACTCTCGCCCCAACCGCTGATGCCTTGATCCGTTTCCACCTTCACCAGGAATTGGTTTCGTATCCCCACCCGAACGGGGAAGGGCTTGATTGCAGTAATCTTCAATGTGACAGGCATAAAAATCTCGAAGTGGTTCAGTCGGCGCTAAGCGCCATCTCAGTCTGGCCATCAAAAAGATGGATCCGATCCTGGTCGAATTCGAGCCACACATTCTCATCGGGCTCGACCATAACCGATGGTGGCAGGCTGATGTTCACGACTGCTCCCGCGAGGAATGCCTGAACGAACGTGATGTCCCCGGTGGGTTCAACCGTGTAGACGCGGGCGGGAACGGAGCCCTCAACTGCGCTCTTGTGAAGCTTAATGGTGGAGTGGCGGGCACCAAGGACGATCTTGTTTGACGTGGCCTTGGCCACCTTTCGGGCGTTGCGCTCGGAGAGCAGCAAGTGCCATCCGTCGCTGCTGGCAACAGCGACCCGACCGTCGACCTTGGTGAGTTCCAGTGGCACAAGGCTCATGGCCGGGCTGCCGATAAAGCTCGCGACGAACATGTTCACCGGATTGGCGAAGACCTGCGCCGGCGTGTCGTATTGCTGGAGCATCCCGCCGTTCATGACCGCCATCTTGTCGGCCATTGTGACGGCCTCGAGCTGGTCATGCGTCACATAAATGATGGTGGCATGCAGATCCTGATGGAAGCGCTTGATCTCGCTTCGCATCTGTACGCGCAGCTTTGCGTCGAGATTGCTGAGCGGCTCGTCCATCAGAAATACCGCGGGGTCGCGCACCAGAGCGCGGCCGAGGGCGACACGCTGCTGTTGGCCGCCCGAAAGTTCGCGCGGTCGCCGCTCGAGCAAATGGGTGATGTCGAGCACCTTGGCCGCCTCCATCACCTTGGCTTCGACCTCGGCCTTTGGCAGTTTTCGCATCTGCAGCGGGAAGGCGAGGTTCTGGAACACCGTCTTCTGCGGATAGAGCGCATAGTTCTGGAACACCATCGCAATGTCCCGGTCCTTGGGGTCGAGATCGTTGACGACCCTGTCGCCGATGACGATGTCGCCCGATGTGATGGGGATGAGACCGGCCACGAGGTTGAGCGTTGTCGTCTTGCCGCAGCCAGACGGCCCGACCAGCGCGACGAACTCGCCATCATTGACGGTCAGGGACACTTTGTTAGCGGCGAAGACGGGGCCGTAGGACTTGACGAGATCTTTGAGAACGACCTGAGCCATTGAAAACCCTTCTAGTGCTTGACCGCGCCTTCGGTGAGGGCACGCACGAAATATTTCTGCAGGATGAGGAAAAGCACGACGACCGGCACGCTCATCATGAAGCTGGCCGCCATCAGCCCGGGGAAATCCGTGGTGTTCTCGGAGAAAAACCGCTGGATCCCGACCGGCAGTGTCAGCTGTTCGTTCTTGGTGAGGAAGGTGGCGGCAAAGATGTATTCATTCCACGCGCCGATGAAGGAATAGATCGCTGTCGCGATGATGCCCGGAACCGAGAGCGGCATCACGATGAGGAAGAATGCCTGGAAGCGCGTCGCGCCATCGATCCGCGCGGCCTGTTCGAGCTGGACGGGAATGTTGTCGTAAAACCCCTTGAGCAGCCAGATGGCGAGCGGAAGTCCGAAGGTGAGATAGGTAAGGATCAGCGAGCCGTGCGTATTCACCAGACCCAAAAGGCGCATCAGGATAAACAGTGGCACGAGGAAGATGACCGCCGGAAACATGTTGCGCAGCAGCACCGCGAAAAACAGGAACCGGCGCCCCGGAAAGCGGAAGCGCGAGAAGGCATAGGCGGCCGGGACTGCGACCACCACGGCCAGAACGGTGGTGCAGACCGAAACAAAAAGGCTGTTCCAGAAGAAGCGCAGAAAGTCCTGCCCCACGCTGTTTTGGGGGTCGAGTAGCTTCTGGTAGCTCGCGAGAGTTGGCTCCGCGGGCCACCATTGAGGCGGAAACTGCATCGCCGCGAAACCGGACTTGATCGAGGTCAACAGCATCCAGATCATCGGCACAGCCGTGTAGAGAAGCATGAGGAACAGGAAAATGCGGCCCGCCCAGCGCCAGCCATCAATGCGTTTCCGGCTCCGAGGGGTCTCACGTATGGAGGTCACGCTCATGCGCCCTGCTCCTGCTTTTCATTGCCGCTGAGCGCCTTCACGTAGAAGTAGCCGAGCATCATCAGGATAATGAAGAGCAGCACCGAATAGGCCGCCGCAACACCCCAGCGCTGTCGCCCGAAGGCAAGCTCGTAGATGTGTGTGATCCAGATGTGAGACGCGTTGGATGGTCCGCCCCCGGTCATGATCCATGGCACGATGAACGAATTGAAATTGGCCACGGACAGCAGGAGGATGGTAACCGTCGAGACACTGCGCAGGTGCGGAAACGTGACGTGCCAGAAGCGCTGCCAGGCCGAAGCACCATCGACCTTTGCCGCACGCAGCAGCTGATCGGGGACGGTCTGCAGGCCAGCCATTACCATGATCATGGCAAACGGGAATTCCCGCCAGATATTGACCACGATCAGTGAAGGCAGAACTGTGTTGACGTTGTCGATGAAATTGGGTTGGCGAGCGACGAGACCGAGCTGCACCATTACCGCGCCGATGATGCCGAAATCGGAGTGATAGATCCACTTCCAGATATAGGAGGCGGCCACGGCGCTGATCACCCACGGAATAATCAGGATGGCGCGCAATATGGCGCGACCACCAAAGTCCCGGTGCAATGCCAGCGCGGATGCGAAGCCCAGGATGAAGGCGATGACCGTGGAAGCCAGGGTCCAGATCGCCGTGTTGAGCGTCACCCGCCAAAAAACGTCGCTGGACAGGATGGTGGTATAGTTATCTACGCCGATAAACACCTTGTCGCGCAGCTGCAGGCCAGGCGGCGTTCTGAAAAAGGAGAGGTCAACCGTGTAGTAGATCGGGTACGCGATCACGACCAGCATCACGACGATAGCCGGCAGCACATAGAGATAATCGGAACGGCTGGCCCACATCTGCTGGAAGAGGCCCGGGGGCTTGTTCCTGACAGCCTGGGCGGACCCGGCATAGCCTGTATGGACGGTCAAGTTGGTGCTCCATATCCTGGCAGGATGAGGATCGGCAGCCAAAGGCCGCCGATCACCTTCGAAAAGCAGGGAGCTAGAGCCCGCCGCCCTCCCGGATATCCCGGACCTTCTGGGCTGCGTCCTTGGCCGCTTCTTCCACTGTCATCGCGCCCGTCAGAGCATTCTGGATCATGTCCGGAATGATGATGTTCATGATCTCGGGCGTTTCCGGCAGGGTCGGGAACGGCACGCCATAGGGGAGCATCGACGTCGTGACATCCAGGAACTCGATACTGTCGAGGCGCTCCTTCATCCATTCGGTCTTGAAGCCGTTGAGGTTACCGGGGTTGGACCCCGCATAGGCCATCTTCAGCGACCATTCGGGACTGGTCCAGAAGCAGACCATCGCCTTTGCCGCGGCCTCGTCGACTTCCCCGCCTTCAACATATTCGGGGTTGAGTATGTGGATATTGGAGCCACCGAAGACGACAGCGCGCCGCCCGTCCGGACCGGTCGGGATGAGGCCATAGCGCATATTGTCGATGACGGTCTGTGCCTTTTCCTTATCGGAACCGGTGGCCTTGGCCTGCAGATCGAGCATCACGTCGTAGTCGGACGGATGCGAGATCATCATGGCCAACTGGCCGGCGAGGAACAGTGGCTGGTTGTCCGCCTGCTGGTTGGTCAATGCCGAAACCGGGACCGACTGGTCGCGGACATACATATCGTAGGATGCCTGCAGGGCGCGGATGCTCTCCGGGCTATCAAGGCGGATTTCGTCATAGGTCGGGTTGGCGTCCGCCTCGTCGAACACGCCACCACCATAGCCCCACAGCTGCGGCATGAAGCGATACGGCGTGTTGCCAGCATTCTTCCGGGCCACGAGGCCATAACCGGCGACCCCAAGCGTATCGTGGATCTGCTTGGAATAGGCGACAACGTCATCCCAGGTTGCAGGCGGCACCTCAGGATCGAGGCCTGCACGCTCAAAGATGTCGGCGTTCCAGATCAAAGCCATGGTTTCATTATTGGTGGGAATACCATAGGCCTTGCCTTCCCACATGACGGACTTGAGCGCGCCCGGCCAGAAATCCTCAGACTTCCAGCCGACGTCTTCTGGCTTGAGTTCCTGCAGATAACCTTTCGAGGCAAACTCGACGCCGCCGAGAATTTGCAGGCGCACGACCATCGGGCCGGCATTGCCAAGCAGAGCGGTCCTGAACTTATCCAGAAGATCGTTATAGGTGAGCGCCTGCTCTTCGAGCTGGATATTGGGATAGGTGGTGCGGAACGCCTCGAAGAAGTCGCGGTAATACTGGCGCAGGAGATCGGGGTCACCCTCGAAAACGCCTTGATACCAGAAGGTTAGCTTGCCCTCATAATCGAGTGGCGTAACCGCTCCGCATTGCTCGGCGGTGTTGTAGGTCTCCGTCCCCGCGATGGATCGCACATATTCGGGCGACCACTGACTGAGATCGACGCTTTGGGCGAATACTGAATTGCCCATCATAGACACGGCAAGTGCAGAGACTACTGCGCCGCGCGCCAAAGCGCGGCCCATCGGGTAGTTCCTCATCTAGTCCTCCTGTGCCCCTGCCAGCGTCCCTCCGCGGCAGGTATCCTCCTCGTGACACGGTGATCGAGCCTTGGGCCTTCTGATGCACGTCAGTCACAAATGGCAACGTTACAGATGAGAAATTGCGTGTCAACCGTGCATTATTGTACATTATCCAAGCAGTTTGCTGTACGATCTAGGGAAATAGATGCGTAATTCTGCAGTTGCTTGACGAATTGCAGCGCTGGAAAATTTCGGAATAACAGGACTTTAGATGCAGCAATACAAGGCGCAGCCGCCCGCGGGCCTGGCTCTCAGCGGCGCCACACCGGCAGGAGACTCGGTCTACCAGCAGATCCGCGACGACATAATTTCCGGTCGCCTGGAGGCAAATGCGCGCCTCGTGGTCGCCGAACTGGCACAGCGGCACGAAACCTCGACCAACCCGGTTCGGGAGGCGCTGCAGCTCCTGAGAGGAGAGGGCTTTGTCGTTATTTCACCCAATCGTGGCGCCCGGGTTCGGCCGATCGACCAGGATTTCGTGAGGGATATCTATGAGATAGGGGTGCTTATCGAGCCAGCGCTGACCCGCTGGTTCGTGGGCATGGCGACGCCGGAAGATATCACCCAGCTTGAACGGGTGCAGGCCGAAATCGAGGAAAACAACTTCGCCGATCAACTCCAGCACAGCGAGCTCGACACGCGCTTTCACACAATCATGTATGAACGGCACTATAACAGGCACGCAGCAGAACTCTGGTGGAAGCATCGAGAAGTCTTGCGCGCTGTCAGCCGTCGCTTCAACTTTACTTTGGCGCGACGCGCGCAGGTGATTCGCGAACACAGAGAACTTATTGAACTCATCAAGAATGGCGAAGCCGACAGGGCGGCAGCACTGGTGGCCCAGCATGTCGAAGGCTCCGGGCGCCACATTCTCGAGCATATGCGAGCGGTGGAGGCAGCGCGCGCGAGTTAGCATCTGCCGGTCTAATGTTAACGGAGGGGTAACATATGAAGGTCACCGGTGTGAAACCGTGGCTGATCAAATCGGACGCATCGTATTGGGGGGAATTCCTGTTCGTCGAGGTGACGACTGACGAGGGGATTTCGGGCTGGGGCGAGATCACCACCACGACCTTCGTGGCCAATCGCGCCCTCTGTCTCATGCTGCGCCAGATCGGCAAGATCATCGAGGGGGATGATCCCGCCCATATCGAACGGATCTGGCACAAGATCTTCCGCAACTTCACCTATATGGGCAGCCGGGGGGCGGCGGTGGAATGCGTCAGCGCCATCGATATCGCCCTTTGGGACATTCGCGGCAAGGTCCTGGGCCAGCCGATATACGAATTGCTCGGCGGACCGGTGCGGGACGATATCCTGCTCTACACCCACCCCGACCAGCGCAAATTCACCTCGAAGGAGGCGGTGCAGCAGGAGATCCGCGACATCATCGCGTCCGGACACACGGCCCTGAAATTTGACCCCTTCGCCCAGCAGAGGCCGCTCGACAACAAGGGCGTGCCCCGTGAGCAGTCCGAGGGCTATCTTGATGGCTCGATGACCCGCAAGGACGAGCGTGAAGCGGCCGAACTCACCGCCCTTATTCGCCAAACCGCTGGACCGGACATCGAAATCCTGATCGACGCCCATGGGCGCTTTGACGTTCCGACAGCCATACGGCTCTGCAATACACTGGAGGAAGCGGGCGATATCGACTGGTTCGAAGAGCCCGTGCCACCCGAAAGTTTCAACGCCCTCAAGCAGGTTCGCGACAAGGTCAACGTCCCCATTTCCTGGGGCGAGCGCGGTCACACCAAATGGGATTTCGTGCCCATTCTCGAGAACAAGCTTGCCGACTACATCATGCCCGACGTTACCTGGACCGGCGGCATTACCGAGCTCAAGAAGATTTCGGCGCTGTGCGAGGCCTATTACATCCCGGTTTCGCCACACGATGCCGCCGGCCCCATCAACGTCATTGCCGGCGCCCAGGTGATGATGACGGTGCCGAATTTCTACCGGCTCGAGACCTCCGAATGGAATCTCAGCAAATATGACCATCTGATCGACCGCCCGCTGGACAATTCCAATGGCAGCCTCAAGCTCAGCCGCGCGCCCGGCCTCGGCGTCGAGATGAACCGGGACTATCTCGACGCCAACAGGATCGACATCGACTGAACTTGAATTCAGGCCAGACGGTAGGGAGGGACCAGATGGACGCCAAAGCTGCAGGAGAAACAGTCGAGGAGAATGTGAGGACCGCGTCGCGGCCGAGCGCGCTCCGCATCACCGACCTGCGGGTCGCCGAAATCGTCGGCGCCCCGTTCACTTCGGCACTGATCAAGATCTATACCAACCAGGGGCTGGTGGGATTTGGGGAGGTGCGCGACGGGGCCAGCGCCACCTATGCGCTGATGCTCAAGAGCCGGCTCCTCGGTGAAAACCCCTGCGATATCGACCGCCTTTTTCGTCGCATCAAGCAGTTCGGTGGCCACGGGCGGCAGGGCGGCGGCGTTTCGGGCATCGAGATCGCCCTCTGGGACCTCGCCGGCAAGGCCTATGGCGTGCCGATCTACCAGATGCTGGGCGGCAAATTTCGCGACAAGGTGCGCTGCTATTGCGATACGGACGCCGAAAAGCCGAGCGGCACCGAAACCGGCAAGCGCCTCAAAGCCCGCATGGACATGGGCTTCACCTTCCTCAAGATGGATCTGGGGCTGATGCAGATCGCCGATATCCCCGGTGCCGTCGTTGCCCCCGCCGGTTCCCTCGAGGGATACCGCGTCGCGCCCGGCCATGGCCGCTCCCGTACCGCCGAGGAGCGCATTGCCCGCAACGCCGTCTATGACATCCACAATGTGCGGCACCCTTTCACCGGCCTGCATTTCAGCGACAAGGGACTCGATCTTCTCGAGCAATATATCCACGAAGTACGCGAGGTGATCGGCTACGAAGTGCCGCTCGCCATCGATCATGTCGGCCATATCTCGCTGCAAAGCGGCATACGCCTGGCCCGGCGCATCGAAAAATACGTGCCCGCCTGGCTCGAAGACGTGATCCCCTGGCAATATACCGAGCAGTATCGGCACCTTCAGGAGGCCACAACGGTGCCGATCTGCACCGGCGAGGACATCTATCTCAAGGAGGGTTTCGAGCCCCTGCTCAAGGCCGGGATTTCGGTGATCCACCCGGACCTCCTGACCTCGGGCGGCATTCTGGAAACCAAGAAGATCGGCGACATGGCGCAGGACCACGGGGTCGCCATGGCCATCCACATGGCCGAAAGCCCGATTGCCGCCATGGCGGCAGCCCATGTCGCCGTCGCCACCGAGAATTTCATGGCGCTCGAATACCACTCGGTGGAGGTGGATTGGTGGGACGACATCGTCACCGGGCTACCCAAGCCACTGATCAGGAACGGCTTCATCGAAGTGCCGGACAAGCCGGGCCTCGGCATAGACGATGTTGTCGACGAGATCATCAGCCAGCATCTCCAACCCGGCGTCTCCGGCATCTGGCAGCCGACCGACCATTGGGATTTCGAACATTCCTGGGACCGCACCTGGAGTTGATGGCTTGCACCGGCACTAGGCCGGCGTTTTTTGGGGGGATATCAGATTGATTTACGAAATGCGGATCTACACCTGCCTGCCGGGCCGCATGCCGGCGCTGCTCAAGCGATTTTCCGACCACACCTGCGCCCTGTTCGAAAAACACGGGATGCGCCAGGCCGGCTTCTTCACCACCCTGGCCGGGGAGAGCAATAACCATCTCACCTATTTCCTCGCCTGGGAAAGCCTGGCCGAGCGCGAGACCAAATGGGATCTATTTGGCAGGGACCCCGACTGGATCAGGGTGCGCGACGCCTCGGAAAGAGATGGGCCGATCATTGCCAATGTGTCCACGCAGTTTCTGACACCCACCGCCTTTTCGGCCGTCAAATAGGGTCAAGCATGAAGATCACCGATCTCCGCTGCGCCGTTATCGGGCAGCACCCCATTGTCCGCATCGTGACCGATGAGGGCCTGCATGGCCTGGGCGAGGTGGAATTCACCAAGCCCTATATAAAACCCTTCGTGCTGCACTTTCGGGAGGCGCTGATCGGCGAGGACCCAACCGATGTCGAACGCTGCATGCTCAAGATCCGCCAGCGCGGCAGCTTCAAACCCTATGGCGCAGCCGTCAGCGCCATCGAGCACGCGCTATGGGACATTGCCGGCAAGGCCGCCAATGTGCCCGTCTATAAGCTTTTGGGCGGAAAGGTGCGCGACAGGGTGCGCGTCTATAACGGCTCGATCCGCCGCAAACGCAGCGGCGACAGGCCCGAAGACTATGCCGAAGACGTCAAATGGATGATGGAGCGGCCCGAAAACTTCTTCATGATCAAGCAGGGCATTTCCTTCCATTCCAAGATGAAGGACACCATTGCCGACTTCCACTATGGCGTGCGCCAGAACAATTCCGACTTTCACGGCGCCATGGACCAGGGGCAGATTTCCGAGCGCGGCTTCAACCACATGCTCGATTGCGTCGCGGCCATGAAGGAGGTCCTGGGGGACAAGGTGTCCCTGGCGCTCGATTGCGGACCCGGCTGGTTCCTCAACGATGCCATCCGCTTTGCGCGGGCGGTCGAGAAATACAATCTCATGTGGCTCGAGGACATGCTGACCGGCGACTACGTTCCCTGGGTCAATCCGCAGGCCTATCGCGAGCTGACCGTTTCGACCACGACACCGATCCATACCGGCGAGCAGATCTATTCCCGGCACAATTTCAAGGAGCTGATCGAGACCCAGGCAGTGCGCGTCGTCGGACCGGACCCGGCCGATATCGGTGGCATTGCCGAACTCAAATGGGTCGCCGAGCACGCCTATATGCACTCGATCATGATGGCACCGCATGGCACCGCCAATGGCCTTCTCGGGCTCGGTGCCCTCATCAATGTGTGCGCCACCCTGCCCGCCAACTACATCGCCTTCGAATATCCCAGCGCCTCAGATCCCTGGTGGAAGGATATCGTCATCGGCCTGCCCGAGCGGATCGTTACCGATAGCCACGTCGACCTGCTCGAAGCCCCCGGCCTTGGCCTCGACATCGATGCCGAGGCCGCAAGGCCCTATTTGCAGGAGGAAGACGCCGACTTCTTCCTGCCCTGACAGCGGGCTGGAGAGGAGATGACCTGAGACGGCCGAAAATGCGCACAAAGCCTGACGCGCCGGCATTTCGGCCGGCTATCCCAGCTGGGCTTCGATGGCCGCCTTGTCGATCACCGACCACACCTCGCGGATCTTGCCCCCACGGTATGCATAAATGGCATTTTCTGAGAATGAGACTGTGCGCCCATTGACCGGCAGACCAAGGAAGGCGCCTATTGGCGTGACTTCGAACCAGAGCCGCACCGCGACATGGGGCGCATCGACGACGATAATATCGATCTCGAAACGAAGATCAGGGATCTGCTCGAAATCTTGCTCGAGCATTTTCCTGTATCCCGGCAGGCCGAATTGCCGGGCATTATGGCGCACGCCTTCATCGACAAAGCGGCCAAGCCGGTCCCAGTCCTGCCTGTTCAGGCAGTCGATATAGTCGCGGTAAACATCGGCAAGATCTGCTGTCGCCATCGATCCGCCTCCCGGGCAAGAGCCTGTGACGGGCGCATATCGTCTCTACGATCCCGACATCATTTCAGCTATCGGCAGTGATGCCCATCGTTGACTGGCAAATATGCGCCCCTTCATCGGACTCGATGACTTCACCCATCGTCTTGCCTTCAAGCCCGGCTATTTTCATCAGTGACTGGTGAAACTGCGCTGCGTCCTCGCCCCCGAGCCGTCCCAGAATATTGTGCTCGATTTCACCGACTGCCTTGGCGAGCCGCGCGAGGGCCGATGCGCCCTCCGTGGTGAGCGTGATATGGCGGCTGCGCCTGTCATTGGGGTCCGTGGTGCGCCTGACGAGCCCTTCTTTTTCCAGGGCATCGAGCAAATAGGTGAGCGTCGTCTTGTCCAGGTCGAGATGCTCGGCAATCGAAATCTGGCTCTGGCAGGTCTTCTGTTCGACATGGGACATGACCAGGAATGCGCGCGCGCCACCGGGCAGCCCTTCAAGGGCCGCCTCCAATTGGCTCTGATAGTCTTTCAGCAGTGCGGCCAAGGCCCAGCCCAGCCCAACGCCGAAGGACGGTTCGCATGATTTCGTCCGGCTCTTGCTCATGGACGCATTTTAGCGCGCCCCGGCAACCAAGTCGAGAACCGGAACGGCATCGAGACGTTCGGCCATGAACTGGCCGTTGCGATGGGCTGCTTCATGCGCCTTGGCAAGGTTTTCGGCGGCCAGCCCTCGCAATTGTTCCATGGCGGGGGTGACATCGGCCAGCGTCAGTTCACATTCGATGATTTCGACGTCCAGCTGCCAGATATCCTCCAAGACGCGCCGATACCATGCCGTCCCGTGATCCCAGCCATGGCGGGGCGAACCGGGGCCATAACCGCCACCCCGGGCGATGACCAATTGTGCCGGACGCCCGGCAATGGGAGAGGCCCCGCCGGCCGGAAAGCGGGAATCGGCCAGCACGATGTCGACATAGGCCTTAAAATGCTGGGAGACGCCGTAATTGTAGAACGGCAGCGCGAAGATATAGGCGTCGGCGGCAATCAGTTCATCGGCAAGTTCGGCGGCCAGGGCAATGCCTTGCACCTGCTCGGGCGTACGCTGGGCCTCGGGGATATGGGGCCCGAAAATGGCCCCTGCCCACGCCGTCGACGGCAAGGGGGACAGGCCGATATCGCGCTGCGTCAATGACGGGCTGGACAAGCCGGACACCAGCTTCTCCTGAAGGCTGTTCGCAACGGCGCGCGTGACGGACCCAGCCTCCCTTATGCTGGCATCCAGGCGAAAAATCGCGGTCATGATCTAGACTCCATATGATCAGTTATAAAGATCATCTATGAATTAGATGATCTGGAGTCAAGACCAATATTCCGTTGCCGACGAAACGGCGCAGCAAAGCTCCAGCACGCGGTGCCGGTGTGCGGGCGCGACGGACCCATCTTTCCATCGAGGCGACGGGAGTGGCTTAGCCGGCCAGTTTTTCCATGATGATGCGGCGTGCCTCGACCGGGTCGGGCGGGAGCACGGCATTTCGAAGCGCGCGGGAATAGGCCTGCTGCGGGTTGCCGAGAACCGATTTGGCGTCGCCGGCCTCCACCACATCGCCCCGGTGCATGATGATCACACGGTCCGAGATATAGTAGGCCGTCGAGAGATCGTGGGTGATGTAGATGATGGAGACCCCAAGATTGTCCCGGAGGTCGCGGAAGAGGTTGACGATGGACATGCGCAGGGATGCGTCGACCATCGACACCGGCTCGTCGGCAACGATCAGTTTGGGATCGGGGATGAGCGCCCGTGCGACGGCGATGCGCTGCAATTGCCCGCCCGAGAGCTCGTGGGAATAGCGCCCGCGTACTTCGGCGAGGGAAAGACCGACATGCTGGAGGGCCTTGTCGGCGGCGGCTTCGACCTCGGTCTTGGCGGTGAGATTGAGGAAGCGCCGGGCCGTCGAGAACAGGTAATAGTCCAGCGTTGTCAGCGGATTGAAGGCCTCGAAGGGGTTCTGGAAGATCGGCTGGGCTTTTGCCATGAAGGCGAGGCGGGCCTTTCGGCTGCGAATGCCGGCTATGTCCTCGCCCATGAAGCGGAGCGTGCCGCTGGTGGGGATTTCATTGCCGAGGATCATGCGCGCCGTCGTGGTCTTGCCGCTGCCGGACTCCCCGACAATGGTGAAGATCTCCGGCCTGGCAGCATCGAGGGTGAAGCTGACATCCTTGACGGCATGCAGGGTCGAGCGGTCGAAGAAGCCGCCGATGCGATAGTCCTTGTTGACGTGGCTCAGTTCAAGCAGCGGGCTCATGCGACTTCGACCTCTCCGGCGCGCCAGCAGGCGACCCGACCGGAATTGCGGGCCTCAAGTGGCGGATTTTCCACGCGGCATTTATCGATGGCGAGCGGGCACCGCGGATGGAACCGACAGCCGCTCGGGGGCTCGGCAAGATTGGGCGGTTTTCCCGGCAGGGCCTTGCGCTTGCGGGTGTCCCCGATGCGCGGAAGGCTGCTGATGAGGTGCGCCGTATAGGGGTGCTGCGGCCGCTCGAACACATCGATGGTTGGCCCCTCCTCCACCAGCCGCCCGGCATAGACGATGCCGATGCGATCGGCGATGGCGGCATGCACGGTCATGTCGTGGGTCACGAAAATGATCGAAGAGCCCATGCGCTGCTGCAAATCCTTGATCAGCGCGAGCACATCCTGTTGGACCAATACGTCGAGCGCCGTGGTCGGCTCGTCAGCGATGATGAATTCCGGCTCGCAGACCGTGGCCAGCGCAATGGTCAGTCTTTGCCGCATGCCGCCCGAAAGCTGGTGCGGAAATGCCTCGAGCACATGCGGATCGAGCCCGATGCGGTGAAGATGGGCTTCCACCCGCGTGCGGAACGCGGCCTCGGACAGGCCCATATGCTTGAAGGCGAAGTCGTGGAAAGCGTGCTTTACCCGGCGTACCGGATTGAGCACGTTCATGGACCCCTGCATGATGTAGGACAGGTGCTTCCAGCGCGCCGCCTTCATCCTGCCGGGTTCGGCATAGACGTCGAGCGTCTTGCCGCCGAACTCGAATTTGACCGAGCCTTCCACAACGCGCAGCGGCGGGGTGATGGCACCGGCGATGGTCTTGATCAGCGAGGATTTGCCGGAAGAGGATTCCCCGGCAATGCCGTAGATCTCGTTCCGCTTGATGGTCAAGGTCACATCGTCGACCGCCCGAACCTCACGGCGCACGCCGAAATAGTTCATCTGGTAGTAGGCCTTGAGCCCCTCGACGCGCAGCACGTCTTGCACCGCGGCCTCGGTCTTGACCTCCAAAGTTTCGAGCATGATCAGGCTCCCATCCGGCTGAGGCGGCTGCGCGGGTCGATATATTCGTTGACGGAAATGGCGAGGAGAAACAGCCCCAGAAACAGCAGCACCACAGCAATGATCGGGAACGCCATCCACCACCATATGCCTGCAATGATCGCCTGGTGCTGGTTGGCCCAATAGATCATGCCGCCAATGGTCGGCCGGTTGATGTCGGAAAACCCCAGAACCGACAGCGTCACCTCGAGGCCGATGGCCCAGATGAGGTTGTTCATGGCGGTAAAGAAGATCACCGGCATGACATAGGGCAGATGCTGGCGCACCAGAATCTGCGGCACGCTCATCCCCGCAAAGACGGCGTGACGGGTGAATTCGCGGTTGCGCAGGCTCAGCGTCACCGAGCGGATGAGGCGGGCGTCATAATTCCAGCCGAGCAGCGCTGCGGTGAGCGCCAGGATCGGCCAGCTCATCTGGTCGCGCATGACGAAGTAGACGAGGAGCAGGATCGGGATGTTCGGCAGTGCGATCATCGTGTCGTTGATCGTCATCAAGAACTCGTCCCACTTGCCGCCGAGATAACCCGAGAGCATGCCCACCGTGACGGCGAGCAGACGGCTGAGCACGGTGACGGTCAACCCGAACAGCATGGTGTTCCAGATCGCCGAACTCATCTGCCAGAGGACGTCCTGTCCACGAGACGTGGTCCCCAGCCAGTATTCGGCCGAAGGCGGCATGTCGGGCGGGAGGAGGTAGATGGCGGAGTCAGGGAGCGGCGCCCAGAAATGGGCCAGCGCAAACAGGAATATCCCCATCGTCAGGATAAATCCGATGGTGAACTCGATATTGTAGCGCAGCAGGTCACGCAGGATCTTGAACATGGTCAGCCCAGCCTCACGCGCGGATCAATAAGGGGGTAGATGAGGTCGATGATGAAGACGGCCACGGCCACAGCAATGATCGACATGGTGGTGACACCCAGCACCAGCGAATAATCGCCGCGGTAAATGCCCTGGATGAGCAATCGCCCGACCCCGGGATAGTTGAACAGGAACTCGGTGATCACGGCGCCGCCAAAGACATTGCCGAGGCTCAGTGCCAGGCCGGTCAGTTGCGGCAACAGCGCATTGCGCGCCACATATTGAGAAAATATCTTGCCCGAATTGACCCCGCCAAGCTCGGCATAGACCACGTGATCGTCGGTGACGATGTTGGAGACCAGCGAGCGCATGGAGATGAACCAGCTGCCGATGCCCACCAGGACCAGGGTCAGTGCCGGCAACGTGCCATGCACGATGAGCGAGCGGATATAGTCAAAGGTGAAGCCCGGCTGAAGGTTCATCTGCGCCCCACCTGAAATGGGCAGAACCGGCCAGATAAAACCGAAGGTCAGCAACAGAACGAGGCCCACGATATAGGCCGGCACCGGATGCAGCGCCATGATCGCCGCGCCCGAAAGCTTCAGCAGCAGATTTGAGCGGTAATAGCCGGCCAGCGCGCCAAGCAAATTGCCCAGCGACCATGTGATGACCAAGGCCAGTGACAGCAGACCGATGGTCCAGGGCAGCGCCCCCATGATCAGCGACATGACCGGCGTCGGGAAGGCCGACAGCGAGGGACCGAAATCGCCGCGCAGGACGCGTCCCCAGAATGAGAGGTATTGATCGAGCATGGAGCCCTGCAGCCCATAGAGCTGCTCGAGCGCCTCGCGCATCAATTCCACCGAGCGCGGATCGGTTGCGCCAAAACTGGTCATCAGCGCAACCGACTGCTCCACCGGATTGACCGGAGACAGGTTGGTGATGAGGAAGGCCAGCGACACGCCCAGGAAGATCACGAGGAAAAACTGGAAGAGGCGCCGGACGAGATATTTGGCGAAGCCGTCCATCGTATCCGCTCTCGCATAAATGAGTGTCGGTGATGGGCGGGGTCAGACCCCGCCCACCCGGAACTTACTGCGCAGCCGGTGCAGCAGGATTGGATTCCAGCGCAACGATCATGTAGCGCAGGTTCGACCAGTTCGGACCCGAGGCGGCATAGGGGTTTGCCGCGCTTGGGTAACCTGTCCAATAGGTCGTGTCGAAGGGCGCGAACTTGTTGTAGGCCATGAGCGGAATGAACGGCATCTCTTCGACGGCGAGCTTGAGATAGTCCATGCCGAGCTCGGCGACCTTCGGATCATCGAAACCGACCGTCCGGTTTGCTTCGATGATGGTATCGAGACGCTCATCCTGCCAGCGCGTCAGATTGCGCGGTGGCTGCGTTTCACCCTTGGGCTTGATGAAATCCGAGTGGTAGCTCTCAAGGAAGAACGAGAGGTCGGGGTGGCCGCCCCAGGTCTCGACGGTCCAATAGACCGCAGCCTCGAAATCGCCACCGCCAAGACGCTGGCCGTTTGTCGGGCCGGCGACGTCGACCGTGGTCTGGATGCCCTCCATCGACCATTGCTGGGCGATGATGGTACCGGCGCGGGCCAGCGTCGGAATGGCGTCGCCTTCGACCATCAGCTTGATGGTGAACGGGGTGCCATCGGGCTTCATCCACTGATTGCCGTTCTTGGTGAAGCCGGCCTTCTGCAGGAGTTCTGCGGCTGCAGCCAGATCCTGTTTCCACCAGCCATGGCCGAACATGGCCTTGAGCTGTTCCGGATCTGAGGGAATCTGGTCGCCCCATTGCGGACGAACGAGCGCTGCAATCTGCTCGGCCGTGGTCGGGTCGTAGGGCTTTACCTTGCGCGTACCCGTGTCGACTTCGTAATTGGCAAGCCAATCCTGCATCGGCACATAATAATCGGTGATTGCCGAACCCGTGGGCGGGGTAGAAAGAGCAGCCAGATTGGCCGCACCGCGATAGGAACCCATGGCGACGGCGCGAATGTCGATCATCAGCGCCAGAGCCCAGCGGACGTCCTTGTCGGCAAAGGCTTCGACCTGGTGATTGAACAGCACTGAAGGCAGGGTTGGATCCGGATGGGCAAAGGGGAAGCCCGGGAACCAATAGGCCGTGCTGTCGCCGGCATCGCGAGCGATGGTAAACATGCCTTCGGGCGCGATGTCGTTGATGACGTCGAGATTGTGGTTCATCTGCTCGATGACGCGCGCATCGGGGTTACCCGCATTGCGATAGACCACGTATTTGACGTCCGGCTCCTTGGTCAGGCCCATGCCGATCGAGGTCCGCTGCCAGTCGTCGCGCAGCTTCCAGATCGCCCAATTGCCGGCCGAGTCATAGCTGTGAAGCACATAGGCAGACAGCGAAATCGGCGGATTGAAAGGATCCTTGAGCGGGTCTTCGACCTTTTCGAACACATGCTTGGGCATGATCCAGGCCGCATTCCAGCGCACCGTGAAGAGCGTGTGGAAACGCGAGTTCGGCGATTTGAGGTTGAACACCACCGTATTGCGGTCGGGCACCTCGACATTGTCGACGTTGACGGTGAAGGGCGCGCTCCAGCCCATCCCGGGATTGGCCATCTGGGTGTCGACGGTGAACTTGACGTCGTCGGCGGTGAACTCGACGCCATCGCTCCAGAAGATACCTTCCTTGAGCGTCACGGTCATCTGGGTGAAGTCGTCGTTATAAACCGGCTTGTCCGCAGCCAGGGCGTTGGTCCAGGCCGCGTCACCCGTGCCTTCCGGATTGATCCACCAGAGCGTATCGGCCGAGAGCTGCTGGTTGCCATTGACCGAAGCGCCACCACCGGGCGCCCACAGATTGAACCATTCGGCGTTCTGCGCCGCCGGCCCCTGGACAATCAGAGCCTCGTTGCGGGGAATGCCCGCGATGAAATCCTGGGCGACAGCCGGCACCGCCATGGCGGCGATGGCTAAAGCGGCTGCGGCCAGTTTTTTGAACAGCATGGTCTTTCCTCCTCATGCCCGCAAAAGCGGACAGCGACCTTGCCGAGCTTTGCGCCCGGCTTTGTCGCCTCCTCAGTTTCTGACAGCGCCGCGTTTCCCCCCTCGGCAGCTTCTGTACACGGTCTTTATCGACAATTTTGCAGGAAAGGGCAACAGGATTATCGACAAAGCGACAGGGTCATTCGGAGTTTTATCAGGATTTCTCGGATAGACCTCCGCAATATCACCCCCTATTATTGACAAGATGACCAGTTGAGGTAGGCTGGTATCGACGATCGCAGCGATCTGCCTGCGTTCGCTTCCATGCATAAAATGAGGGTGGAGAGTATAGATGACAGCGACTTATGACGTCCGCATCGACGTCGACGCGAGCGCCAGCCGAGGAGCATACAGGCCATTGTGGAACTGGTTCGGCTATGATGAGCCGAACTATACCTACACGGCCAATGGCAAGAAGCTGCTCAAGGAACTGACTGAGCTTAGCCCGGAGCCGCCCCGCATCCGAACCCACAATCTCCTGTCCTCCGGCGACGGGAAATACGCCCTCAAATGGGGATCCACCAACGCCTATACCGAGGACGCGAACGGCAATCCGGTCTATGACTGGACTGTCATGGACCAGATTTTCGACGCCTATGTGGAGGCCGGCAATATCCCGCTGGTGCAGGTCGGGTTCACCCCCGAAGCGCTCTCCGACGATCCCGGCCCCTATCGGCACTCCTGGTCGCTCGAGGATCGCTATGCCAGCATCATGACCGGCTGGGCCATGCCGCCGAACGACCTCAAGAAGTGGGGCGACCTCGTCCACGCCTGGGCACGCCATCTCGCAGACCGCTATGGCGAGGAAAAAGTGCTGACCTGGCCCTGGGAAGTCTGGAACGAACCGGACGGCCATTATTGGAAGGGCACGGTCCGCGAATTCTGTGACATGTACGACGTCACCGCCAAGGCGATAAAGTCGGCCCTGCCTGGCACCCGCGTCGGCGGCCCGCACACTTGCGGCGCCTTCAACAACCCGAAAGCCCAGGCATTCCTGCGCGAATTCCTGCAATATGTGGTCGACAACAATTCACCGATCGACTTCATCGCCTTCCACGCCAAGGGCAATCCGGTGATCTGGAAGGACCATGTCCGCATGGGCCTGCACAAGCAGCTGCGCGATATCGAAGCCAATCTCGCCATCGTCAACGAATTCCCCACGCTACGGCACCTGCCGACCGTCATCGGAGAATCGGATCCGGAAGGCTGCGCCGCCTGCTCGGCGCGCGTCCACGCCCAGAATGGATATCGCAACGGACCGCTTTACGGTGCCTATGTCGTCGAGAGCATGATCCGCACCTATGAGCTGAGCCAGCGCGCCGGGATCGAGATCGAAGGGGCCGTGACCTGGGCATTCCTGTTTGAAGACCAGCCCTGGTATGACGGCTTCCGCGATCTGGCGACCAATGGCGTCGACAAGGCAGTGCTCAATGGCTTCCGCATGCTCGGCAAGCTCAAGGGCGAGTGGATCGAGGCAAAGTCCGACCACGCCGTCGACATAGAGACCATCATGGAACACGGCGTGCGCGAACAGCCGGACGTCAATGCCGTGGCCACGCGCGACGACACCGGCGTTTCCATCCTCGTCTGGAATTACCATGACGACGATGTGGACGAGGGCGCCGCCAATGTCACCATCGCCCTCAAGAACCTGACCCCGGGCAAGCACAAGCTGACCCATTTCCGCATGGACAAGGATCACTCCAATTCCTACGGCGTGTGGCAGGCCATGGGCTCACCGCAGACCATTTCCGCAGATGACTTCAAGACGCTTGAAGCGTCGGGCCAACTCGCCGTTCTTGAAACCGGCACTGCAGACGCCAGCGATGGCGCAGTCACCCTGACCACCAACCTCCCCCGTCAGGGTATCTCCCTCCTGCGCATCGACTATTGATGCGCCTGCACCTCGCCGACCCTCCCTCGGCGGGGTGCTTCACACTCGGGGGGGGGGGGGCCGACCTCACGGCACTCTGCGCGCTTTACGCGCGAGCGCTATCCCTCGACCAGGTCGATATAACGACGCTTCGAAGGCTGCAGATGGTCGACGCAGAGCTGGGACAGGAGCCAATTGTCGCGTCCGCTCAGCATGTCGATCATCAGCTTGTGCTGGCTGTGGGCGATATCGAGCGCCGTCCTGTCGGCCATGGAATTGGCGCGCACCGGCAGGCTGTAGCGCATATAGAGCTCGATGGTCTGGACCAGATATTTGTTGCCGCAAGCACCGAAAAACTTGAGGTGAAAACGGTCATTGGTGTCGTGCACACCGCGCAGGTAACCGTTTTCGATATGCTCGCCGTGCTCCCTATGGATTTCGAGCAATTCGACAATCAACGCCCGCGGCGCCGGGAGCGGGATCAAGAGCGCCGCCTGGCGTTGCACCAGTTCGCGCACGGCATAGATCTGGCGCACCTCATCAGGCGTGAGGGAACGAACCGTTGCCCCCTTGTTGCGCTCGCGCACGACGATACCGACCTGCTCGAGCTGCACCAGCGCCTGACGCACAAAGTGCCGCGTCACGGGAAAACGCGACAACAGCGAATCCTCGGTCAACCGCGCGCCCGGCGCGAGACGGCCAAAGATTATGTCCTCTTCCAGCGCCCGAGCGATGGCCTCGTGATCGAGGTCGGGGTCTTCAATGTTGTCGGCCATGACAATGCCTCGCGCGCGTCCTGCCCCCACCTTTATCAGAAACTTCCTGACGGGTTAAATCCGCTCAGCTGATAGGCCGCCTCGACAAGGCGCAAAGTTTCGAGATTGTCCGGCGCACTGGTTTCGAACCGCGCCCCATCCCGAAGACACGAAACGAAGTGGGCGATCGCCCCATCATAGGCCGCCTGATAGCTGGCGCCGGGATCAAAGCTCATTTCCCGCGGGTGATCCCCAAAGAGCCGCAAGGTGGAGTCATCGAGATGGACAGTGCCTTTCGAGCCGAAAATCCACAACTGGTCCATGGGCGCGGCCGGGGCGCCGTGCACGCCAAGATTGCCCGACACGGCGAGCGGCACGCCATCGTCGCGCCGGACAAGGCTCAATATGGCGCTGTCCTCGCCGACGATCTCCTCATTGCTCCGCCCAAGCCTTGCCGATCGAAGGTCGAATTCGCCAAAGAGCGAGCGTAGCGTGTCAAGGTGGTGGATCAGAACCTCCATCACCAGAAGCCGCCGCTCGCTGCGGAAGAAGGGCTGGCGCACGATGGCCGGCCGAAGCCCATCTGCCCCCGGGATCATGCCGCTCGAGTGGAAATCCAGACGGATGGAAACGACCTCCCCGACAACCCCCTCGTCGAGCCAACGCTTCAATTCACGATAATAAGGGCGGAAGCGCCAGTTTTCGTGGACCATGAGAGGCACCGCATCGCCAATCTCGGCGACCAATGTCTCGGCCTCAAAAAGATCGACGCCCAACGGCTTCTGACACAGCATGGCAAGCCCCCGCGCAGCGCCTTGTCGGACATTGGCGGCATGCAGCCGCCGGGGCGTCGCAATGTCGAGCGCGTCGATCTCGATGTTTTCGAGCATGTCCTTAAGGCTCGGATAGCGCCCCGTAATGCCGAAGGCGTTGGCGCGCGACCCGAGGGCAATGGGGTCGGGATCACAGATCGCGACCACTTCAGCACCGTCGACATTGGCCCAAGCCGGAAGGTGATATTGGGTGACCCAGCCCGCACCAACCAAACCAACCCGCATGACTACCGCCTCTTATCAATAATTTGGAGCATCCCCTCGAACCATATCGGAGAGACGCCGATCATCATCCATCAGAGTTTATGCGCATTTCGGGCTTTCGCACAACTGCCAACGGACAAAGAGCATCTCGCATTATTGACAATAATCGAAATGACTGTAGGAATGTCGGCCTAGGCCGCACAGCTTCGCGGCGAGGAGGGAAATGGTGACGCGTGGGCTTCGCAGACGATTGACGAGCTATGGCGACCAGGACTTTTCGCTGTTCCTGCGCAAGGCTTTCATCAAGGCAATGGGTTATTCCGACGACGCGCTGGATCGGCCGATCGTGGGCATTGCCAACACCTATTCAGACTACAATCCCTGTCATGGCAACGTGCCGCAACTGATCGAGGCGGCCAAGCGCGGCGTCATGCTGGCGGGCGGCATGCCCATGGTGTTTCCCACCATGTCCATCCATGAAAGCTTCGCTTCGCCCACCTCGATGTTCCTGCGCAATCTGATGGCCATGGAAACCGAAGAAATGGTGCGCGCGCAGCCCATGGATTCGGTGATCCTGATCGGGGGCTGCGACAAGACCATCCCCGCGCAGGTGATGGCTGCGGCATCGAGCGAAGTACCGGCGATTGTGCTGCCGACCGGCCCCATGGACACCGGCAACCACCGCGGGGAGCGCCTTGGCGCCTGCACCGACTGTCGTCGCCTCTGGGCCCAGTTCCGCGCCGATGCCATCGGCGACGCCGAAATCGCCGAGATCAATGGCCGCCTCGCAAGCTCCGTCGGCACCTGCACCGTCATGGGCACCGCATCGACCATGGCAGCCCTGGTCGAAGCCATGGGGCTGGCGCTCCCCATGGCCGGCTCCGCCCCCGCCACCTCCTCCGAGCGGTTCCGCCTCGCCGAGGAAACCGGCCGCGCCGCGGTGGCCATGACCGAAACCGGACTGACCACCGCCGAAGTCCTGACGCCTGCCTCCCTGCGCAATGGCCTCATCACCCTGCAGGCCCTAGGCGGCTCCACCAATGCCGTCGTGCATCTTGCTGCCATCTATGGCCGGCTCGGCCGGAAGCTCGACATGGGCGAGTTGGACACCATTGGCCGCCAGGTACCCGTGCTGGTCGATCTCAAGCCGACGGGCAGCGGCTATATGGGCGAGTTCCACGCAGCCGGCGGCGTGCCACGGCTGCTTTCGGAGCTAACCGACCTTTTGGACCTCAGCGCTCCACGCGCTTTTGGTGGCACGATCGGAGATGCACTGGACGGCCTCTCCACGCGCCACGAAGAACAGATCATTCGCCCCCGCGGCAGGCCGATCTCTGCCGGAGGCGGCATTGCCGTACTCTCGGGCAATCTCGCCCCGCGCGGCGCCGTCATCAAGCATGCAGCGGCCGATCCGGCGCTGCAGGTCCATGAAGGGCGCGCCGTCGTGTTCGATTCGGTGAAGGACATGACCGAGCGCCTCGAAGATCCCGACTTGGAAATTGCCGCGGACGACGTGCTGGTGCTGCGCAATGCAGGCCCCAAAGGCGCGCCCGGCATGCCCGAGGCCGGCTATATCCCCATTCCGCGCCATCTTGCGCGTCAGGGCGTCAAGGACATGGTGCGGATATCGGACGCCCGCATGAGCGGCACGGCCTATGGCACGATCGTGCTTCATATTACGCCGGAATCGGCCGATGGCGGCCCACTCGCCATTGTAAGGACCGGCGACCGGATCCGCCTCGACGTGCCGGCACGAAGCCTTGAGCTTCTGGTCGGGCCGGAGGAATTTGCCGCTCGAATGACCACCCTGCGCCCCGCACCACCCCCACCTGAGCGCGGCTACGCCCGGCTCTATGACCAGCACGTGACGCAGGCGGATGACGGACTGGATTTCGATTTCCTGATGGCCGCGAGCGATGACTGATCCGGACGAGGCTCCCCTTTGCCTGCCGCCCCGCCCTTTGCGCAATGCGACGGGCCTCAGACTTCCAATCGGCACCTGCGACACGCATTTCCATGTGTTCGCCGCTGACGCACCACTCGCCTCGCCGCGCAGCTATACGCCGCGCATGGAGGAGATTGATGGCTGGCTGGCGCTGTCGGAGAGTTTTGGCATTGCCACGGGCGTACTGGTTCAGCCGAGCGTCTATGGCCTCGACAACAGCGTTCTGCTCGATGCGCTGGCGCGCCATGGAGAGCGGCTCCGGGGCATCGTGGTCATTTCACCACAAACCAGCGACGCGAAATTGCGGCAAATGGACGAACTTGGCGTCCGCGGCATTCGCATCAATTTGCGGAACAGGTCGGGCGTGGGATTTGATGCCCTCGCCAATCTGGCCCCGCGTATTCGGGCCCTCGGCTGGCATGTGCAATTCCAGGTTGGGCCCGAGGCCATAGACCAGGTCGCCGAACTGACAGAACGCCACGACATCGCCGGGGTCATCGACCACCTCGCCTTCATGCCGCTCGATCCACCCGGCCCGGTGCTGGACGCGCTCGACCGGGCGCTGGACACCGGTCGGGTCTACACCAAGATTTCCGCGCCCTATCGCCTTCGCGACAGCCAGACCTATGACGGCTATCGCCAGGCGGTTGCTGCGCTGTCCGCACATCACCCTGAGCGCCTCCTCTGGGCCAGCGATTGGCCGCATACCGAACTTTTCGGCGCTGTTCCCGAGGAAGACGACCTCGTCGCATTGAGCATTTCGGCCGTGCCGGAAAGGGACCAGTCGGCGATCTTTGCCGGCAATGCGCAGGCACTCTATTTCGCGCATTGATCTGGGGGAGCGGCCCAGCGTGAGGTCCGCTGCAGGCAAGGCGATGACAATTCAGCGAAAAGCCCTTCCGCTGCCGTTGCCAACTGCGTCGGTGAAGGGATACCTGATTTCAAGATTACGCCTATGAGGGAACACGAAGTTGAGCGTCGAAGCGAAGTTCAAGAATCTCGGAATTGACAATGCACCGGGCCAGGAGGTTCGCCAGCAGGCCGCTGACGCATTGAACGCCCTGGTGCGCGGCGACGCATTGCCCGGCGCGCTCGTCGACTTCTCGCACGGCGATGTCGACGCCTTTACGCCCCCTCCGGGATCGTTCGAAGCGTTCACCCTTGCGGTCGAAGCCGGTGGCCAGCAGGCCTATACCGAATATCGCGGTTCGGCCGACATTCGGGCCGAGCTCGCCGTCCATCTCTCCGCCTTCACCGGCGCCGATATTGCGCCTGATCTCGGCGTCATCATCACGCCCGGCACGCAGGGCGCGCTGTTCCTTGCGGTTGCCTCCACGGTTTCGACCGGCGACAAGGTTGCCATCGTCCAGCCGGACTATTTCGCCAACCGCAAGCTGGTGGAATTCTTCGGCGGCGAGATCATGCCGATCCGCATGGATTATCTGGGCTCCGACGAACAGGCGGGTCTTGATCTCGAGCAGCTGCGCGCGGCCTTCGCGGCCGGGGCGCGGACGTTCCTCTTCTCCAATCCGAACAATCCCACCGGGGCTGTCTATTCGGCCGACGAGATTGCTCAAATCGTCGCCCTCGCCAAGGAATATGACGCAACGGTCATCGCCGACCAGCTCTATTCCCGCCTGCGCTACAGCGGCCAATCCTACGCCCATATCTGCGCTAGCGATCTCAGCGAGAACAAGATCCTGACCATCATGGGCCCGTCCAAGACCGAGTCGCTCAGCGGCTACCGGCTGGGCGTGGCTTTCGGCTCGCCCGAGATCATCGCCCGGATGGAAAAGCTGCAGGCGATCGTGTCGCTCCGTGCCCCCGGCTATAACCAGGCGGTGCTGCGCACCTGGTTCAACGAGCCGGAAGGCTGGATCGACGAGCGCATTGCCGCGCACGAGGCCATTCGCGACGATCTGCTGGCCATTTTCCGCGATGCCGGGATGGCGACGCGGACGCCGCAGGCGGGCAGCTATGTGTTCCCGACCCTGCCGAAACTGGCGATCGGCCTCAATGATTTCGTCAAGCTGCTGCGCCAGCAGGCCAATGTGATCGTGACGCCCGGCACCGAATTCGGGCCGCACGAGCACAGCATCCGCCTCAATTACTCCCAGGACCATCAGGCGGCGGTCGCGGCTGCGCACCGCATCGTCGAGATGGCAAAACGCTATAGCGCGGAGTAGCGACATGGCTTCCATCGCGCCCCCGCCCCAAGGGCTCTACCTGCCCGCCAAGCGCCACGGCGATCTGATCTTTGTGTCCGGCATGACGCCACGGCAGGAGGGCGTCCTTATGTTCACGGGCAAGGTCGATGCTGCCAGCGACATGGATCGGCTCCGCGCCGCGACCGAGCTGGCGACACAAAATTCCCTGTCAGCCGCCAGAGCCCAGCTTGAACCGGGCGAGGCCCTGGCCGGCCCGATCAGCCTGACGGTGTATGTGAACGCCGACCCATCCTACACAGCCCATTCCAAGGTCGCGGACTTTGCGTCCGCGCACCTGGCCGGCCAGTTCGAGGGAGACATCCCGAGCCGGGCCGCCATCGGTGTTGCCTCCCTCCCCGGCGATGCGCCGGTTGAGATATCGGCGATTTTCAGCGTGGGGCCATCGGCGCCCCGCAGCTGAAAGGTCCCCGCAAGACCAGCAACCAGACTTGAAGGCGAGCGCAGGACGTCGAGTCCCTGATCGGCGTGGCCGCCTGATAATTTGACCAAGCTTCTTATTGTTGACGATTCCGCGCTCATGCGGCGCCAGCTGACGCAATTGTTTGCCTCAGCTGGCGACTTCGAAATCCTGCAGGCGAGAAATGGCCGGGAGGCGGTGGAACAAAACCGCCTCTTCCAACCGGACGTGGTCACGCTCGATATCAATATGCCCGAGATGGACGGCCTGACCGCCCTCTCCCAGATCATGGTCGAAAGACCCATACCGGTCGTCATGGTTTCCTCGCTCACCGAAAAGGGTGCGCTGGCGACGTTCGAGGCCCTCAGCCTCGGCGCCGTGGATTTCATCGTCAAGCCGGGCGGGACAATCTCGCTCTCCATCGACGAGATCGGGGATGTGCTGATCAGTAAGGTCAGGGCAGCGGCCCGTGCACGCCTGAGGAAGAAACCTTCGGGTGTGCGAAGCCTGATAACCCGGATCGCGGCCGACAAGGACGCCACCGAGGCGCGCCGGAGCACTCGCGCGGCCCCCACGAACGGCGTCGTGGTGATCGGGGTGTCCACGGGCGGACCGCGGACCCTCGATGACATCTTGCCTGCGCTGCCCGCGAGTTTTCCCTGGCCGGTATTGATCGCGCAGCACATGCCTGCCGCTTTCACCAAGGCGTTCGCCGAACGGCTGAACCAGAACTGCCGGCTGCGTGTCGTCGAGGTGAGCTCACCGACCCCTGTCGAGGCAGGAACGGTCTACATCGCCCGAGGGGGCGCCGACATGGTGCTGACGCAGCGCGTCAAGAAGCTGACTTTGGTGCCACAGCCGGAAAACGCACAACATCTCTGGCACCCCTCTGTGGAACTGCTGGGACGATCGGTGCTCGAACATTGCGATCCGGCCAGTGTCATCGGGGTGATGCTGACGGGCATGGGCTCGGACGGCGCCGAGGCCTTCGCCGAGATCAAGCAACGGGGCGGCCGCACAATCGCGGAGTCGGAGGACACTGCGGTGGTTTTCGGCATGCCCAAGGAACTCATCAATCGACGCGGCGCCAGCGTGGTCCTGGCGGCGGACAAAATTGCCGGCCAGCTCAACCACTGGGCAGCACGGTAAAGGAACATTCGATGGCCCTGATCAGAGCCCTACAGAACCCGAGCGAAGAGACATTCGGGCATATTGGCGAGCGCGAAAAGCTGCTCCTCGATCTCGACGACAGCGATCCCGCCAAGCGCCGTTGGGCGGCACGCGACCTTCTCGGCCATGCCGAGGTCTCCGTCCCCCTTCTCGCCCGTCTCAACAGCGAGCAGGATTTGTCGGTGCGTGAAGTCATTCTCACCAGCCTGACCCGGATCGGCGACCAGGACGCGGTGACTGGCCTCGTGGACTGCCTGCGAAGCGAGGACGCGGCGCTGAGGAACGAGGCGATCGAAGCCATGCAGAGCCTCCCCGAGGCCGTCGGGCCGATGATGCAGGGCCTGCTCGCGGACACGAATGCCGACCTTCGGATCTTTGCCGTCAATATCCTTGAATCCCTGCGCCACCCTGACGTCGAAGCCTGGCTGATCGCAGTCATCGAGACGGATCGACACGTCAATGTCTGCGCCACGGCCGTCGATCTCCTGGCCGAGGTCGGTACATCTGCCTCGCGCGCGGCCTTGCTGGGCCTCAAGGCCCGCTTCGCGGACGAGCCCTATATCCAGTTCGCCGCCGATCTGTCGTTGAGGCGTATCGATGCGCACTGACAAGAACGACATCACCGACGACGATTTCCAGAAATTCCGCGAATATTTCTATCGCAAGACCGGGATCGATTTCGACCTCGCCAAGCGCTATTTCGTGGACCGGCGGCTGCTGGAGCGCATCGAGGCGACCAATAGCGGGTCCTTCCGCACCTATTTCAACAAATTGCGTCTTGAGGCATCGGGCCTGGAGCTCCAGCAGCTCACCAATCTGATGACCATCAACGAGACCTATTTTGCGCGCGAGGAATATCAGTTCGAGGCGCTGGTAAATTCGCTTTTGCCCGACCTGATCAAGCGCAAGACCGATACCAAGCCGATCCGCATCTGGTGCATTCCATCATCCTCGGGCGAGGAAGCCTATACGGTCGCCATGTTCCTGCTCGAGCGTTGGCCGGGCATCAACAAATGGGATGTCGAGATCATCTCCTCCGATATCGACACCGGCATTCTCATCAAGGCTCGGGCGGGGCGGTATTCTGCGCGTTCCGTGCATCATCTACCCCGGACCTGGCTGCAGAAATATTTCCGACCCATCAAGGACGAATTCCAGATCAGCGACGAATTGCGCGAAGCGGTGGAATTCACCCGGGTCAATCTCGCGGCCCCTGCAGACACCAGATCCTATCGCAATTTCGACGTGATATTTTGTCGTAACCTACTGATTTATTTTGACGATGTGTCCCGGAAGGCTGCCGCCGAAACGTTCTTCGACGCGCTCAATCCTGGCGGTTTCCTGTGCCTTGGCCACTCTGAATCGATGAGCCGGATCTCCTCGATCTACACCGTGCGCAAGTTCCCCTCCGCCATCGTCTACCAAAAACCCCTGGAGTCGAGATGAAACGCATCCTCGTGATTGACGATGCTGCCACCGTGCGCATGTACCACCGCAATATCCTCGAGGCGGCGGACTATGTGGTTGAGGAGGCCGTCAACGGCATCGAGGCCCTCGAGAAGGCCCTGATCCAGAAGATGGATCTCTACCTGGTCGACATCAACATGCCCAAGCTCGACGGCTATGGGTTCCTCCGGCGCTTGCGCAGCGAGGATATGGAACAGGCCCCTGCCATCATGGTTTCGACGGAGGCGGCGCCCGAAGACCAGCGCCTCGCCTTCCAGTCCGGTGCAAACCTATACCTGATCAAGCCGATCAAGCCGGCCCAATTGCTTTCCCATGTTCGCATGCTGCTCGGCGAGGCTGCACAGTGAACCCGCTTCTCGAGCAATTCCTGTCCGAAACGCGCGACTTCCTGCAGGGGATCGGCGAAAAGCTGATGGAACTGGAGCATGCACCGGGCGATGCCGGGGTGATGGTCGAGCTGTTTCGCCTGGTTCACACCCTCAAGGGCAATAGCGGTCTTTTCGATTTCCCGGAAATGACGCGCGTGCTGCATGCCGGGGAAGACCTCATGGATGCGGTGCGCGAAATGCGCATCCCCTATTCCCAGACGCTGGCCGACAACCTGCTGGACGCAATGGACTTCGTCGGCACACTCTGCGACGAGATCGAGGCAACGGGGCGGATCGGCCCGGCCAGCACGCCGGCTTCGGCAAATCTTGCGGCAGCGTTGCGCGCTTTGACCCTTGCCAGCGCGCAAGCCGTGCCGGCGATGCCGACGGAGCCCTCCCAGGAGGCAGGGTCGTCAAAAGTGCCCGACATGGCCTTGACGGCCGAGCTCGCGGCCCTGCGGGAGGCGGACTTGATGGACGCCTATCGGCAGGCCCTGTCGGGCGCTTCCATCCACTGGCTGACCTACGTGCCAGACGAGCAGTGCTTTTTTCAGGGGGACGATCCCCTCTTCACTATCCGCCAGATCGAGGGGACCGTGTCGGCGCGGATCTCACCGAGGGATCGCTGGCCGGCACTCGAGGAGTTGGACGCCTATCGCTGTGCCCTCAACTTCCAGATCCTGACCACGGCGCCGCTGGCAACCCTCATCGAGCACTTCCGCTACGTACCAGACCAGGTCGATATCGTGGCAGTGGATGCGCTCTCGCTGGTTCAGCCAAGCGGCATAGTCGACGACAATTCCAGTGAAGAAGACTTTGTCGCCGACGCCTTCAAGCTGCTCGACGCCGGCAATTTGACGACCCTGCGACTGGCCGCCCAGACCCTGCTCGGGCTGAAAAATCCGCATCTCTGGACATCCTCGGCGCTCCGCTGGCTGGTCGTGATCCTCGACCTCGAGCCGACAGATCATGCAATTCTGCGCAGCCTGCTGCAGGCAATCGGCAGCCAGTCGATGGACAGTGGCCCCCATACGGGCTCGGTCGAGCGCGAGGCATCGGCCCGGGCCCCGGCGGAGGTCAACACGGAACTTCAAGACGTCATCGCGGCGCAACGATCGATCCTGCTTCTCGACGATCACCCGGCCTGGGAAAAGGGGCGGATCATCGCCGCAGCCGGGGCCCTGGCAAGTTCGAGCCGCGCCGCGGGTGATGCAGAGGGCGCGGCGCGCTACGACCAGGCTCTGGCGCAATGCCTCAAGGCTGGAAATAGCGACGCCTTGCTGGCTGCGATCCCGACGCCAAAGGGCGGAGACACGCCCCGGGCCCCTGAGGTCACGACAAAGGGCGCGACGCCGGCGTCAGACGAGCACCCGCCCGAGCTCCTCGACCTTCCTGAAGGCCAGAAATCGGGGCGCCGCGGTGAGGAGCCAGTCTCCGGTCCGAAGAGCATCAAGGTTGAACAGGCCAAGATCGATTTGCTGATGAACCTGATCGGAGAAATGGTCGTCGCCAAGAACGCCATGCCCTACCTGGCGCAGCGTGCCGAGGACGAATTCGGCGTGCGCGAACTCTCGCGCGAGATCAAGGCGCAGCATGCCGTGATCAACCGCATTGCCGAGGAAATGCAGGGGGCGATCATGCAGGTGCGGATGATGCCTGTGTCGTTTGTGTTCCAGCGTTTCCCCCGCCTGGTCCGGGACATTTCCCGCAAGCTCAGCAAGGACGTTCAACTGCTGCTCGAGGGCGAAGAGACCGAGGCGGACAAGAACATCATCGAGGCACTCGCCGACCCGCTGATCCACATCGTGCGCAATAGCCTCGATCATGGGATCGAAGCGCCCGACGTCCGGCTGGCCGCTGGAAAGCCGGCTCTCGGCACGCTCACCATTCGCGCCCACCAGGAAGGCGACCATGTGGTCATCGAGATCATCGATGACGGCAAGGGCATAGATCCCGCCATCATCAAGCGCAAGGCTTATGAAAAGGGCGTCATCGACGAGGTGGGGCTGGAGCGGATTACCGACAGGGAAGCGGTCAATCTCGTCTTCGCCGCCGGTTTCTCCACCGCGGACGTGGTGTCCGATCTTTCGGGGCGCGGGGTCGGCATGGACGTCGTCCGCACCGCCGTAGAAAAGGTCAATGGCAACATTGTGCTCGACAGCGAAGTCGGCAAGGGAACGCGCATCCGCATCGTTCTGCCCCTCTCCATGGCCATCACCAAGGTGATGATCATCGAATCCGACGCGCAGACTTTCGGCATTCCGATGGAACATGTGCTCGAAACCGTGCGCGTGCCGAGCCACTCCATCCAGACCATCAAGGACAAGCAGGTCATCCTCCTGCGTGGCAGCGTGGTGCCGCTTGCGCCGCTCAACACGTTGCTGGGGATGGGCGTACCGCCCCGCCCCCAATGACGACGGAGAGCTGGCGGTGCTGGTGACACGAATTGCCGGAGAAGCAATCGGCCTCATCGTCGACGACTTCCACGAAAGCATCGATGTCATCCAAAAACCCCTCGGCGGCGTCCTTGGCGCGCTGAGTGTCTATTCCGGCTCGGCGCTCATGGGGAACGGGTCCGTTCTCATGGTGCTCAATGTCAAGGAGATGCTGTGATGCCGATCCAGTACAAGAAGAACCTCGCCACCTTCGTCGACGTGGTGACCGTGGACGAAGCCGAGCCGCTGCTCAACTGGCTTCAGGAGAGGCGCAACGCCAAGGTGAACCTTGCCGATTGCAGCCACATGCATCCAGCCAACCTCCAAGTTCTCATGGCGTCGAAATGCGCGGTCACGGCCTGGCCGTCCGACCGGCCATTCTCCGCCATGCTCAAGGCTGCTCTCGAAAACTAACTGCAAAGGTGCCGCTCGTGGCAAAGTCAATTTTTCTCGTCGACGACTCCCTCACCATGCTGATGAGCGTCAAAGCCACCCTCGAGATGGCCGGGTTCGCCGTGAGCACAGCCAGCGATGGTGAGGACGCGCTAGCCAAACTCAAAACGGCCCCCAAGCCCGATTTGATCATCACTGATATCAACATGCCCAAAATGGGTGGTCTCGAACTGATCAAGAATCTGAGGGGCATGCCGGCTTTCAGGTTCACCCCGATCCTGACCCTGACCACCGAAAGCAATGCCGAAAAGCGCGGTGAAGGCAAGAAGCTGGGCGCCACTGGCTGGCTGGTCAAGCCGATCGCGGGGCCGGACCTCATAAAAGTGGTCAAACAGGTCGTTCCCGGAGCCTGATGATGATCCAAGCAAAACACAGGCAAATGTCGGCATTTCGCAGGGCACAATCCCTCGTCCGCGGCCTCAACCCGTTTGGCGCCGCCACGGCAAGGGCGAGCACGGCAGAGGCCCTTCCGGACGCGGCCGAACCGCACCATGGAGAAGGTGTGGCAATCCCTGCCTCCGCTCATGACACATCCCCTTTCGACGAGAGCCTGAGCGCAGAAGAGAATGCCTTCCGGGTCGACGCGTTGATCGATGTCGACTTATCGGGGGCGGAGAGCCTGGCGGTACTTCGCGAGAACCTGCACCAGATCCATGGCTTCATGCAGTCGTCGTCCGACCTGACGCGCCTCCTCTCGGTTCATCTCGACCAGACGAACCGCACCACCGAGGCGGCGGCCGTGGAGATCATGCAGAGGCTCATTCAGGTCGACGGAGAAACCGCCCAATTGCTGGAAACCCAGCAGCACGGCACTCAACGCGCGGCGACGCTCTACCAGAATGCCGAAGTGCTGCTCAATGAGAGCAAGCGCGATCTGGTCGCCATGGCCGCTTTTCGCATCCAGCGCGAAAAGGATGCCAAAGCGACACGGGACGAAAGCGCGGCCATTTTGGGATTGATCGGGCAGGTCCGCAACCTAAAGACGCTGACCGGAGCCATCCAGAACGTCACCCGATCCACCAATTTGCTGGCGGTGAACGCCGCGATCGAAGCGGCGCGGGCCGGCGAGGCGGGCAAGGGGTTTGCCGTTGTGGCCATCGAAGTGCGCACTCTCTCCGGCCAGATCGCCGCCTTTGCCCAGCGTATCGAAAACAGCATCGACGAGGTGTCGAACTCGGTCAACGCGACCTTTGGAGCCCGGGTCGCTGCCCAACATGACGTGGCCAAATCGCAGTCTACCGACGAAACACGCTGGATCACGACGCTGACGAGCACGATCGAGCAATTATCCGAGGACTTCCAGGGCACGATCAGCGAACTCCACGCCATGACGCGCAACACCTATGCCTCGGTCAGCTCCATCAAGGAGACTATCGTCGGTGTGCTGGGCGAGGCGCAGTTTCAGGATACGACACGCCAGCAGATCGAGCAGGTGCAAAACGGTCTCAGCATGTGGAATGACCGCATTTGCGAGGTGGAGCAAAGGCTCGGCATCGATGTCGACCAACCGTTGGATATTGAACCTTTGGCCCAAATGTTGGAGAAGCTCAGTTCGAGCTACACGATGGCGTCGCAAGTCGATGCCCATGCGGCCATGGTCGGCAGCCAGGAGGCTTCCGAAGCGGATGCTCGGCCTGCAATCGAACTCTTTTAGGATTATGCCGTGACCGCAACACTGGTTGTCTCGAACCGAAAGGGCGGGACCGGCAAGACCACGGTTTCGGTCAATATTGCAGCCGAGTTGGCGGCGCGTGGCCAAAGGGTGCTTCTGGTCGATCTCGATACCCAGGGCCATTGCGCGGTGGGGCTGGGCGTAAGCGTATCGCGCAGCGCGCGCACCGCACATGATCTCTTCCGCAGCGCGGAAGCCACACTGGCCGGGGTCGTGGTTCCAACAAGCTGCGAGCGACTGGCTCTGGCACCCGCCGATCGCCTGTTTCACCACGGTCAAGGCCTGCAGGATGAAGGCATCCTGAGGCGTGCCATCGGCGAAGACGCCATCCAGCGGGACTTCGACGTCGTCATCATCGACACCCCGCCCTCGCTCGACGCATTGCTGATCAATGGTCTTGTCGCCGCCGACTGGTTGCTCGTGCCCTTCGTGCCCCACCCTCTGGCCGGCGAAGGCATCAAGCAATTGATGCGCATCCTTCTCAAGGTGATCACCGAGTCCAACCACGAGTTGAAGATCGCGGGTTTCCTGCCCGTCATGTCCAACGACCGGATCCGCCTGCACCGGTCCGTCGGTGCCGACGTATCCCTGCAGTTCGGCGCCTTCAAGGTTCTGCCCCCGGTCAGGAACGACATCAGGCTGGCGGAAGCTTTCGCCCTTGGGCAGCCAGTGCGATACACCGCCCCCTCCAGCCGGGCCGCTTCGGACTTTGCCGAGATCGGCGACATCGTCGCCCGTCGTTGCCTGGGCGACACCGCCGGGACGGCGTAAGGGCTTATCGCAAGGTGCCGTCAGGATCAGCGGCCCAGAAATGGATGGCTGCAGGGGCACGCAGGCTGCGCGAGCGTCCATATCCGATGGACCGGCGATCTCGTGCAGCTGGCATTTGCGGCTGCAGGAAGGTGCTGCAGGCCGATATCAAAATGTAAATCTGCAGTGGATCCGTGTTCAGTCAAGAAGACTGAAATGGCGCGCCCGGAACGATTCGAACGTCCGACCCCCAGATTCGTAGTCTGGTGCTCTATCCAGCTGAGCTACGGGCGCGCATGCCGGTTTTCCCGGCTTTCGTTGGGGCGAAACAATCTCGCCGTCCAACGAGGCAACCCATTACATTGGTGTTTTCTGCATTGCAAGCGACAGCGGAAACTTTTTGCGAGATTGTCTCATTGCCTGTGCATATCCACAGGAAGCACCATTTCGAACCGCGTTCCACCCCCCTCGGGATCGACATGGCGCAAATGGCCGCCATTGGCCTCGGTCAATTCACGGGCGATCGCCAGGCCAAGCCCCGTACCCCCAGCGCGCGCTGAACCCTCGAAGGCGACGAAGAGATTGTCGCGGGCCCGAGGCGGCAGTCCCGGACCGTTATCGGTCACCCCGACGCTGACGCCGGAACTGGTGACCTGCGAATCCACGGCGATCCGGGCCCCATCGCGTGGGCCGGCCGCTTCAAGCGCCTCGCGGGCATTTTTGAAGAGATTGACGAATACCCGCCCCATCTGGCCGGCATCGATGAAAACGACGACATCGTCCCCCACCGCATTGTCGAACGCGATGTCCGGGTGCCCGGCCACGCGCGCCTCGAAGGCCGCGTCTTCAACCAGGCTGCGCAGATTGACCGGGGCCAGCACCGGTACGCTCGCGGCCTCGCGCCCGTAATCAAGCACCGACTGCGCAAAGCCGATGGCCTTGTCGAGCGTGGTGACGAGGCGCGGTGCAAGGCGCTGAACCTTCGGATCATCGAGCGTCGCCACCTGATCGGAGAGCAATTGCGCAGATGTGAGGGTGTTGCGCAGATCGTGGTTGATCTTGGCGACGGCCAGACCCAGATCGGCCAGATGCCGTTGCTGGCGCAGCATGGAGAACAATTCCCCCTCCATGGCCGACAATTCGCGCTCGAGCACGCCGATCTCGTCCCGTCGCGTCGTCGCGCTCAGAATCAGCGAGGCGTTCTCCGGCGCCTTGCGGAAGCTCAATATGTTCCTCGAAAGCCGTTGGATCGGCAGGATGAACAGCTGGCTGACAAGCATGTAGAGCGCAAAGGCCGTCACCGCCGCGATGCCGAGCGAGACAAGGACGATATTCCGCGAATAGTCGAGCATGTCCCGCCGGAGCGGCGTTTCGGGCATGAGGATCTCAATCAGGCTCTCGTCGCTATCGCCCTCCCCGATGATGCGCAGGGTCCGCCCGGGACCGGCAAAGAGCGTGTCGATGGCCCCCGCCATGAGGCTGCCGATGTCGCGCTGGCGCATATCGGCGCTGACGACGATGTCGGGGGAAACCGGCTCGGCCAATTCGATCAACTGGCTCTGGCCGGCGCGGCGATAGACGATGGCATTGGCGCCGGCCGAGGTGAGCAGGCGATCCGTCAGATTGCGCGGCAAGGCCATGACATCGGGAACGGCGTCGAGGACCCTTGCCGCCACGACGCCGACGCGCAGGCGGTCATCGAGCCAGGTGGCCCGGAACATGGCCAGGGAGGGCAAGTAGATGACGATTTCGACGAGAAGGATGACAGCAATGATCGCGGCTATCAGCTTGTTCGACAGGCTGGAAAGACGAACGGTATTGGCACGAGATTCGTCGGACATTGTGATTCGATATTATGCCAAGCTCCCGCTGCGGTCACCCCTCCGCCAATATTAGCGTGCGACGAGGGATCGCCATGCCCGGTGCAGCTTCAATTGCAGGGAAGGCGCGCGACTGGGCAGGGCCTCCTCGGCAAGCTCCTGCAGCGCCGCAGAAAGGCTCGGACGCGGAGCGGGCATGGCCGATAGCCCGCGAAGGCCGATCCGCCTGTGCATGGCGAGAGCGACAAGGCCGGCGATCTCCCCGGCATCGGGCGCCACGATGACCGCCCCGACAATGTGATCACGCTTCTCTGCAAGAACCTTGACCAGGCCCCTGTCCCGGCCCCGCGATGCCATCAAGCCGTTCTCGCCGAGATTGGCGCGCAGAACCTGCCGGCCCGATCTGTTGCCGCCCTGCGCGATGGAGCCGACCTGCGCCAGGGCGGGATCGGTCCTGACAAGGCGCGGCGCGATCGGGCTGGTGCCGTTCCCCCCATGGACCAGTGCTTCGATGACTGCACGGCCATGGGCCAGCGCTTCGGCCCATTGCTCGATGCCGGCGGCCGCGCCCACGAGGCGCACGGCGCGATTGGACGTCTGCCCCAGGGGACCATGCACAAGCCCTGCTGGATTGCCCTTGGCGGGCCGCAGCCGGGCCTTGGCAAGGTCAAGATCGCGCCAGTCAGCAGAGTGGCCCAACGCGACGAGAATATGGGAGACGTCGAGCGCCTCGACCTCCCCCTGTGCCGTGGAGACCAGGACACCGGTGCCCTGGGCCCGGGGTATGATCTTGCTGACATGGCAGTCAGAAAGGATGCGCACCCCTTCCGATTGAAGGCCGGGCAGAAGGATATCAACACCCTCCCGATCATAGCCCGGCAAGGGCTCGCCCTGTGTCACAAGGGTAATTTCTGCACCGAGTCGGCGCTGGATCTGCGCCATTTCGACGGCGGCCTCTCCACCGCCGATGACGACGAGATGGGTCAGCTTGCGGGTATTCTCGACAATGGAATGGGGAGTGAAATAGGCGACCCGATCAAGCCCCTCGATCACCGGCAATCGGGGTATCGAACCAGGGGCAAGGACGGTGTAGCGCGGCTTGACCACCGTGTCGCCGACCTGAATTGAACGTGGATTGGCAAATTGCACCGGCCCTTCGAGACGCTGTATGCCCCTTGCGGCCAGGATCGAATGATCCTGTTCGACGGATTGCTGCGCGACGACCCGATCGACGCGCTCGGACACAGCCTTGAGTGCGAGTTTCCGGGGCTCGGGCCCAAGCCCCATGCCGGCCGCCCGACGGAGGGTTTCTGCGACGGAAGCGCTGGCAGAAAGCGCGGACAGCCGGAGGTCAGACTGGGCCTCCCCGCCCGTCTCCTCCCCTTCGCGCCCGACCAGCACCACACTGGCCCCGAGGCGGCGCGCATAAAGAGCCAGAGCGATGCCAAGGGCACCGGCACCCACAATGCACAGGTCAGGAGATTGGGACACGAGGCAAATCCGCCGCAGGCACTGAAGAACGTAATCGTTATGGTGACATATGGATCGGTTGACAACAGGGCGGAAACCTTGCCCTTTCCACCTGCTGCTGCGTTGACTTGATGCCGGCTTTTCCCTATAGACCCCTCGACCCGAAGTCGACGTGGCTTGCTCCCGTCGGCCAAACGAATTTTTCTGCGTCCCGCAGTACCCAAGAAGAGGAACCGTGCTCCGCGCGGTCTGAAGTCATGAAGCGTACTTATCAGCCCAGCAAGCTCGTGCGTGCTCGCCGTCACGGTTTCCGCGCCCGCATGGCCACCAAGGACGGCCGCGCGATTCTCAATCGCCGCCGCCGCGACGGCCGCAAGAAGCTTTCGGCTTAAGGATTTTGGCCGGATGACGGCCGAACTCCCATTCCAAGCTGTGAAATTGCGCCGCCTGAAGCGGCGCTCGCAATTTCTGAGGGCTGCCCGGGGCAATCGCGCCGGGCGGTCTGCATTTGGACTGCAGGCAATTCCGGCCCCGGAAGACGACGCTGGCGTCGGCTTCACCGTCACCAAGAAGGTCGGCAACTCCCCCGAGCGAAACCGCATGAAGCGCCGCCTGCGTGCGGCTGCGGCAGCGTGCGCCGGTGACTTTGTGCCCAGCCATGATTATGTGCTTGTGGCAAGGCGTGAGGCGCTGAGCCAGCCTTTTGCCAAGCTGGTCGCCGATCTGGGCGGCCTCATTATCCGCGTGCATGACGAGAAGGCGGGGAATAACCGCTCCCATACCGGCCGTGGCCAACGGAACCTCAGACCATGAATTCTGACAATCGCAATGTCATCCTAGCCGTCGTGCTGAGCATGCTCGTGCTGTTCGGCTGGCAGTTCTTCATCGCCGGACCCCAGCTCGAACGGGCGCAGCAGCAGGCCGAAATCGCCGCCACGCAGCAAGCCGAAGCCCAGAGCAATCTGGCCGTGCCGCAGGACGGGACCACGCCAGCAGCAGGCGCCACGCCGGCCAGCGGCGGCGTAGCCACCTTTGCCGACCGTGCCAGCGCCATCGCCGCGTCCGCGCGCGTCGAGATCAACACCCCCGACCTCGATGGCTCGATCAATCTGGTCGGTGCGCGGATCGACGATCTCGAACTCAAGCAATATCGCGAGACCACGGCCCCCGATTCTCCCATCATCACCCTGCTCTCGCCTGCCGGCGCGCCGGGTGGCTATTATATCGAGCAGGGCTGGGCCCCCGCAGCGGGCGCAAACATCGCCCTGCCCGACGGCCAGACCGTGTGGTCCCTCGTTGGCGACACCACCACGCTGACATCTGCGACGCCAGTGACGCTGCGCTATGAGAATGGCCAGGGCCTGATCTTCACGCGCACCATCGCGGTCGACGACTATTATCTCTTCACCATCACCCAGACCGTTGAAAATACCGGTTCGGGCGATGTGGCGCTGTTCCCCTATGCTCGCGTCGTGCGGCAGGGTACGCCCCCGGTCCAGAACTTCTTCATCCAGCATGAGGGTCTGCTCGGTGTGCTCGGCTCCAACAATTGGGTCGCGCGCAAATATCACGACATCCAGAACGACCGTCAGGTCGACTTCGCCTCGACCACCGGCTGGCTCGGCATTGCCGACAAATATTGGGCGACCGCCGTGCTGCCCAAGCCGGGAACGCAGATCAACGCGCGCTTTGCCCATACCCTGCAGGGCCAGACGCCGGTCTACCAATCCAATTATGTCGAGACCCAGCCCGTCGTCGTTCCCGCTGGCGGCACTGCAAGCAGCGAGAGCTTCGTCTTCGCAGGCGCCAAGGAAGAACAGGTCATCGCCGCCTATGAGCGCGACCATGGCTTCGACCGGCTTGAACTGCTGATCGATTGGGGCTGGTTCCATTTCCTGACCAAGCCGATGCACTGGTTGCTGGTGACGCTCTACGGCATCCTGGGCAATTTCGGCCTCGCCATCCTGGCCGTGACCGTTATCGTCAAGGCCATCTTCTTCCCGCTGGCAAACCGCTCCTACGCCTCCATGGCCGCCATGCGCCGCGTGCAGCCGGAAATGAAGGCCATCCAGGAGCGCCTCAAGGACGACCGCCCCGCCCAGCAGCAGGCGATGATGGAGCTCTACAAGAAGGAAAAGATCAACCCGCTGTCGGGTTGCTGGCCGGTGCTCGTGCAGATCCCGGTGTTCTTCTCGCTCTACACCGTCATCTTCATCAGCCTTGAAATGCGCCACGCGCCGTTCTTTGGCTGGATCCAGGATCTGGCTGCGCCCGATCCGACCAATATCTTTACCCTGTTCGGCCTGATTCCGTGGGATCCGACCGTGATGCCGCTGATCGGTTCGTTCCTGCACCTGGGTATCTGGCCGGTGATCATGGGCATTTCCATGTGGGTGCAGATGCGCCTCAACCCGCCGCCGCCGGATCCGACGCAGGCCATGATCTTCAACTGGATGCCGGTGATCTTCACCTTCATGCTGGGCGCATTCCCGGCGGGTCTGGTGATCTATTGGGCCTGGAACAACACGCTTTCGATCATCCAGCAGTGGACGATCATGAAGCGGCACGGCGCAGAGGTGAACCTCTTCGGCAATATCCTCGACAGCTTCAAGCGCAAGCCCAAGCCCGCCGACACCACCAAGAGCTGACCTCGGCCAGAACCCTAACCGAGGCCCGTCGGCAACGCCGGCGGGCCTTGCCTTTGAAAGGCACGACATGAGCACCATACCGGATTTTCCGACCGACATTATCGAGCGTGGGCGCCTCCTGTTCGCGCGGCCCTTCCTCTTCGTCAAAGGCTGTGTCCGCATCGCCGACCTGCCGGAAATGGACCGGGTGGAAATCGCCTTCGCCGGCCGCTCCAATGTCGGAAAGTCGAGCCTGATCAACGCCTTGTGCGGCACCTCGGGCCTGGCGCGCACGTCCAATACACCGGGCCGCACCCAGGAACTCAACATCTTCGAAAGCCAGAGCGAAAATCTGCGCATCGTCGACATGCCCGGCTATGGCTACGCCAAGGCCCCCGAGCCCAAGGTGCGGGCCTGGACGGCCCTCATCCATCAATACCTTACGGGTCGCGCAACGCTGCGCCGGGTCTATGTTCTGGTCGATAGCCGCCATGGCCCCAAGGACAACGACATCTCGGTGATGAACGAGCTCGACCGGGCGGCCGTGAGCTACCAGGTGGTGCTGACCAAGGTCGACAAGCCGCTGGCCAAGGATCTGGAAAAGGCGATCGAGGCGACCCGCGCCACCATTGCCAAGCGCCCCGCCGCACACCCGGACATCATCCAGACCTCAAGCGAAAAAGGCACTGGGCTCAAGCATTTGCGCAGTGAGATCGCCCTGCTGCTGGCCGCCAGCGACGTCTAGGATCCAGCGTCAGGCGACGGCCTGGCGGAAGAAGTCGACGATGTAGCGGGACAGCAGATCGCTGTCCGATGGGGTGGAAAAACTGGCCGCTGCGCGATCGGCCTTTTCCGCTCCCAGCGCCTCGCGGCGCAACTCGGACAGCGCCAGGGCGTAATCATCCTTGAACTCGGGATGTGGCTGGAAACTCAGCGCTTTTTCATTTGAGTAATAAAGCCCGGCATTGGGTGTGAAGGGGGTCGAAAGGATCACCTTCGCCGCCTCGGGCGGCACGATCACCTGGTCCTGGTGCGAACAGGCGATGGCGAGGCTTTCGGGCGCATCCGCCATGAAATCGGGACGATCCACCACGGAATAGCTGTGGCGGCCAACGCCCCATCCCTTCTCGGATTTTCTCACCTCTCCGCCCAGCGCATCGGCCATGATCTGGTGGCCAAAACAGATGCCGAGCATGGGAATTCCGGCGCCATAGGCCTTGCGGATGAACTGGCGCAGCGGCTCGATCCAGGGCAGATCGTCGTAAACCCCGGCCGGCGAGCCCGTGATGACGATTGCCGTCATTTCGGTGGGATCGGGTAGCGGATCGTTCGCGTTGACCACGACCAGATCGTACTCAAAACTATCCGAAATGCTGTCGAACATCCGCTCGAACATGCGGGAATAGTCGCCGAACTGCGGTCGCAGCGGCGCCGGAACGTCGCCGGTCTGAAGAATGGTGATTTTCACGGATCTGCGCCAGGAAAAGGGATCACTGCGCAGATAAAGCCAGTCCAGAGCCATGGCAAGGAGGGGGGACAGATTGCCGCCCCCTACCGGATCGCCCGGACTAGGCCGCCTTGAAGTTCAGCGCCACGCCGTTGATGCAGTAGCGCAGGCCCGTCGGGGGAGGACCATCCTCGAACACGTGGCCCTGGTGGCCACCGCAATTGGCGCAATGGACTTCGACGCGAAGCATGCCGAAGGAATTGTCTTCCGAGGTTCCGATGGCGCCGCCGATGAAATCCCAGAAGCTGGGCCAGCCCGTGCCGCTTTCGAACTTGGTGTCGGAGGAAAACAGCGCCGAGTCGCAGCCCGCGCAGTGAAACAGGCCCGCCCGTTTCTCGTCATTGAGCGGGGATGTAAACGCCCGCTCTGTGCCTTCGCGACGCAGGACCTCGAAAGCCTCCGGCGAGAGGCGAGACCGCCATTCATCATCGCTCAGCTTGACGGGGAAATGACCCTCTGCGGCACCGGCAAGGCCTTGCGGCCGCCACAGCCCCAGCGCCATTGCCAAAGCAAGGGCGGAGCCGGAAATAAGAAAGCCGCGTCGCGTCTGCATCATAGTTCTCTTCCCCTGCACCTGCCGTCATGCGGCGGTGCTTTGGCACCGACTATAGGACAAGCACGCACAAGCCGGCGTCAAGTTTTAGTGAGACGCCGCGCGAGAGGAACGCGGCGTCTCGGGATATAAGATCTTAGCTCTTGGGGGTCAGGACCGCGTCGATGACGTGGATGACGCCATTGGACTGAATAACGTCAGCAATGGTTACATTGGCGACCGTACCGTTTTCATCCGTAACGGTGACCTTGCCGTCAGCGGCCTTGAGGGTCAGCTTGCAACCGCCGACAGTGTCGACCACATGCTCGCCGCCATCATCATTGACCATCTGCACGATATCAGTGGACAGCGCCTTGGCCGGGATGACGTGGCAGGTCAGGATCTGGGTCAGCATGTCCTTGTTCTCAGGGAGGAGAAGGGTGTCGACCGTCCCTGCCGGGAGCGCGTCAAAGGCAGCATTGACCGGTGCGAGAACGGTGAAGGGACCGGCGCCGGAGAGCGTTTCAACGAGGCCCGCAGCCTGGACGGCAGCGACCAGCGTGGTGTGATCGGCCGAATTGACGGCGTTCTCGACGATGTTCTTGTCAGCGAACATGGCAGCGCCGCCGACTTCGGGATTGTCCTGGGCAAGGGACGCACCGGTGAGCGCGCCGAAAGAGAGAAGAGTAGCGACGGAGAGAGCACGAAGCGAAAGGGTCATGGCGAGGTCTTTCCTGTTGAATTTTTCTCCCGTGTGATCGGGACAAGGGGAGTTACGGGAGCGCCGAAAAAAGAGTTTCAGGATTTTTTGCTTTTTTTGTTTTTGGGGGACGTTTTGGGGCGCGTTGAGGGTGTGGGCCCCCCTCCAGCGCCGCGACGGTCTGACGGCCTAGCTTTGCTCCGCCGTTCGAGCCGAGCTCTCACGGCCTTCTCGCCTAAAATTGCTCCGCTGGAGCATTTTTGCCTTCGTCCTGGTCGAATCCCTCTCAAGGGAGGGTGGGCATTGCGCTTGGGGAGGGGCATTGCGTAAGCCCCTGCCCCGTTAGATCCGGGTGACGGCGCCCTGGGCGACGATGGGGCCGGTTGCGATGCCATTGGGGGCGCCGCCCTTGGGTTCGAGGGTGATGGCGAGGACCGAGCCTTCGCCCCAGCCGGCCTGGATCGCGGGACTGAGTTCCACGACGCTGCGGGCGTTGACCGGGACGATACCCATGGAAACCGGCGCGCCACCGCCCTGGATGGCCCAGAGTTCGTAGTCGCGGTCGGGGATTTCGGAGCCGGAAAGCGCGGTCAGCCGGACAGCCCCCGAGCCGTCATAGAGCGCGACGAACTGCACATCGCTCCCCTCGGCGCGCAGGGCGGCGACCAATTGGGTGGTGAGTGCGGCAGAATCGGGGGCAGGCTGCACCAGCGAGAAGCCCACAGCAGCCACCGCAATGGCAAGTGCCCCGGCGGTGATGCCGCGCCAGAGCGCAAGACTATCCCACCACGATGCGCGGACGGGCGTGGGGAAAAGACGCATCTCGATGCTCTGCCAGGTGCGTGCCGGCGGGGTCACTTCGGAAAATTCGCTATCGAGCGCGGCAAAGCGGGCGCTCCAGAAATCGCGCTCCTTCTGCAGCGCCGGACTATCGGCGATGAGCTTCTCAACGCGCAGATGTTCGGCACTGTCGAGCAGACCGAGCACATATTCGGCCACGAGCGGGGAGCCGCCCTGCCCTTTGCTGTCTTGTGAACCCGTGCTCATGCCGTCAAACACTCTCGCAGTTTTAAAAGGCTGCGGCGCAGCCATGTTCGCATCGTATTGAGCGGCACCGCATAGCGCTGCGCCAGCTCCTCGTAGCTGAAGCCATCGAGATAGGCGCCCCGCACCGCCTCGGCTCGTTCAGGATCGAGCGTGGCGAGGCATTTCGTGATCCGCTGCCCATCTTCATTCGTTTCGGCGACCCGATCAGGCGTGGGCATATCGTCCGCCAGATCGAGGACCTGATCAATATCGTCCGTCGCGGGCCGGCGGGCCCGCAGCATGTCGAGCGCGTGATTGCGCGCGACCGCCACCAGCCAGCTGATCGGGCTCGTCTGGCCGGGCATATACTGACCGGCCCGCTGCCAAATCTTGACATAGACTTCCTGAACGGCCTCTTCGGCCTCCCCCCTGTCCCGCAAGATACGCAGCACGACGCCGAAAAGTTTCGCGCTGGTGCGGTCATAGAGGTGGCGGAAGGCGTCCCTGTCGCGCAGGGCGCAGCGTGCAATCAAATCTGCCACTTCCCGAGCAGCCGGTTGCATGGTCATATTCGGCAAGCCTCCGAGGCCCACACAATAATGCGGGCGTGTGCGGTTTGGGAGAGAATACGCAATCGGGGGACAATCGGATCATCCGACATGATTTTGTCGGGCTTGCCGATTTAAACCGAAGAGCAAATAGACTAGACCCATTGCCCGACTGCAGGCCTAGCCAGGGAAACGCCTACCCATGTCCGACCAAGCCTCCACCGATCGGTTCAGCCACGACGCCGGTATCCTCGCCCAGGCCCTGCCCTATATGCAGCGCTATGAGGGCAAGACTGTCGTCGTCAAATATGGCGGCCACGCCATGGGCAATATCGAGCTCGGCCGCGCCTTTGCCCGCGATATCGCGCTGCTTAAACAATCCCGCGTCAATCCGATCGTGGTCCATGGTGGTGGCCCCCAGATCGCCTCCATGCTGAAGAACCTCGGCATCGAGTCCAAATTCGAGGGCGGGCTGCGCGTCACCGATGCCCGGACCATGGAAATCGTCGAGATGGTTCTGGCCGGCTCGATCAACAAGGAAATCGTCGCGCTGATCAATGCCGAAGGCGAATGGGCCATCGGCCTCTGCGGCAAGGACGGCAACATGGTCTTTGCGAAAAAGGCGGAAAAGACCGTCAAGGACCCCGGCTCCAATATCGAGCGCGTGCTCGATCTCGGGTTTGTTGGCGAGCCGGTCGAAGTCGACCGCACCCTGCTCGACACCCTGGCCCGTTCCGAAATGATCCCGGTCATCGCTCCGGTCGCCCCGGGCCGTGACGGCGCCACCTACAATATCAACGCCGATACCTTTGCCGGCGCCATTGCCGGATCGCTCGGCGCCAAGCGCCTCCTGTTCCTGACCGACGTCGACGGCGTGCTCGACGCCAACAAGAAGCTGATCCCCGAGCTGACGGTGCGCGACGCCAAGGCGCTGATCGCCGATGGCACCATTTCGGGCGGCATGATTCCCAAGGTGGAAACCTGCCTCGAGGCGCTCGAAAACGGCGTCGAGGGCGTGGTGATCCTCAATGGCAAGCAGCCGCATGTGGTGCTGGTGGAACTGTTCACCGAATTCGGCGCCGGCACGCTGATCGTGCGCTGATCCATTTCCTGGCCGCCGCTGCGGCCCTAGAACTGCAACTGGCTGGGGGCACGCACGTTCCCCCAGCACGGGACGCCACTGCAGCCCGGACAGGTTGGGGGGCGATTTGCCGGAAGAATTCCTGATTTTCGCGATGGTGGGCTTCCTGGCCCAGATCGTTGATGGCGCGCTGGGCATGGCCTATGGCGTGGTCAGTTCCACCATGCTGCTGGCCTTCGGCGTGTCGCCGGCCGCAGCCTCGGCCAGCGTCCATGCCGCCGAAATGTTCACCACGGCCGCTTCGGCCACGAGCCATGTGACCCACAAAAACGTCAATTGGCGCCTGTTCTGGCGACTGGCCCCGGCCGGTGTGATCGGGGGCGTGCTGGGCGCCTATGTGCTGACCTCGATCGACGGCGCGGTGCTGCGCCCCTGGGTGACGACCTATCTCGCCCTGCTCGGCGTCTACATCCTCTACCGCGCCCTGCGCGTGCGCCCGGCCTACAAGGAGCCGCGCAAGCGTGTGGTTATGCCCCTGGGCGTGGTCGGCGGCTTTGTCGACGCCGCAGGCGGCGGCGGCTGGGGACCGATCGTCACCTCGAGCCTGATCGGGGGCGGCGCGGCGCCGCGCTATGTCGTCGGCACGGTCAATTGCGTCGAATTCTTCGTCACCACTGCCGTTTCGGCGGCTTTCGTCGTCGCGCTGCTGACCGGCCATTGGCAGGATGCGGAGGGCCTTGCCGACCATGCCTGGTCGGTGGGCGGGCTGGTGGTGGGCGGCGTGCTGGCAGCGCCGCTGGCCGGGTTCGTGGTGCGGATCATCCCGGCGCAAAAACTGATGCTGCTGGTCGGCACGCTGGTGCTGTGCCTGGCCGGTTATCAGACCTGGCAATTGCTCAGCGCGTAAGCCCTGGTGTTGACTTTTGCCGACGGCAGGCCTTTGTCCCCACTGCCGATCCGGAGCCCGCCATGCACGATTATGTCCGCAAGATTCTCTCCTCGTCCGTCTATGAAGTGGCCGAGCAGACCCCGCTCGAGAAGATGAAGCGCCTCTCCGAGCGTCTGGGGCAGACTATCCTGCTCAAGCGCGAGGACGAACAGCCGGTGTTCTCCTTCAAGATCCGCGGCGCCCATAACCGCATCGCCCATCTCACCGCCGAGGAGCGGGCGCGCGGCGTCATCTGCGCCTCGGCCGGAAACCATGCGCAGGGCGTGGCGTTGTCGGCGAGCCGGGCGGGCATTCGCGCTGTCATCGTCATGCCAACCACGACGCCGGATATCAAGGTTTCCTCGGTGCGCCAGCTGGGCGGGGAAGTCGTACTGTTCGGCGACGGCTTCGACGCCGCCCGCGTCCATGCCGAGGGGCTGGCCGAGCGGCACGGCTATGTGTTCGTGCACCCGTTCGACGATCCCGACGTCATTGCCGGCCAGGGCACGATCGGGCTCGAGCTGGTGCGCCAGCATCCGGGGCCGATCGGGGCCATCTATGTGCCCATCGGCGGGGGTGGGCTGGCGGCCGGGATCGCCAGCTTCGTCAAATTCCTGCGGCCCGAAATCCGCGTCATCGGCGTCGAGCCGGAGGAAGCGGCGAGCATGAAGGCGGCGATTGCAGCGGGGCACCCCGTGGCGCTGGATCAGGTGGGGCTCTTTGCCGATGGCGTCGCGGTGCGCCAAGTGGGCAACGAGACGTTCCGGCTCTGCCGCGATTTGCTCGACGATATCGTCACCGTTTCGGCCGACGAAATCTGCGCCGCCATCAAGGATATATTTGACGACATGCGTGCCATTGCCGAGCCGGCGGGGGCTCTGGCGCTGGCGGGATTGCGGCGCGAGATCGAGACCGGCGCGGCGCCGGAGGGCGCGCTCATCGCCATCAATTCGGGCGCCAATGTCAATTTCGACCGCCTGCGCTATGTCGCCGAACGCGCCGAGATCGGCGAGCGAGCCGAGGCGCTGCTCGGGGTCACCATTCCGGAAAGGCCGGGCAGCTATCGCGCTTTCATCCGCCTTCTGGGGCGGCGCGCCATCACCGAGTTCAACTATCGATATGCTGCGGGCAGCGAGGCGCATATCTTTGTCGGCATCAAGCTGGCGAATGGCGAAAGGGAAAAGCAGGAGATCGTCGAGCATCTGACTGCCAATGGGCTCAAGGTGACCGATCTCACCGATAACGAGGTCGCCAAGCTCCATGTCCGGCATATGGTGGGCGGGCGCGTCGCCGGGCTCGACCACGAGATGATCTTCCGCTTCCAGTTCCCCGAACGGCCCGGCGCGCTCCTGAAATTCCTCGAGGGCCTCAACGATGGGTGGAATATCTCGCTCTTCCACTATCGCAATCACGGTGCCGATTACGGTCGCGTGCTGGTCGGCGTCGAGGTGCCGCCCGAGACCCGCGCCGACCTTTTCGCGCATATCGAAGCCATCGGCTTTCCCTATTGGGACGAAACCGAAAATCCCGTCTACAGGCAATTTCTGCAGGCGAATTGAACCAATACCCCGCAAACGGGGTTCGACTTTAGCATTTCACTTACCGCTTATGGCCGCACTTCCTGTGACGGCTGCTTAGCACTTGCAATCGGGCCCTCACGGGGCAACACAAAAGGGACATGTGCGCCTGTTTCGATAGGCGCATAAGCACGATATCGGGATGACGCAGACCATGATGACGACCACCAAGATCAAGGGCTTGATGCTGGCTTCGGGCCTGGCGACGCTGGCCATGTTGCAACCGGCAATGGCGCTCGACGCCCAGGCCTTCGTCCAGCGCATTGCCGAGGTCTACAAGGTCGGCGGCTATGACATCACTTTCGGCCCGGCCACCGCCGAGGGCGACACCGTGGTCGTGGACGGGCTGACGCTCTCCTTGGCCGGGGTGGACGATCCGATGAAGATCGATACGCAACTGACCTTCTCCGGCGTGACCGACACCGATGATGGCGGCTTTACAGCCGAGCGCCTCAGCGTGCCCGATATCGACACCGAATTTTCCGACGAACCAGTCGGCCGGCTGACGCTGAGCGACATCGTGGCCGAGGACATCTACCTGCCGCCCGCAGGGGCGATGGATACGATCGACCTGATGCAGAGTGTGGGCCGCATTTCCACTGGCCCGCTCAGCGTGACCCGTGACGGCGCCGACTTCCTCGCGATTGCCGGCTTCGAGGCGAGCAATGAGTTCACCTTTGACGGTGACGACGCGCTGACCGATATCGTTTCGATTTTCGAGGTCTCCGGGATCTGGGCCGATCTGTCCAGCGCCGGCGAAGAAGACCCCGAGACGGGCGCAATGATCGAGGCGCTGGGCCTGACCGAAATCAACGGCAACATCAGCCAGTCCATGAGCTGGAACCTGGTCGACGGCCATATGGTGATCGACCAGTTCCTGTTCGATTTCGACGATGTCGGCGCCATCGACTTCAAGGGCGACATCTCCGGATTGACCCCGGCCGTGATCGACAAGATCAACGCCATGCAGGCCAGCACTGTCGACCCCACAAGCGAGGCAGCACAGGCCCAGCAGATGATGCTCGGAATGGAACTGCTCCAGGCGATCACCATCACCGGGTCGAGCCTGCGCTATGACGATGCTTCGCTGGCCGGCCGGATGATCGATTTCTTCGCCGAACAGTCCGGTGCTGACCGCGCCGACTTCGTCGAAGGCCTCAAGGCGATGGCACAGCAGAGCGTGAGCCAGCTCGGCATTGCGGCGCTGACGGAAATGGTGACCCCGGCCATCAACGCCTTCCTCGACGACCCGCAGAGCTTCGAGATCGGTGTGCGTCCGCCCAAGCCGACGACCCTTCTGGTGCTGAGCGCCGCCGCGGCAAACCCCGCCGGCCTGATCTCGGCCGTCGGCCTCTCGGTCAAGGCCAACCAGCCGGCCGAATAAGACCTCGCTGTTTCAAGTATTGGCCCTCTCCCGCCACGCGGGGGAGGGTTTTTGTTTTTTGGGGGGCTGTGCGTAGGAGAACCCCCACCCGGCCTCCCCCTGATAGGGGGAGGAGTGGATCGGGGCTTTCGATGTCTGGGGCTCCATCGGCCAGTCCCTCCCCCTGTCAGGGGGAGGTTAGGTGGGGGCCTCCGCTTTCAGTCGATGGGCACCGGCCCTGCATTTTTTGGCGGGTGAAGCCGCCTCCAGGTTCTGGTAAGCTTGCGCTCATGAACAGTTCTGCGCCGCGCCTCGATCATATCACCGACTGGGTTTTCGACCTCGACAACACGCTCTATCCGCGAGAGTGCAACCTCTTCGCGCAGGTGGATATCCGCATTACCCATTATGTGATGGACGTCACAAAACTCGAGTTCGACGCAGCTCGGCGGCTGCAGAAGGACTATTACCGGGATTTCGGCACCACGCTGAACGGGCTGATGACACAGCACCGGATAGACCCCGACCACTTTCTCAACACCGTCCATGCCATCGACTATTCGCCGGTGATGCCGCATCCCGAACTGATCGCGGCGATCCGCGATTTGCCTGGGCGCAAGCTGATCCTGACCAATGGCGACACCGGCCACGCCCGCAATGTGCTGAAAAAGCTGGGCGGCGATGATCTGTTCGAGCATGTGCACGATATCCGCGCCATGACCTTCGTGCCCAAGCCGCACCGCCAGGCCTATGACGGCTTTTTCGCGCGCTACGACATCGACCCAACCCGCGCAGCCATGTTCGACGATCTGGAGAAAAACCTCATCGTGCCGCACGAACAAGGCATGGCGACGGTGCAGGTCGTCGCGGCGGAAGGCTTTGCCCATGACCAGGTCGAAGCCTGGGAACTGGACCAGGCCGCGGGCCCGCATGTGCACCATGTCACGGCCGATCTTGCCGGCTTCCTGCGGGCGCTGCGATAGGATTTTGGTGCTGCTGACGGAATTTGTCGCGCAACGGGCGATTAAATCGCGTCGGGCTTATTTCCCGGCTGGCCCCGCCGCACTACATTGGTGGCCATGACCGACATGCCCGGGCGCCGCCCGCCCCCAATTCCCGACAAGACTCCGACATTCCGCGAGCGCCTCGACAATCTGCGCCATCTGGGGCGGCTCGTCGCCCAGATCTGGCGCACCAGCCGATGGCTGACCAGCGCAACGGTGGTGCTGCGACTGATCGCGGCGCTGCAACCCGTGGCCGTGCTCTATGCAGCCAAGCTGATCGTTGATGAAGTGGTGCGCCTGACCGGTATCGCCGCGCCGGGGCCGGACTTTATCGACTGGTGGAATTCGGGCCTCTTGACCCCGGTGCTCTGGTTGCTGGTGCTGGAATTCTCGCTGGTCTTTGCCAATGACATCATCGCGCGGGCAACGGGACTGGTGGATTCGATCCTCTCCGAACTCCATTCCAACCAGGTCAGCATCGAGCTCATGGCCCATGCTGCCCGGCTCGATCTCATGCATTTCGAGAGCGCCGAATATCAGGACCGGCTGGAGCGGGCTCGGCGACAGGCGGCCGGCCGAAATGCGCTGCTCAGCCAGATGTTCGGCCAGGCGCAGGACATCATCACCGTACTGACCCTGGCGGGTGGCCTCTTCTTCTACGCGCCCTGGCTGATCCTGCTGCTGCCGCTGAGCTTTATTCCCTCGATCTGGGGGGAAACGCGGTTCAACACGCTGGCCTATATGCTCAGCCGCTGGCGCACCCCTGAGCGCCGCGAGATCGAATATATCCGCCATATCGGCGCCAGCGCTGAAACGGCCAAGGAGGTGAAACTCTTTGGGCTCGGTGATTATCTCATCGACCGTTTCCGCACGCTGGCCCGGCAGATCTTTCTCGAAAACCGGCGCATTTCCATTTTGCGCGCCAGCTGGGGCGCCGTATTCGCCGGCATTGCCAGCCTCGCCTATTACGCCGCCTATGGTTACATCGTCTGGCGCACCATTACCGGGGAATTCACCCTGGGCGACCTGGCCTTCCTCTCCGGCTCGTTCCTGCGCCTCAATGGGCTCTTCCAGCGCATCCTCCTCGGCTTCACCCAGATCGCCGGGCAATCCCTCTATCTCGACGATCTCTTTTCCTTCTTCGAGATCGAGCCGACGGTTTTGGCGCCCGCATCCCCAAGACCCTTTCCCGCGCCGATCCGGCAGGAGATCGCCTTCGAAAATGTCGGTTTCCGCTATCCCGAAACGGAAAGCTGGGTGGTGCGCAACCTCTCCTTCACCCTTGCGGCCGGCGAAACACTGGCCCTGGTTGGGGAAAACGGGGCGGGCAAGACGACGATCGCCAAGCTTCTGACCCGGCTTTACGACCCCAGCGAAGGCCGCATCACCATTGACGGCATCGATCTCAAGGAGATGGACCCCAGGGATATCCATGCCCATGTCGGCGTGATCTTCCAGGATTTCATCCGCTATTCCTTCACCGCCCGCGACAATATCGGGGTGGGGCGCATCGAGGCACGCGAGGACCAAGAGCGCATCGACCTCGCCGCCGAGCAGAGCCTTGCCGACAGCGTCATCGCAAAGCTGCCCAAGGGCTATGACCAGCAATTGGGGCGCCTCTTCAAGCAGGGCCGCGACCTTTCGGGTGGAGAATGGCAGAAAGTGGCCATCGCCCGCGCCTATATGCGCGATGCCGAACTGATCATTCTCGACGAGCCGACCGCCGCGCTCGACGCCAAGGCGGAGGCCGAAGTCTTCGCGCGCTTCAAGAATTTGGCGCATGGCAAGTCGGCCGTGATCATCTCGCACCGGTTCTCGACCGTGCGCATGGCCGACCGCATCCTCGTGCTCGACAATGGCGCCATTCTGGAAGCCGGCACGCATGAAGAATTGCTCGAAAGGGCCGGACGCTATGCCGAACTGTTCGAAATGCAAGCGGCGGGATATCGCTGATCCCTATGCTCCTGTTCTGGCCAAGGCCGGCGAACGCGCCTAACTAGATGATGCCCAGACGCCGAACCGACGAGCCAGCCGTGCCCCTGCCCGAGGACAATACCATCACCGTGATTGCCGAGACCTTTCGGCTGCTGGGTGACCCGACGCGCCTCAAAATCGTCCTAACCTGTCTCGAGGGCCCGATTGCCGTCGGCGACATTGCCAAGGCGACCGGGGCCAGCCAGTCCCTGGTGAGCCACCATCTGCGCCTCTTGCGCGCCGCAAGGCTGGTGCGCGGCACGCGGCGCAACAAGCAGGTGTTCTACGAGGCCGCAGACGCCCACATCGCCAACATATTGGCCGATATGGTGGCCCATTCCCTGGAAGAGCACGAGGACGACGAGGGGTAAGTTTTTGTCCTTCGCTCGTTTCCCACTCGCCGCAAAACCTGGCTTCCCTCGGGCTCGACCCGAGGGCCCCTAGAGCATTTCACCCGCGTCGTTAACGCGATGAAATCACTCTAAATCCTTGTTTGTCGCGTTTCCGAACCGGAAAAGTGGTGTCCACTTTTCCTGGAAACGCTCTAGCCGCGCCCACGATGGCAGAGTGGGGCTCGCGGAGCGGCTCTCGGGTCGAGCCCGAGGGAAGCGGGGCGGTAGATTGACGTCATCCGAATTCTGCGGCGGCATTCCTCTGTGGGGTTTCCCCCCTTGACCCCATTCATATGAACGCATATTCATATGTAGACTGATGGAGGATAATCATGTCCGGGCACGACCACAGCCATGATCACGGCGAGCATAGCCACGGCGAACACGACCATTCGGGGCATGACCACGACCATGCAGGCCATAGCCACGCGCCCAAGGTGAGCGCGGGCAATGAGCGGGCCGTGCTGATCGGGCTGGTGCTGACCGGTTCGTTCATGATCGCCGAACTGGTGGGCGGCTATCTCTCCGGCTCACTGGCGCTGATTGCCGATGCCGGACACATGCTGACTGACACGGTGGCGCTGTTCCTCGCCTGGCTCGGTTTCCGCCTCGGCAGCCGGCCTGCCGACGCCAAGCGCAGTTTTGGTTATGCGCGGCTGGAAGTGCTGGCGGGGCTGCTCAATGCCATCACCCTTTTCGCGCTGGTCGGCTGGATCATCTACGAGGCCGTGAACCGGCTGTTTGCGCCGCAGGAGGTGCTGGCGGGGCCGATGTTTATCGTCGCAATGCTGGGGCTGCTGGTCAATCTCGGTGTATTCCGCATTCTCCAGAGCGCCGATAATGACCACGTCAACATCAAGGGCGCGAGCCTGCATGTGCTGGGCGATCTGTTGGGATCGGTCGGCGCGATTCTGGCCGCCATCATCATCTGGCTGACCGGCTGGATGCCGATCGACCCGATCCTCTCGGTTTTCGTCAGCCTGCTGATCCTGCGCAGCGGCTGGGCGCTGTTGATGCGGACGTTCAACATTCTGATGGAAGGCGCGCCGGAAGGCTTTGACAGCGCCACGCTGCAGAATGGGCTGGTGGAGGCCGTGCCGGGACTAGCCCGGGTGAGCCATCTGCATGTCTGGTCGCTGTCCTCGGGCCGGACCATGGCAACGCTCGATATCGTGCTCGCCGACGGCGCCGACCCGGCCATCGTCACCGCGGCGATCAAGACTGCACTGATGACGGATTATGACATCGGGCACAGTACGATCGAGATCGACTGGGCCGGCAATGGGCTCGCCTGCCCGGCCGGGCAAATCAGCCCTTGAGATAGGTCATCGCACCATGGGCGGCGGCGCGGCCGGTGGCAAAGCAGGCAGTAAGGAGATACCCGCCTGTCGGGGCTTCCCAATCGAGCATTTCGCCGGCCGGGAACAGGCCCGGCACCTCCCGCAACATGCCATTGTCGTCGAGCGCGGCGAATTCGACGCCCCCGGCCGTCGAAATGGCGCGGTCGATAGGCCGTGGCCGGACCAGCGGAATGGGCAGGGCCTTGAGGGCACCGGCCAATTGGTCTGGCGACATCTGGGCCGCACCGGGAAAAATTTCGCGCAGCAATCCTGCCTTGACCGGATCCAGACCCGCCCCCTTGCGCAGGCGATTGGAAAAGCTGAGCTTTTGCGGCTGGCGGGCGATGTCGGCGGCAAGCCGCTCGGCCGGGCGGCCGGGAACGAGATCGAGCAGCAGCGACGCGGATTGCCCGGCCAGCAAGGCGTCGCGCAGGGGCGCGGCATGGGCATAGACGAGCCCGCCCTCGACCCCGCTCGTGGTGATGACGAACTCACCCTGGATGGTGCCGGCGGCGCTGGTGGCGGTGACCGATTTGACCGGCGCACCGGCAAAGCGCTCGACGAAAATCGGGCTCCACGCGATTTCGAACCCGCAATTGGCGGGCTTGAACGGGGCAAGCGCCACGCCTTTTTCAGCCAGAAGCGTGGCCCAGGCGCCATCCGACCCCAGTCGCGGCCAGGACGCCCCGCCCAGCGCCAATATGGTGGCGTCGAACCGTTCTGAAATAATCCCGTCAGGGGTGTCGAAGGCAAGCGTTTCACCCTCAAGACCCACCCAGCGATGGCGGGTCCTGAGGCTGACCCCCAAAGCCTCGAGCCGGGCGAGCCAGGCCCGCAACATTGGCGAGGCCTTCATGACTTTCGGGAAGACACGGCCGGAGGAACCTACAAAGGTCTCGACGCCAAGACCGTCGCACCAGGCGCGCAGATCGTCAGCGGTGAAGGCGTCGAGCGCCGCGGAAAAGCTCTGGGGAACAGCGCTATAGCGCTCGCGCAGCGCCCCATGCGGCTCGGAATGGGTGATATTGAGCCCGGATTTGCCGGCCATCAGGAATTTGCGGCCCATTGTGGGCATGGCCTCGAAGACCGTAACCGCGTGCCCTGCCTCGGCCAGCACTTCTGCAGCCATGAGCCCCGCCGGGCCGCCGCCGATGACAGCCATTCGGGCCATGCAAAATTCTCCTGAAACCGGCCACGAGGGCCCTGCCCTTCCTTTGCGACAATTGCGCGCCGGGCGCAACTGAGGCATAGCCTCATCCCATGGACGCGATGGGGTCGCCGCAATGATTACCGCATTCGACATTGGCGGCTCGACCATCAAGGCGGCTCTGGCCAGGGGGCCGGAAAGCCTCACCCTGCTCGACCGCGTGCCGACGCCGCGTGATGATTTCTCCGCTTTTTCCGATGCGATCGCCCGCTGTGTCGACGCTGCGGGTGCCCTGGCGGACAGCCCTGTGGCCATTTCGGTGACCGGCGTGGTCGATCCCGAAAGCGGCATCGTCACCTGCGCCAATATCCCCTGCATCGATGGGAAGAACCTTGCCGCGGAGCTTGGCCAGCGGCTCGGCCGAAAAGTGCTGGTGGCCAATGATGCCGACTGCTTCGTTCTGGCCGAGGCCCATGCCGGTGCCGGTCGGGGGCATCGCGTCGTCTTCGGGGCCATCTTGGGCACGGGCGTCGGCGGCGGCATCGTGGTCGATGGGAAACTCCATCCCGGGGCCGGTGGGCTGGCGGGGGAATGGGGCCATGGCACCATTGTTGCCACGAAAACCAGCGTGCCCCCTTACGATCTGCCGCATTTTCCCTGCGGGTGCGGGCTCTGGGGATGCCTCGACACTGTGGGTGCCGCGCGTGGCATTGAACGGCTGCACCGGCACCTTCACAGCGAGGAGCTGGACAGCACCACCATCCTCGCCCATTGGGAAGCGGGCGACCCAAGGGCCGAAGCGACCATCGCCCTTCAGGTGGAACTGGTTGCCCAGCCGCTGGCGCTGGTCGTCAACTTTGTCGGCCCCGGCATCGTGCCGGTGGGAGGAGGGCTCGGCAATAGTGCGGCCCTGATTGCCCGGCTCGATGCGGCGGTGCGACCGCGCATCCTGAGAAAACTCGACCGGCCCCTCGTGGTGCCGGCCCAATTGACCGCCGATGCCGGTTTGATCGGCGCGGCCATGCTCGGACTGGAGGCGACATCGCCATGATCCTGATTGAAATCTGCGTCGACGACGCGCAGGGCCTTGCCGCGGCCATTGCCGGTGGCGCCGACCGCGTCGAATTGTGCTCGACCCTCGAAATGGGCGGCCTCACCCCTGCCCCCGGCCTTATGGCCCTGGCAGGCAAGGCGCCGATCCGCAGCCGGGCCATGATCCGGCACCGGCCCGGCGATTTCGTTCTCGACAAGGCCGATATCGCCACCATGCGGGGAGACATCGCAGCGTCGCGCCAGGCGGGGCTGGAGGGCGTGGTGCTGGGCGCAAGCCTTGCCGATGGACGGCTCGACCTCGAAGCCCTCAAAAACCTTGTCGGCGCCGCGGGCGACATGGGCAAGACGCTGCACCGCGCCATCGACCTCGTGCCGGACATGGCCGAGGCGGTCGAACAGGCCATTGCGCTGGGCTTTGACACCATCCTCACCTCCGGTCGGGCCCCCAGCGCCCTCGAAGGCCTCGATGACATTGCTCTCGCCCATAAAATCGCGGCGGGCCGGATCACCATCATGCCCGGCTCGGGCGTCGACCACACCAACGCCACGCACATCCTGGCGCGGGCCCCCCTCGAGGCGCTGCATGCGTCCTGCTCCGAGCCGGCGCGTGCGGCCAGTGTACCGGCTGCGCGACTGGGCTTTTCCAGCCCGCAGCGGCGCAGCACCAGCCCGGCCAAAGTCTCCGCGCTCAAGGCCATTAGCGCAGCAGCCAAGTAAGCGTCCAGTGACCGCTCGCATCCCCTTGCCTGATCTCCAGGCGGGGCGGGCACGCCCCTGTTAACCTTCACCAAGTCTTAAGGGGAATACTGGCATCTACTGATCTGATCGGCGTCTTGGCGAGAACAACTCGCATAAGCGGCGGGCACGACTGATATGCTGGTCCAGGAGGACCGAGCCGGTCACCAGGAGGTCACTAGGTCTATGCGTATACGCGGTAAACTCCTCACCATTGTCGCGGTGATGGGAATCGTCTCGGCCCTCATCACTGGCATGGGGCTCTACATCGTCCAGGAATACGGCCAGCAGATTGACCGCCTCGACAACGCCTCCAAGCGCGCCCTGTCCGGAGAAAAACTCAACCGTCTCGTGACCGCCGTGGTCATGGATTCCCGCGGCATCTATGTTTCGGCCGACACTGCGGCGGCCGCCCAGTTCGCCGATGGGATCATGACCCATCTGGACAATATCGACCTCGTCCTCGAGGGCTGGAAGCCCCTGCTGGCGCCCAGCGATTTGCCGGGCTTCGAGGCCATGGCCGAGCGCGCCGCCGAGTTCCGCGCCTTCCGCACCGAAACGGCGCGCCTTGGCCGCGACGTCGACCCGGCCGCAGCCAATCGCCTGGGCAATAACGAGGCAAACCGGGCCAATCGCAAGGCCTTCCAGACCGAGATCGACGCCATCGTCACCACCGACGTCGAACGTTTTTCCCAGATCCAGTCGGAAATCGCCGGCTTCCAGACAGCCATGCAGACCATGCTGCTGCTCGCTGCAGGCCTCGGCATCGCGGCCGGCACTGCGGGCGCCCTCTATATGGGTACGCGCCAGATGAGCCGCCCGATCGGGCTGCTGACCCTGGCCATGCGCGACCTGGCCGACGGCAAGTTCGAGACCGAAGTTCCGGGCGCCGAACGCAAGGACGAAATCGGCGAGATGGCCGCAGCCGTGCAGGTGTTCAAGGAAAACGGCATCCGCATCGCCAATATGAGCGCCGAGGAACAGGCCCGCGCCCTGCGCACCGCCGCCCGCGCCAAGGTGATGGAAGACTTCCAGGGCGAATTCGACACTGTCGTGGCCGCCGCCATGGCCGGCGATTTCTCGCACGCCATCAATGGCCAGTTCGACGACAGCGACATCACCCGCATTGCGCGCAATTTCAACGCCATGGTGCAGAGCATTCGCCATGGCCTCGACGACGCGACCTCGGTGTTGTCGGCACTTGCCGATACCGACCTCAGCCAGCGCATGGAAGGGGACCATAAGGGCGCCTTCCTCAAGCTCAAGACCGACATGAACCGTGTGGCCGAAACCCTTTCGGACGTGGTGACACGGCTACGGGCGACCTCGCGCGGGGTCAAGACCGCCACCGGGGAAATCCTGGCAGGCGCCAATGATCTGTCCGAGCGCACCACGCGCCAGGCCGCCACGATCGAGGAAACCTCGGCCGCCATCGAGCAGCTGGCCGTTACGGTGACTGAGAACGCCAAGCGCGCCCAGGACGGCACGGTAACCGCCGAGGCGGTGACCAATGCCGCGCTGCAGGGCGGCCAGGTGATGAAGCAGGCGACCGAGGCCATGGACCGGATTTCGTCCTCGTCCTCGAAAATCTCCAACATCATCGGCATGATCGATGACATTGCCTTCCAGACCAACCTCCTGGCGCTCAACGCTTCGGTGGAAGCGGCCCGTGCCGGCGACGCCGGCAAGGGTTTTGCCGTGGTTGCGGTCGAAGTGCGGCGCCTCGCCCAGTCTTCGGCGGAGGCCTCCTCGGAAATAAAGGCACTCATCGAACAGAGCGCCGCCGAGGTCAGCGGCGGCACGCGCCTCGTTGGCGATGCCGCGGCAAAGCTCGAAGCCATGCTCGAAGCGGTGCGCACCAACAGCGCGCTGATGTCCGACATTGCGCGCGAAAGCAGCCAGCAGGCAGCGGCCATCGAAGAAGTGACCGTGGCCGTGCGTCAGATGGATGAAATGACCCAGCACAATGCGGCGCTGGTGGAAGAAACCAATGCCGCCATCGAGCAGACCGAGGCTCGCGCCAACGAGCTGGACAAGATCGTGGAAGTGTTCCGCCTCAACGAGACGAATGACTGGGCGGAAACAGCCTCGAGCCTGCGCAGCGCCCCCCGCAAGCCAGTGCCGGCAAGGCCCGCGCAGACAAAGCCCGCCAAGGCCGCCTATCTCAGTCAGGGCAATGCGGCGATCTCAGCCGACTGGAGCGAGTTTTAGGCGGCGGGGGGCTATCATCCTTTGATCAGGGCGTACGACCGGACTGTCGGCTCCTGCGCTCCCTCCCCCTTGTGGGGAGGGTAGCAAAGCTAGGCCAAAGGCCGTAGCGACGCTGGGGTGGGGGAGTGTTGTCCGCTCCCGTCCGAGTACAAACCACCCCCCACCCTCATTCCCTCCCCACAAGGGGGAGGGAGGCGATGGAACAGCGGCCAGCACTCAAATGAAACTTCTGCGCTTTAAGTGAGCGCCGGCTACCAGCCGTAATCGAGCACGGTGAGGGTGCGGACCTGGCCGCCATCGAGCCATTCGATTGTGGAATTGCGGTGCATACCGATCAGCGCGGCCCCCACCGCACCGAGAATAGGCACATTGCCCCGCTCGCCCAGCAGCCGGTTGGGATAGGCCAGCCGACCGAGCCGCACCTGGGGCGCATCATCGAGCCGAAACATCACTCTTTGGCCCATCGAAACACCGGCAACATCCCAGGGATCGCAGATATCGGCGCGGTTGAGCTCCCGCTCGAGATAGGCCGACACCTGCGGCATGGCCCGCACGGCCTGCTCGGCCAGGACGGATACGCGCGTGTAATCGTCTGAGGTGATACGAATTTCTGGCAAGGGCAAAGAGAGCGTCACCGGACCGATCCAGCAGGGAGGGGCGTGTATTGTCAGGTGAAAAGCTGCTCGGTCAATAGGCAGCTTGGTGAATTTCCGACCATTTTCAGTCAGGATTGTTGACCTAAGCGTCCAAAAATGCGACGGATTGCGCCTTCCATTTGTGCACTCTGCACAGTCCCTACCCATTCAAAGGCTCGAAATGACAGAAGACACCCTGCTAGACCGCGCGCTTATTCGCCTTGAAGAAGCTGCAAGCCATCTTCAGATCGACCAGGATGTCATCGAGAAACTCAAATACCCGCGCGAAACCACCAAGACCCGTCTGCTGATCCGCATGGATGACGGCTCGCGCAAGTCGTTCCTGGCCTGGCGCTGCCGCTATGACGATACCCGCGGCCCGACCAAGGGCGGCATCCGCTTCCATCCTGACAGCAATATCGAGGAAGTCGAGACGCTCGCCTTCTGGATGACCTTCAAATGCGCGGTGATGAACCTGCCCTATGGTGGCGGCAAGGGTGCCGTGCGCGTTGATCCGCGCACCCTGTCCAAGACCGAGCTGGAGCGCCTGTCGCGCGCCTATATGCAGGCCTTCGCCTCCACGGTCGGCCCCGATCGCGATATTCCCGCGCCCGACGTCTACACCAACGCCATGATCATGGGCTGGATGTCCGACGAATACAACCAGATCACCGGCTCGGTCTCCCCCGCCGTCATCACCGGCAAGCCGATCGCCCTTGGCGGTTCGCTCGGCCGCAATGACGCCACCGCGCGCGGCGGCTTCTACCTGGTCCGTCACCTCGCCAGCGAACTGGGTCTTGCGCGCGACCACACCGTCGCCATCCAGGGTTTCGGCAATGCCGGCCAGTTCTATGCCCAGCTGACCGCTTCGGACGGTAACAAGGTCGTCGCCGTCTCCGACTCGGCCGGCGCCATCCACAAGGCTGACGGTCTCGACGTCGCCAAGCTGATCGCCGGCAAGACGGCCGGCAAGCGCGTGGCCGACCTCGCCGCCGAACTGGGCGCGACCGTGATCGCCGCCGACGACCTGATTTCGGTGGAAGCCGATTTGCTGGTGCCCGCTGCGCTGGAAGAAATGATCACCGTCGACAATGCCGGTTCGATCAAGGCCAAGGTCGTCCTCGAGCTGGCCAATGGCCCCGTCACTGCCGATGCGGACAAGGTTCTGGCCCAGAACGGCGTTGTCGTGCTGCCCGATATCCTGGCCAATGCCGGTGGCGTCACCGTTTCCTACTTCGAATGGGTGCAGAACCGTCAGGGCTTCTATTGGGACCTCGAAGAGATCCATGCCCGCCTCAAGAAGATGATGGAACGCGAAGGCCGCGCCGTGTGGGATATCGCCAAGGAGCGCGACGTTTCGGTTCGCTCCGCTGCCTATATCCACGCGCTGGGCCGTCTTGCCACAGCCATTGAAGCGCACGGCACCCAGCCCTTCTTCGCCGGCTGAAAAGCTCTGGTGCAATAAGTTCGAAAGCCCCGCCCTGTGGCGGGGCTTTTTTTCTAGCGCAACATGGCCCGAACTTCGGCCTGCACGCCCGGAAGCGCGCCGAGAAATCTGGGCGCCAACTCCTCAAGGGCCACCTGGCCCGCGGCCACGCCCACATTGAGCGCGGCAACGACACTGCCCCGGGCGTTGAGCAATGGCACTGCGATGGAGCGGAGGCCCAACTCGACCTCCTGGTCGATGACCGCAAATCCCTGCTCGCGCACAAGGACAAGTTCGGCCATCAAGGTGTCGATGTCGGTCTGGGTGAAGCGCGTGCGGGCGACCAGCGGGCCTGCCCCGAGAAGGCCGCGAGCAGCTTCGGGAGGCATCGCAGCCAACATGACCCGCCCCATAGAGGTGCAGAAGGCCGGCAGGCGCGAACCCGGCATCAGCGCGATGGACATGACCTTGCGCTGTGCGGCGCGCGCGACATAGACGATTTCCGGCCCATCGAGGATCGAGACCGAGGAGCTCTCCCCCAATTCCTCGGAGAGCTTGTCGAGCAGCGGCTGGACCAGTTGCGGCAGCGGCATGGTGGCAAGGCACGCCGTGCCCAGCCGCAGCACGCGCGGCGTCAGGGTGAAATATTTCCCGTCATAATCGGCGTATCCCATATGCGCGAGGGTGAGGAGGCACCGGCGAGCGGTCGCTCGATCAAGGCCGGACGCTTCGGCGACTTCGCTGATCGACTGGCGCGGGCGGGTGGCGGTGAAGGTCTCGATGACCAGCAGACCCTTGCCCAGCCCGCCCATGATGTCGCGCTCCAGAATAGCCATCTCCGCACCCCATACTTGTGCGATTACTCAACAAATACAGCATATCGCACATAATGCTTGGCCCGCAATGCTGGCCTTGGGCATAGTCGGGTCAACGCTCCACAAGGGATAATCGCATGGACAAGAGTGTTCCCGATCTCGCCACCGCCGTGGCCGGGATCGAAGATGGCATGGTGCTGATGGTGGGCGGATTTGGCGGCTCTGGCGCGCCGATCGAGCTCATCCACGCACTGATCGACCGGTTCAAGGCCACTGGCAGCCCCAAGAATCTGACTGTCGTTAACAATAATGCCGGCAATGGCCGCATCGGCATTGCCGCCATGATCGATGCGGGCATGGTCAAGAAGATGGTCTGCTCGTTCCCGCGCTCGGCCGATCCGCGCGCCTTCACCGAAAAATATCTCGCCGGGGAAATCGAGCTCGAGCTGGTGCCCCAGGGCACGCTGGCCGAGCGCATCCGCGCCGGTGGCGCCGGCATTCCGGCCTTCTACACCCCCGCGAGCTATGGCACCGACGTCGCCAAGGGCAAGCCTGTGGGCGAATTCGACGGCAAGCACTATGTGCAGGAACGCTGGCTCAAGGCCGACGCTGCGCTGATCAAGGCAGAGCTGGCCGACACCATGGGCAATCTCACCTATCGCAAGGCAGCGCGCAATTTCTCGCCCCTGATGGCGGCAGCGGCCAAGGTGACCATCGTGCAGGCCACCAAGGTGGTTGCGCCGGGCGAAATCGACCCAGAGCACGTCGTTACCCCCGGCATTTTCGTCAACCGGATCGTTGAAGTGGCAGACGCCAGGCAGGAAGAGGCGCTGATGCGCGAAGGAGTGGCCTATTCATGAGCGCGACTAAGCTTTCCAACGCCCAGATCGCCTGGCGCGCAGCCCAGGACATTGAAGACGGCGCCTATGTGAACCTCGGCATCGGCTTTCCCGAAATGGTGGCGAAGTTCCAGCCGCCCGGGCGCCAGGCCATTTTTCACACCGAGAACGGCGTGCTCAATTTCGGTGAAAGCCCCGCCGAGGGCGAAGAGGACTGGGACCTTATCAATGCCGGCAAGAAGGCGATCACGCTCAAACCCGGCGCCGTCTTTTTCCACCATGCCGACAGCTTTGCCATGGTGCGCGGCGGGCATCTCGATGTAGCGATCCTCGGCGCCTATGAAGTCGCCGAAAACGGCGATCTCGCCAATTGGTCGACCGGTCCCAAGGGCGTGCCGGCCGTTGGCGGCGCCATGGATCTGGTGCACGGCGCCAAGCGCGTCGCGGTGATCACCGACCACGTGACCAAGGACGGCAAGCCGAAACTCGTCAAGCGCTGCACCCTGCCGCTGACCGGCGTGGGCTGCGTGACCCGCGTCTATACCAGCCTTGCCGTGATCGACATCGAGGATGGCCGCTTCGTGCTGCGCGAGAAGCTGGCAGGCATGAATGTCGAGGATTTGCAGGCCGTGACCGGCGCCGAACTGGTGCTGCCCGAAACGATTGGCGACCTTGTCGCCGCAGAGGTCTGAGACAAATGGCTGAAGCCTATATTTGCGCCTATAAGCGCACCCCCATTGGCCGCTTTGGCGGCTCTCTTTCCTCTGTCCGCCCTGACGATCTCGGTGCCATTCCGCTGCGCGCGCTCATGGCCGAACAGACCGGTGTCGATTGGGACGCTGTCGACGACGTCATCTTCGGCAATGCCAATCAGGCCGGCGAGGACAATCGCAATGTGGCGCGCATGAGCAGCCTGCTCGCGGGCCTACCCGTGGGCGTGACCGGCACGACCATCAACCGCCTCTGCGGCTCGGGCATGGATGCGGTGATCGCGGCCGCGCGCGCCATCAAGGCGGGCGAGGCGGAACTGATGATCGCCGGCGGGACCGAATCCATGTCGCGCGCGCCCTTCGTCATGCCCAAGGCGGATACCGCCTTTTCCCGCAATGCCGAGATTTATGACACGACCATCGGCTGGCGTTTCGTCAACCCGGCCATGAAGGCGCAATATGGCGTCGATTCCATGCCCGAGACCGGCGAAAACGTGGCTCAGGATTTTGCCGTGTCGCGTGAGGCCCAGGACGCCTTCGCCGTCCGCAGCCAGGAAAAGGCCGTGGCGGCGCAAAAAAATGGCCGACTGGCGCAGGAAATCGTTCCGGTGACCATTCCGCAGAAAAAGGGCGAGGCGGTGATCGTCGAGACCGACGAGCATCCGCGCGCGGGCACGACGATAGAAACGCTGTCCAAGCTGCGCCCGCTGTTTCCCAATGGCAGTGTGACCGCCGGCAATGCTTCGGGCGTCAATGATGGCGCGGCCGCGCTCATCATCGCCTCGGAAGCGGCCGTGAAAAAATATGGCCTCACCCCCATTGCCCGCATTTTGGGGGGCGCCACGGCCGGTGTGCCGCCCCGCATCATGGGCATGGGCCCTGCTCCCGCCTCGAAGAAACTCTTCGAGCGTCTGGGTCTGAATGCCGCCGATTTCGACGTGATCGAGCTCAATGAAGCCTTCGCCAGCCAGGGGATCGCGGTGTTGCGCGATCTTGGCATCGCCGAGGACGATCCGCGCGTGAACCCCAATGGCGGGGCCATTGCGCTGGGCCATCCGCTGGGCATGAGCGGGGCGCGCATCACCGGGACAGCGGCGCTGGAATTGGCGCTCGGCGGCGGCAAGCGTGCGCTGGCGACCATGTGTATTGGTGTTGGCCAGGGCATTGCTGTGGGGCTCGAGCGGGTTTAGTCGCTCTTCGGCATCCGGGCTCTCGCTCCCCCTCCCAGCCTCCCCCGTTACGGGGGAGGAGCCGGCCCGTGGGTGAGGCGGTTTATTGCCAAAGGCACAGATCGGCCTCCCTCCCCCTTGTGGGGAGGGAATGAGGGTGGGGGGACGAGAGCCACGGTCAGCTGACTTTTCGTTCTATCTGCCTCCCCATCCATCCGGGCTTCCGCTCCCCCTCCCAGCCTCCCCCGTTACGGGGGAGGAGCCGGTCCTGTGGGTGTGGCGGGGGCAGCGCGTTCCCCTTGTGCACACCAGATGCGCGCATGCGTCTCTTGCGCCTTGGGGCCAGGAATGCTTTAGGGGCGCGTCCCGTGTCCGAAAGTATTTGTGCCCATGATCCGCCTTGAAAACATCGCCAAGCAGAACGGCAAGCAGATCGTCTTCATCGACGCGTCCGCTGCGCTGCAAAAGGGCGAGAAGGTGGGGCTGGTCGGGCCCAATGGCGCGGGCAAGTCGACGCTGTTCCGCATGATCGCCGGCGAGGAACTGCCCGATGAGGGCCAGGTCTCCGTCGATCGCGGCGTCACCATCGGCTATTTCGACCAGGATGTGGGCGAAATGTCGGGACGCCCTGCCGTTGTGGAAGTGATGGAAGGCGTCGGCCCCATCGCCGCGCTGACCGCCGAAATGGCCGAGCTGGAAGCGGCCATGGCCGATCCTGACAAGGCCGACGAGATGGACGCCATCATCGAACGCTATGGCGATGTGCAGGCCCAGTTCCAGGAGCTGGATGGCTATGCCCTCGACGCCCGGGCCCGCGAAGTGCTCGATGGACTGGGCTTTTCCCAGGAAATGATGGACGGCGATGTCGGCGCCCTGTCAGGCGGCTGGAAGATGAGGGTGGCGCTAGCCAAAATCCTTCTCAAGCGCCCGGACGCCCTGCTGCTCGACGAACCGAGCAACCATCTCGATATCGAAAGCCTGATCTGGCTCGAGGATTTTCTCAGAAGCTATGAGGGCGCGCTGTTGATGACTTCGCACGATCGCGCCTTCATGGACCGGATCGTCAACAAGATCATCGAGATCGATGCCGGCACGCTCACCGCCTATTCGGGCGACTACGAATTTTACCAGCAGCAGCGGGCGCTCTCCGACAAGAACCAGCAGGCCCAGTTCGAACGTCAGCAGGCCATGCTGGCCAAGGAAATCGCCTTTATCGAGCGCTTCAAGGCGCGCGCCAGCCATGCCGCTCAGGTGCAGAGCCGGGTGAAAAAGCTCGACAAGATCGACAAGGTCGAAATGCCCAAGACCCGCCAGACCGTGGTCTTCGAATTCCGCCCTGCCCCACGCTCGGGCGAGGACGTGGCCATCCTCAAGAACGTGCACAAGCGCTATGGCAACAAGACCATCTATGAAGGGCTCGACTTCCATGTGCGCCGCCGCGAGCGCTGGTGCATCATGGGCGTCAACGGGGCGGGCAAATCCACTCTGCTCAAGCTGATCGCCGGAGGGGCCGACCCCGACACGGGGACGGTCAATATCGGGCCGAGCGTCAAGATGGGCTATTTCGCCCAGCACGCCATGGACGTGCTCGATGGCGACCGCACCATTTTCCAGACGCTGGAAGACAATTTCCCGCAGGCCGGACAGGCTCCGCTGCGCGCCCTCGCCGGATGCTTCGGCTTTTCAGGCGACGATATCGAAAAGAAATGCCGGGTGCTCTCGGGCGGCGAGAAGGCCCGGCTGGTGATGGCCATCCTGTTGTTCGATCCGCCGAACTTCCTCGTGCTCGACGAGCCCACCAACCATCTCGACATCGCCACCAAGGAAATGCTGATCGAGGCGCTCAAGGACTATGCGGGCACCATGCTGTTCGTTTCGCACGACCGCCATTTCCTCGCCGCCCTCTCCAACCGCGTGCTGGAGCTGACCCCGGACGGGGTGCATGTCTATGGCGGCGGCTACAGCGAATATGTGCAGTCGACTGGGCAGGAAGCGCCCGGCCTGCGCCACTGATCCTGACGAGCAGCCGGGCTAAAGCAGCACCGGCTCCTGATGGAGTTCGACGCCGAACCGGGCCCTGATCGTCGCCTTGATGTGGCTGGCGAGTGCGGAAATATCGTCGGCGCTTGCACCGCCATGGTTGACCACCACGAGGGCATGGCGTTCGGAAATGCCGGCCGGGCCCAGGGTAAATCCTTTCAGGCCAGCCTGCTCGATCAGCCAGCCCGCGGAGAGTTTCAGCTTTCCATCGGCTTGCGGATATTTCGGCGCATTGGGGAATTCGGCAAGGATCGGCTCCACCTGCGATGGCGCAACGACAGGGTTCTGGAAAAAGGAGCCTGCATTTGGCGTGACGCGCCAATCGGGCAGCTTGGACTGGCGCAGGGCGATGACCCGGTCCATCACCAGGCCAGGGGTGAGGTCGTCTCGTCCGGCCAGCTCGGAAAGTCCGGCAAAACCCAGATTGGGCTGCCATGGCTTGGGCAGGCGCAGGCGCAGCGATAGCACGACGAAGCGCCCGGCCTGCTGCTTGAAGACGCTGTCGCGATAGGCAAAGCCGCAATCCTGTCGCGAAAATTCGACGACTTCCCCGGTCGCGCTGTCATAGGCGGTAAGGCTCTCAAAGACATCGGCGATTTCGGCGCCATAAGCGCCGATATTCTGCACCGGGGCCGCGCCGACCGTGCCTGGGATGAGGGCGAGGTTCTCGATGCCGCCGAACCCGGCCTTGACCGTGTAGGCGACAAGATCGTTCCAGTTTTCCCCTGCCGCCGCCTCGACCAGAACGTGTTCGTCGGTTTCTTCGCGGATGGAGCGACCCTTGATCGCGACAAGAGCCGTGATCCCCTCGAACTCGGGCGAAAGCACGACATTGCTGCCGCCGCCGAGAATGCGCAGGCCGAGGCCGCGCTTTTCCGCCAGGGCAAAGGCAGCCGGGACCTGGTCGGGCGCATCCAGCACAAGGCCGAAGCGTGAGCGGGCTTTAAGGGCCAAAGTATTGCGCGCCGAAAGGTCGAAATCGGGAATCAGGGAAAGGGTCTGCTCGGTCATGTCGGGACATTGATCGGAGTTGGGCGGCAACACAATGGCAAGCCTCTGGGGCATGTCGCCGCCCATCGATAAAGCGCAGCCACTACCCCTGTTAGAGGGTCATGCCCGGATGCCGACGCCTGTATCCTCAGGCCCGATCCGGCCCAAGGCGTGCAGATTGCGGTCCGGAACGCTAGGAACCAGAGGGAGACCACAATCTTGGCAACACAAACCATGACGATCGGCGATCTGAAGGGATTTATCGATCTGTCCAAATCCATGGTCGGTGGCCTGACCATCACCAGCTTCGACGCGCTCTTCAACAAGATCGAAGAATTGCTGCGCAGTTTTAACCAATGGACGCCCGAGCTTGAGGCCAATCTGAAACTGGCCCGCGCCGAGCTGAATGCCAATCCGCAGCTCTTCGAGATGGGCAAGGCGGAATTCATCTCTTCGGTCGACGCGCTGCTCGCCAAATATCCCCCATCGACGCTGCTGAGTGACATTCCCGAACTGGGCGGGGCGGGTGGTGGCGGCAGCACGGGCAATCCGGTGGTGGTATCGATCGGCGACATCGACATCGCCCGCATTCAAAAGGTCTTTGCCGAAATTACCGCAAAATACGACCCGGTCACCAAGATCGTGACGGTTGAAGGGGCCAGCTACAGCTACAAGGCACCCAATATCGAGCGCCTGCAATTCAATGACGGCATCCTGGCCTTTGATATCGACGGGGCGCCGGGCCAGATGGTGCGGCTCTACAAGGCCGCGTTCAACCGCGATCCTGATGATGCCGGTCTCGGCTTCTGGATCCGCCACCAGGATGACCGCATTGCCGATCTCAAGGCAGTTGCTGCCGGCTTCATGGGATCGGCGGAGTTTGCTGCGCTCTACGGAACAGAAGCGACGGTCAGCAACAGCGCCTTCGTGGGCCTGCTCTATACCAATGCGCTTGGCCGCGAGAAGGATCAGGCCGGATTTGATTTCTGGGTGGGCCAGCTCGAAAGCGGCCAGTATTCGCGACAGGACATGCTGCTGTTTTTCGCGGACAGCGCGGAGAACAAGGCAACCACCGCGCCTGGTATGGCGGATGGAATCTGGTACGTTTGATTGGACGGCACTGCGTTATGTCCAAAAGGAAATCCCCCCAGCCGCAGCCGGGGGGATTTTTGACATTAGGCGCGATCAGACGATCAGGTTTGCGGCGGTAAGGTCCGCAACCGCCACGCCGGTCAGCTGGATCAGTGCGTCGTCGATGGAAAGTGCGCCGTCGAAGTTCGCGTCTGCGTAGAGATAGGTGTTGCCTTCGAAAGCGAAGAAGGCGTAGTCACCTGCCGCAACCAGGGCACCGGCCACTGCATCCGCAGCCTCAAAGAGGTTTGCCGGATCGGCGGCCGTCAGGGCAATGTTGACGACATTCTGCGTCGTCCGCACGCCACCGCCAAGGGCAACCACACCCGAGATGTCCAGGACGTCTTCAGCACCTTCGAAGTCGGTGATGGTGATTAGGTTGTCTTCGAGATCACCGGTATTGGTTGCGGCAGACAAATTGCCGTTCGCCGCTCCGGAGAGGATGAAGGTATCGCCACCAACACCACCCGTCAGGGACGACGTGTTGCCGGCCACACTGTGATCGATCGCATAGGTGATGGTATCAACGCCGGCACCGGCGTCGATGGTTATAGCCGCCGCCGTGAGGACGGCGCTGTCTGCCGTCAGCGTGTCATTGCCTGAGCCGCCATTAAAGGTTTCAAGGGCGGTGATCAGGGATGCATCAAGGGTGAGATTGCCCGAGGAGTCAGAAGCATCGACGGTAATGGTCGCTGCCAGTCCGACATTGAGCGTAATGATGCCATTGGTCGTCAATGCGATAGTGACGGTGTCGACCGCCGTGGTGAGACCGGCTGTATCGATGGTCAAATCGCCCGTGCCGTCGACGCTTCCCGAGACCTTGACAGAGGTCAGATCGCCAGCAGTGGTCTCGGCGAAGGCTACGGTGGAAGCAGCCGTGACATTATCGAGGGCCACGCTCGCTGATGCAACGCCGTCATCGGCGGTCACGACTTCTGCCGCAGTCACCGCGACATTGCGGAAGCCGGCGGTAACGCCATCACCCACGGTAACGGCGCCTGCGACGCCGATCTGCCAGAGTTGCTGAATGCCCTGGAAGGAGGCCGAATTCAGGTTAGTGAGCGCAGCGGTGGTGCCGATATTGACGACTTCGACGTTCTTGAAGGTAACGTTTGCAGGCACGTCGACCGCGCCAGCACCAACGATCAGCAGCGTATCGTTGCCGGCATTGCCGTCGATACTGTCAAACGTGTTGATGGTGTCGGTCGCGCCGCCGTCCAGAATGGCCTGGAAGGTATCGTTATTGAGCGTGCCGAGCAGCGTGTCCACACCGGTGGTCAGCGTGAAAGTGTCACCCGGTACGCCTCCCGGGCCAACCATTTCTGCCACGGCGGCGTCAACGGCGGCCTGATCTGGAACAGTGGTGCTCACCGGCTGAAGGAAGGCACGACCAGCGGCTGCAGCAGCATTGCCCGAATAGGCAATGATTTCCTCGGTCGTATCGAGAGCGTCTGTATAAAGATTGGCAGCGGCGACCTTGGTGTCGACCACCGTCCGGTCTGTGCCCTGGGCGCCATCCAGGATGCGAATTGCGATGTCGTTGATCGAGAACTCACCGGTCAACAGGCCATTGACGAAGAATGTCAGGCCGGCGACTTCGGCATTTCGATTGAACAGCGACTGATAGATGGAATTCACGATCTGTGCCGGCGTCTGTCCGGCGAAGCGATCCTGATATTCCTGAGTGGAGGCCAGATCACCGATTTGAGTAAGATCGGCGCCGTTATTGGTCACGCTGTTAAAGTAGGCCAGGCCTGTTGGGTCAGCAGGACGGCCGAACAGGGCGACATATACGCCTTGAATTGTTGCCATTGGAATGCACCTCTCGAATTGAGTGACCTGTTTCTTCGGTCTGTGCATTCCTAGGCGCGAGGATTAGTAATCGTCACTAGCCTATTCGGTTTAGTGTTTACTATACCGTACGCAATTTCACTCATCAGATGTAGCTATTTTGCAAAGATAATCAAAGGGATAGTCTTAACATAGAGAAGGGTTATGGTTTTGGACGTTACGTAGCCACATAACGGCGCATAATCCGCCCCAGGGAGCACCGGGATGTATACACACCCACAGTTCGGGCAGAGCACGGCCGAAATTCAAATGCTGCGGCAACAGGCTGGCCGCTGGCTGCGTGCTCTTAGAGAGCGGGCGGGGATGAGCCAGCGCGAATTGGCCAAGGCGGTGGGCTTCGAATATTACACCTTTATTTCCCAGCTCGAAGGCGGCCGGGGGCGGCTTCCTCCGGCACAATATCTGGCATTTGCCGAGGCCCTCGACATTCCCCTGCACGATTTCGTGAAGACGCTGATGCGCTATTACGATCCGATCACTTATTATGCGCTGTTCGAGATTTCCTCGCCGACGCCGTCCCAGCCCCTTCCGGACGTGCCCAGCGAGGCTGAGCAGCCCAAAGAGGACAATGTGGTCGAACTGACGGCAAGGATTGCGCGGCTCGAGGCGCTGCTCGTCGGCAAGAAATGATCGACTCGTCGGTGAGAGCCTTGCCCTGCCGCTTTGGCAGGGTTTTTGTTTGCCTGCCCCGCCGCTCTAGCCTCTGTGCACCGAGAAGCGGCGACGCCGCCCATCTCGAATAGAGGATGGAGGCGTCTTGCGTTCAGTCGGCGCGGACCACCACCATGTCGAGCGCCGGACCACCCGATGCGATGGCGAGCAGGCGGTCGATATTGGGGTGGGCGCCCGGACGGCTCTGTGCGTCGGCAGTGTGTTCGGCGAAGAGGGCGAGGCCATGGTCGGCGGCTGCAGCGTCCAGCGTCCCGAATTCCTGGCGCAGATACTGGTACACAGCGAACGAGCCCTGCTTGCCGGGCTGGTTTTCGATGCTGGCGACGACAGTGCCGGCGCCGTCGATCAGATCGATCCGCTTGACGCCATCGATGGTCGGAAGCTGTTGCAGATTGTCCTTGAAGGATGCGCCTGGGGCAATCATCGCCTGATGTCCTCTATTCGGTCGAAACTGAGCCGGCTGTAGCATCGCGCCGGCCGTTTCGCCAAGGCGGCGCTCAGTCTTCCAGCGAGGGAAGGCTGGTGAAGGCGGACTTCAGCGCGTTGGACCAACCGTCGGATACGGCGAGATAATAGGGATCGTCGCGCTCGAAGCGGCGTCGGGCGCCAAGGTGAAGGCTGTTGGCCGCATAGATCTGCATGTCGAGCGGCAGGCCGACCGAGAGATTGGATTTGAGCGTGGAATCGAACGAGACGAGGAGCAGTTTTACCGCGTCCGCCATGCTCATCTCGGGGTCGTAGGCGCGGATCAGGATGGGCTTGCCATATTTGTGCTCGCCGATCTGGAAGAAGGGCGTATCCGCCGAGCACTCGATGAAATTGCCCTCGGGATAGATATAGAACAGACGCGGCTCGCCACCCTTGATCTGGCCACCGAGAATGAAACTCGCCCCGAAGGCATCGGCGGTCTGCCCGGCCGGCGCGGCCTGGGCGATCACTTCCTTGACCACATCGCCGATGAGGCGGGCCGTCTGGAACATGGACGGCGTGTCGAGCAGCGAGGAATGGCGCTCGGCAACGGCCTTGGAGCGTTCGTCGAGGAGGCTTATGACGGCCTGCGTCGTCGCCAGATTACCAGCGGAGAGCAGCACGATGACGCGCTCGCCCGGCACTTCCCACGTCCGCATCTTGGGGAAGGTGGAAATATTGTCGAGGCCCGCATTGGTGCGGGTATCGGACATGAAGATAAGCCCGCCGGCAGTCCTCAATCCAACGCAATACGTCATGGCAAATTCCAGATAGGCAGCAAAGAGCAGGGATTACTGCTCCACATTAAGGGCAACGGCAAGCGACTCGGTAGACGATCCACTCCGCAATCCGGTGATCGGCGCGGCCTGGCCATAGTCGAGACCGCACGCGATCCGCACGTATTTTTCGTCGGGCGCGACGCCATTGGCAATATCGAACCCGACCCAGCCCAGATCGTCCACATAGGCCTCGGCCCAAGCATGGGTTGCGGTCTGTTCGGTGCGCCCCTCGATGAGGAGATAGCCCGAGACATAGCGCGCCGGAACGCCGAGCAGGCGCGCCGCGGAGAGGAAGATATGGGCATGATCCTGGCAGACGCCGCTGCCGCTGGCGAGCGCCGCTTCGGCCGGTGTGGCCACGTCGGTCGTGTCGGGAATATAGGCGACGCGGGCCGTGATATCGCCGGACAGCCTGTGGAGGAGATCGAGCCGGTTGGCGATGCCGGAAAGTGGCGCGGCCAATTGCCTGATGGCTTCGCCCGGCTCGGTCAGGCCCGTCTGGCGGTGATAGGTCCAAAGCGGTGGCACCCCGCTCCCGGGCCCGGAGACACCGGCGGTATCGCGGGTTTCCACCTGCCCCACGGCGTGAATGATGATTTCGGCGGTCTGTGGCGTCGAGCGCAGGAGTTCGGTGCGATTGCCGAACGCGTCATTATAGCTGAGCTCGGACTGCGCCCCGGCCACGTCGAGCCGCCAATCATGCACGGTCTGAACGGTTGAACTGGTGGGCCAGAGCCGCAGGCGCTGCACGGCATAGGCCACCGGGGCGTCATAGCGATAGGTCGATGTGTGACTGATGGATAGCAGCACGGGCGATCAATCGAAGTTGTAGGCATGGGCGATGGAAGCACCCAGCCTGTTGTTCTGGGAGATAAAGTCGGTCAGGAATTCGTGCAGGCCATGGTCGAACACATCCTCGATCTGCTTGCCGCGAATGCTCGCCAGCGTGCGGGAAGCCTGTTCGTGACAGCCATGGCGCAGGCCATAGTCCTCGGCCAGAAAATCGAGATTTTCGACGATATTGCGATAGCAGAAGTGCAGCGAGCGCGGCATGCGCCCGTTGAGCATGAGATAGTCGGCGATGTGGGTAGGATTGTACTGGCTGTCATAGACCCAGCGATAGGAGCGATGGGCGGAGACGGAGCGCAGGATCGACTCCCACTGATAATTGTCCATTGTGCCGCCGACATAGGACATGGCCGGCAGGAGGACGTAATATTTAACGTCGAGAATGCGCGAAGTGTTGTCCGCCCGTTCGATAAAGGTGCCGATGCGCGCGAAATTGAAGATCTCGTTGCGCAGCATGGTGCCATGGAAGGCGCCGCGAATGAGCGAGGTTTCGCGCTTGATGGCGTCGAGGAGGCGCGGCAGCTCGCTTTCCTGCAAGGGGCAGTCGAGCGCAGTCTTGAGCGCCATCCAGGCTTCGTTCACGGCCTCCCAGGCATCGCGGGTCAGCGCGGTGCGAACCATGCGGGCATTGAAGCGCGCGGCTTCGATGGAGGCAATGACGCTGGAGGGATTGTCGGGATCACGCAGCAGGAAGTCGGCGACATTGCCGGCCGAATACTGATCATATTTGCCTTGATAGCCGTGCATGGCGCCGGCGGAGAGGACCACAGAGGACCATTCCTCCGACGCATTGGACGTGCGCGTGAGGGCCATGCGCAGGCCGGCATCGACGATGCGCGCCATGTTTTCGGCCCGCTCGATATAGCGATGCATCCAGAACAGGCCATTGGCGGTGCGCCCCAAGAGCATGTGTGCGTTCCTCCCCTGCCCTAATCGTCGAGAACCCAAGTGTCCTTGGTGCCGCCGCCCTGGCTCGAATTGACCACGAGCGATCCCTCGGTCAGCGCCACGCGGGTGAGCCCGCCCGGCGCGATGCGAATACGGTCGGACACGAGCACGAACGGCCTGAGATCAACGTGCCGTGGGGCAAGCCCCGCCTCGGTCAATATGGGTGAGGTGGACAGGGCCAGCGTCGGCTGGGCGATGTAGTTCCCAGGCCGCGCTTTCAGCTTGTCGGCAAAATCGGCCAGTTCCTGGCGCGAGGCGGCAGGCCCTACCAGCATGCCATAGCCGCCCGAACCGTGGACTTCCTTGACCACCAGTTCATCGAGATGCTCGAGCACATATTTGAGGCTGTCCGGCTCGGTGCAGCGATAGGTCGGCACGTTTTCGAGGATGGCGCGGCGCCCGGTGTAGAACTCGATGATTTCGGGCATGTAGGAATAGATCGCCTTGTCATCGGCGATGCCGGTGCCCGGGGCATTGGCGATGGTAATGCGCCCGGCCCGATAGACATCCATGATGCCCGCGACACCCAACGTTGAATCCGGTCGAAACGTCAGCGGGTCGAGATAGGCGTCGTCGACGCGACGATAGAGCACGTCGATGGGTCGGAACCCCTCGGTGGTGCGCATGGCAATGCGCCCATCGGCAATCCGCAGATCGCTGCCCTCGACCAGTTCGACGCCCATCTGGTCGGCGAGGAAGGCATGCTCGAAATAGGCGGAGTTGTGGATCCCCGGCGTCAGCACCGCGATGGTCGGCTTTTCATTCAGCCGATCGGGCGGCGCGACCGCGGCCAGCGACTGGCGCAACAATTGAGGATAGTTTTCGACCTGCTGGACCTTTACCTGCTGGAACAGCTCGGGGAAGAGCTGCAGCATGGTCTCGCGGTTTTCGAGCATGTAGGAGACGCCCGAGGGCGTGCGCGCATTGTCCTCGAGGACGTAAAACTGGTTTTCGGAGGTGCGCACCAGATCGACGCCGATGATGTGGGTATAGACGTTTCGCGGCGGGCGAAACCCGATCATCTCAAGCAGGAATGCGGCGTTGTGGGCGATGAGTTCCTTGGGAATGCGCCCGGCACGGATGATTTCCTGGCGATGATAGATATCGTCGAGGAAAGCGTTGATGGCCATGACGCGCTGTTCGATCCCTTGGGAGAGATAGCGCCATTCGCGGCCGGTGATAATGCGAGGCACGAGATCGAAGGGGATCAGCCGCTCGGCCGCTTCCTCCTCGCCATAGACGGCGAAGGTGATCCCGGTCCTTCGAAAAACGCCCTCGGCGTCGCGGGCCTTTTTCTCCAGGGCCGCAGGCGTTTGTTGGTCGAGCCAGGTTTTTACCGGCGCATAGGGCGACCTGACCTGACCATCGGCGGTAAGCATTTCGTCGAAAGGCGGCACACAAACCTCCGGCTTCTCGGCACCATAAGAGCGCCAAAACCGGTCGCCTGCAAGCGATTGTTCAGATGTTGTGCACTCGGTGTTTCTGCTGACGGATTAGGCGGCGTGCGCTCGGCCCGGGACGGGCCGAGCGGTCAGGGGATCAGTGGCCCAACATGCGCTCGATTGCGCCGGGTTGGTCGTGCACGGCGAATTTGTCCATGATGGTGGCACTGGCTTGATTGAGGCCGATGATCTCGACCTCGGCGCCGGCCCGGCGGAATTTGAGCACGGCGGTGTCGATGGCATTGACGCCGGTCAGATCCCAGAGATGGGCGGCGCTGAGGTCGAGACGCACGTGCTCGAGCGCCTCGACAAAATCCATGGCGGCGAGAAAATCCTCGGCCGTGGCGAAGAAGAGCTGGCCTTCGACCCGGTAGATGCGCAGGGTGCCATCATCGGAAAGCGCGGAGAAGACCCTGAAAATCTGGGCGACCTTCCAGGCAAAGAAAATGCCCGAGAGCAGCACGCCGACGCCAACACCCAGCGCCAGATTGTGGGTGGCCAGAACGGTAGCGACGGTCGCCAGCATGACGACGCTGGAGCGGCGCGGATGGGAGGCGAGGTCGCGCAGAGACCCCCAGTTGAAGGTACCGATGGAGACCATGATCATGATCGCCACGAGCGCCGGCATGGGGATGAGCCCCACCCACTCACCCAGCACGACGAGCAAGAAGAGCAGGATCGCCCCGGCTGCAAAGGTTGAGAGGCGCGTGCGCCCGCCCAGTTTCACATTGATCGTCGACTGGCCGATCATGGCGCAGCCGGCCATGCCGCCAAAGAGGCCGGAGACGAAATTGGCGATGCCCTGGCCGATACTCTCCCGGTTCTTGTCGCTGGTCGTTTCGGTCATCTGGTCGACGATGGAGGCGGTAAGCAGGCTTTCGAGCAGGCCCACCGCCGCCACGGCGATGGAATAGGGCAGGATGATCCAGAAGGTTTCGAGCGTCAGGGGCACATTGGGCAGGACCAATGTGGGCAGCGCGTCCGGCAGCGTGCCGAGATCGGCCACGGAGCGTGTATCGATCCCGAAGGTCAGCGCGATGGCGGTAAGGATAAAGATGCACACCAGCGGCGACGGAATGGACTTCGTTATGCGGGGGAAGAGATAGAGGATGGCAAGGCCCGCCGCGATCATCACATAGCTCTGCCAGGTGACGCCGGTCAGCTCGGGCAATTGCGCCATGAAGATGAGGATGGCCAGCGCATTGACGAAGCCGGTGATCACCGAGCGCGATACAAAGCGCATGACATATCCGACCCGCGCCAGCCCCATGCCGACCTGGATGATGCCGGCCAGAATGGTGGCAGCGAGAAGATAGTCGAGGCCGTGCTCACGCACCAGCGAGCCCATCAGCACCGCCGTGGCGGCCGTTGCGGCCGAGATCATCGCCGGACGTCCGCCTGAAAAGGAGATGACGATAGCGATGATCACCGAGGCATAGAGCCCGACCCTGGGATCGACGCCAGCAATCAACGAAAAACCGATCGCCTCGGGGATCAGCGCCAGGGCGACGACCAGGCCAGACAGGAGATCGCCGCGCACATTGGAAAACCAGTCACGGCGGAGGGTAGACACAAGAATCATCGGGAGGGTCCAGCAATATCTGCGCGGCGCCTATATGGATTGGCACGGCGATGTCTGGATTGTCCGGCGGATCGGCGGCCGGAAGAGCCACCCGGAATTGCACCGGGTCCATGTCGAGTGGGATGAGGTTTGCCAGAACGGGCCGGCAGGTTCAACCCTGCGGCGGCATTATTGGGCGAGCGAGCGGGCGAGCGCGGAGGTCGCGGCGTCTAGCCCGGCAAGGGCCTCGCCATAGCCGGTGGCAGCAACGGCCGAAAAGATGCGCTGGGCTTCGCGATAGCGGCGGAGATGATAATAGCTCCAGGCGCGCAGGGTCAGAAGGTCATTGCGCTCGGCGGCATAATTGGAGCGGGCATCGAGGATGGCGAGCGCCTTGGCATAGTCGCCAATGCCATAGGCGCTGGTGGCCTGCTGGGTGAGGATGGCAACCTCGAGCTCGAGCGCCCGCTGATTGGTCACCGGCGCTGCGGCGGCAGCGACGGCGGCCTCATGCGGCAGGCCGAGCCTAATATAGGCCAGCGACTGGCCGTAAGCCGCGTCCGAGCGCACCCGCTCCGAGCCCGATTGCAGCGCACGGGCGAAATGATCCACCGCCTGGGCAGGACGATTGAGATCCATCAGGCACCAGGCATGGCTGAGGGCGGTCGACGCGGACAGACTCGCCGCCGGCACATAGTCCTGGCAGCTACGGCTGCCGGAGGCTCGCTGGGGAGCCTGCTGGACGCTGAGTTCGCTTGCCACCTGATTGACCGGGCGCGCCGCCTGCACTGGGGCAGAGGGCCGCTGCGCGGCCGCAGCGGGGATGGGCGCCGTGGCGGGAGCCACAGTGGTCGCTGACGTCTTGCCGAAATCCGTGATGCGGGCGGAACGCCCGGCCCACTGGCTGCGGATCGACTCGACCGTCGCAGCATCGCCCAGCGCGTTGGCAGCGACCATCATGCCATAGGCGGCCGGCTCCAGATCGGACTTGAACCGAAGGGCAACGGTAAACCACTCCACCGCGGTCTGCGGCTGCCCGAAGGCATAGGAATACCAGCCCAGCTCCTGGGCCGTATTGGCATCGCGTGCCGACATCGTCGTGTCGACGATGCGTCCGAGCACTGTCTCGCCGATGTTCTTCCGCGGTTCGGTGGCGAGGAGCGCGGCAGCCGCCTGAAGATAGAGCGCGGTCAGCTCTTCGCTCTCGTCCCGGTAGGAGGCCAGCACGGCCTCGGCCTTTTCCCCATCCTGGAGCTGAAGCAGCGTTACGGCCAGCCCTTCGGCGGTTGCTGCGGTAGGGGCGGCATCATGGGCCGTCTGGAACAGCCTGCGGGCTTCATTGGGGCGATCCCGGCCGAGTTCGAAATAGGCGAGAAGCTGGAGATCATCGCCGTTCTTCTCGACAGTGGCCGATTGCTCGAGCAGCGCCAGATCGGCCGGTCCGGGCGCCGGTCCGCCATCGAGCGACGCCGATACGGCGCGACGGGCCAGATCGAGCCGGAGCCCCGCGAACTCGCCCAGTCCCGCCTCGTCGGTGCGCTCCATCTGGAGGAGCGGCTCAAGCTCGGCGCGGGGCAGTTGCTCCATCGCCTTCTGCATGGTGGCGAAGCGTTCCCCGGTATCGGTGCAGTTGGAAAGGACATAGGCATAGGCGTCGACTGAGCGGGAAAGGCTACCCGTTTCCGCAAAGGCCTCGGCCAGCCGCCAGAGATTGTCGACCGAGGCGCAGACCAGCAATTGCGGGCTGTTGGCGGCAATGGTGATAACCGTCTGGTTGTCGCCGGCATCGGAGGCATTGCGCAGGCGCATGGTAGCCTCGCCATTGGCAAGGCTCTGCAGAAGATCAGTCGAGGGCACGAAGCTCGGGTCCGCTGCCTGCTTGGCGGCAATGGCGGCGCGGGCGCCGGCGAAATCGCCGGCGCTGAACATATCCCAGATCGACACGATATCCGGATCGGGAACATAGTCCTGCGACAGCAAATTTGACGGTGGCTCCCAACCCGGATGCAGGGCGCGCAGGCGCTCGATTTCACGCTGGACCCGAACTTCATCGCCCTTTTGCGCAAAATAGCGCAGGGCCGTCTCATCGACGGCGCCGGGGCTTTGCGACGGGGGAGGATTGGCGCTGACCTGGGCGAGCAGCGATTTGACCGCGCCCGAAGGCTGTCCACGCACGACCGGCTCTTCAGCGGCAAGGCCATTGCTGCCCAGCGCGAGCGGCAGGGCCACCATGAAGGGGCGCACGCCCAGAACCGGCTGAGCGAGCTGGGCATCCTGGGCCATGACGGCAAGGGCCGGCGCCGGCATGGCGGCATCCTGGGCGTAAGCGGGCAGCATGGTGCTGCCCAACAGGCTTAGCCCGGCGATATAGGTACTCAGCCGCATTACCAGGGGCCTTTCTCGAGGCAATCAGGCCGATTTCGACGCAGGTGATCGAGCGCCAGCAATTGCAGGGTCGCTGCATAATAGCTGGTTGCCTGCATCTGGGCCAGTTCGGGCGGAATCGGTTTATCGGAGAGCGTGCATTCCATGGCGGCCTGGATCAGCCGATAGCCCGGCTCGGAGATCGGCTCGAGCAGCTCTCCGGTCACCACATCGACCTTGCGCAGGCCCGTTTCATCGGCATTGGCGCGGAAAGGCTGGAGATAGGCTGGGTCGAGGCCCGCCCGCATCAGATAAAGCGGCACCCGAATGCCGTTATATCCGAACTCTGGTGGAAAATTCTCGGCCGGGACGATGCCGTCCCCTTCGAGGACGACCCAGTCCGCAGGTAGGCCGGTCTTCGTTCCAGCGGCGCGCTCCAGCAGGTCAAGCCCGCTTTCGGTGACCGCATTCCAATTGATGGTCGGATCGATCTCGGCAAAGATTGGGATGGTCTCGAACACCCAATAGGATGGGTTGAGCACCACTGCGCCGGTTTCCGGGCTGACAAATCCCACCGCACCCGGCAGGATGACCGGCAGTTCATCGACTGCGACGAGCAGATTGTGTCCGATGGTCCGGACCATGCCTGCGGCGATGTCGGTATAGGCGGGCTGGTCCCAGGCCGCTCCAGCCAGGACCAGGCCATAGGCGATCAATATGTCCCCATCGGTGGCGTTGTTGGGATCGGTGATCTTCGGGTCGGCCTCGGGCTCCCAGCGCCAGGCAGCAAGGCCGTCATGCCGCACCATCAATTCGGTGCGGGTAAAGTCCCAGACGCGCTCAAACGTCGCGCGGTCATCGGCCAGTACGGAAAGGATGAGCCCATAGCCCTGCCCTTCGCTGTGGCTGATGCTGTTATTGGCATAGTCCACCACCCGCCCCGTCTCGCTGATATAGGCGGTGCGATAGCTCTCCCATTCTTGCGGGAGGATGGTGGAAGCGGAAACGGGAACGGGTGGGATCATGAGCGTTGCCGCAAGTGCCACTCCCAGAACATTACAATTCATTGCCGGCGTCCAAGCTGTTTGAGCATGAGAGAGGTTGCTGTCATCAGCAGAACGCACGCCGCCGCGATCAGTGCGGTGAACATCAAGATATTGGCGGAAAACCAATTGGCGGCCACGAGCCGGAGATTGGCGGGCGAGAAAGAGGTGACATTGAGCACCGGATTGGCGGCCGATGTGGCCGTAATGGTCTGGTCGGTGGGAGCGATCGTGCTGACGCGGCCATTGATCTCGCGCCAATGCCGGGTTTCGATCAACTGGTTCACCCCGGAAACCAGGCGCCCGCCATCGGGCGCGGTCAGGACCGTCCAGAGCCCGCCCTCAGGCTGGCGCGCCTGCGACAGTGCCACGGAAGTGGCAATGGAAATGGCCTGGTCCCGTTCGGGTACTATGCGCAAATCTCCCAATTGCAGCCCGACGCGATCAAGAAACCACGCGACCGGGCCCGGCAGCGGGTTGGCAACCGAGCCGGAGGCAAACTGGTCGAGCACTGTGGAGTCGCGCCCTGTCGAGCCGAAGCGTCCATCGGTGAGCCCGGCGCGCGACAGGATATCAGGCGCCAGCGCAGAGGCCGGCTTGACGACGAAGCCGTTGCGATCCGGGGGCAATTGCGTTTCGGCCACGACCGAAAGTGGCGTAACCAGACCAGAAGCCGTGGCAATCCGGGCCGCCAGAGTGAGCGCGGCAATCTCGGATTCCCTGTCCTGCCCGACGACGATGGGCACATCCTGTTCCAGGGCATAGGGCCAGGCCGCACCGGTTAGCAGGCGCAGATCCGGCAGCGCTGCGGCGCGGGCATAGTCGGGCAGGCGCAGTTCCGAGCTACCCGAAAAGACAAAGCGCGTCGGCGCTTGTCCGGTCCAGCCGGCCACGCAGGAGGCGTCCGAACGGGTGTTGAGATTGACGGCAATATCGACCTCGTTTCGCCCCGGCCGCAGATTGGTCATCGGCACGCGGATAATCGTATTGCGCAGCAAACCGCCATCGGTCTGCAGCAATGGCGTTGCCGAGGCGATCTGACCATTGGTGTAGATGTCGATCTCGCTGCCTGGCTGCACATCGGACGAATAGGCCGCGTCGAGGACAAGCTCGGCATTGCCGTAGCGATAGGCGTAGAAATCGGGCGGCAGTTCGAATTGGAAGCGCGTGGTGAAGCGTCTCCCGTTGAACTCCACCGTGCCTGCGCCCACCGAAGAGAGTTCGACCTGTGCACCGCCTTCGAGCAGGGGCGCGCCATAGCCCAGATCGACACGCGGCCGCGAGGCTGGTGCGGCGGCGAGGACTTCGGCGCCGGTGCGCGCAATATTGCTCCAATCGGGTCCCGACAACACAAGTGTGGGCATGCCGCCATCGAGCACGGCCATGGTGGCCAGCGGCCCGGAGCCGGCCGCCCCGCGCATCTCGGCCAATTCTTCAGGCAATGATGCCGCGGTGCCGATGACGACGTCGAGGACGCCGGGCTCCGCTGCGGAGGAAAGTGCGTCCACGACTTCAATGCGCGGGTCGGCGACGCGCAGGGCAATGGCCACCTGTTGGACGAGGCGCAGCGCGGCACTCATCGTCTGCGGATCATTGAGGCCCGGCGCGAAAAGGCGCAATCGCGTCTGCCCGTCTGCGCCGACGCCGACCGCCGAGACATCGGCAAGCTGGGTTATCCGCCCGGCATCGGGGTCCTGGAAGGTGAGCTGCAGCCCCTCGGCCGCGAGATCCGTCCACAATTCATAGGTGGATTGAATAGTGCAGTCGGTCCGGTGTCGCTGGGAGGCGTGGATTTCGATGATATTGGCGCCGGCTCGCAAGAGGCCGGCAGGGATGTCGACGCTCACAGCGCCCGGTGCCGAGGCGGCAGCGATCGGGGTGCGGGAAACGCTCGTCTGATTGATCGAAAAATTGAGGCTGGAATATTCCGGCGCCACAACAACCGCGTTGAGATAGCTCAGCTGCAGGCGCGCCTGACTCTGGGCCTCCGCCTCGGTCAGGTAGAAGACGATCGCGTGTCGGCTCTCTTCCCCGGCGAGGCGCACGCTGGGCGTCGGCAGGAGAAAACGCGAATGCCCAGCTGGAGCAGGCTCGGGGATTGTCTCGACAGGCAAGGGCACGGAAGGGGTCGGAGCCGGCTCGACCAGATCACTCTCGGGCGTCATGTCGAACGGAGCAGGCTGTGCCATGGCCGGCACCATCGCCACGGACATCAGCAGACCGGCAAGCCAAACGCGATCAATCATGGGCGCCGCTCCTCTTCGAGCCAAAGCGCAGGAGATATCCGAGGCCTCTTCCCGTCTGGTAGAGCGCGACGCCAAGGAAGCGGACAGTACCGCGCAGAATGCCGATATTGACCTGGCGAGATTGTTGGCGCTGCAGCCATGTGGCCGAGTTGGCGTAGAGAAGGTCGGCAATGAGGCGATAGTCCTGCCCGCGCTGGGGTGTGAAGCGACAGCCGAGCACCGCACCCTTGTCCTCCGACCCCGTGGAACGCACGGCAACAGGCATTTCATTGCCCCCCGTGTCGGATTGCGGGGTGAAGCGGATCAGCGTGGAGGCGCCGCGGGCAAGCCCCAGGGGGCCTCCCGGCAGGCGCATGGCCAAGCCACCACTCGAAACGTTGACGATGACACCCTTGGCCCAATTGCCGTCAGCGCCGCGCACTTCGCAACGGCGCTCGACATTGACCCGGCGGCTGGACCGCACTTCGCGCCGCTCGGAAACCACGCCCAGGGCGCAGCCGGCAAGGATCAGGTTGAAGATGTTCCATCCGCCCACCACCATGGTGATTTCGGCCTGGTAGGGCTCGTTGAAGACCTTGAAGATCGTCATGCCGACAGTGAGCACGAGCAGCAGGAAGATGATGTAGAAGGGCCGCGCCAGCTCCGAGAGGCGTGAAATGTCGACGCTCTCGTCCTTTGCCGTCACATTGAACGTGGGCTTGGACGGGTTGCGCAGCACCGAGAGAATGGCGCCGAGCAGGTGTACCGACTGGATATATTCGTAGAGTTCCGAGATCCACGGCCAGCGCCAGCGCCCAAAGAGCGAGTTCTGCATGACCAGGTTCACGACGAAATAGGTCAGCGTATAGGCCGCGAACTCACCGCCCGAAGCGGTAAAGATCTGCAGATCGAAGAAGAGATAGAACAGCGGCGCAAAGAGAAAGATGATGCGCGGCAGTGGAAACAGCCAGAACATCGTCGAAGAGAGATAGGCGAGGCGCTGTGCGGCGCGCAGGCCCGGCTTGAACAGCGGAAAACTGAACAGCATGATCTGCATCATGCCCTGTGCCCATCGGCTGCGCTGGCCGATAAAGCTTGCAAATGTCGCCGGCTGAAGTCCCGCCACCAGCGGGCGGTCGACATAGATCGAGTTCCAGCCCCGGCTGTGCAGCTCGAGCGCGGTCTCGCAATCCTCGGTGATGCTGCGACCCGCAAAGCCATTGGTCACTTCGAGCGCCTCGCGGCGCAGCAGGGCCGCAGAGCCGCAGAAGAACGCCGCATTCCAGCGATCGAGCCCGCGCTGGATGATGCCGTAGAACATCTCGTTTTCCGAAGGCATGACTTCGAAAGTGCGCAGATTGCGCTCGAGCGGATCGGGATTGAGGAAGAAGTGCGGGGTCTGCACGAGGAAGAGGCGATGGTCCCTGGCGAAATAGGGAACGGTTTCCTGAAGGAAATCGCGGGCCGGCGCATGGTCGGCGTCAAACACGGCGACGAACTCGCCGGAGGAATGGGCCAGGCCATTGTTGAGATTGCCGGCCTTGGCATGCTCGTTGCGCGCACGCGTCAGATAGTGGCACCCCAACTCGTCGCAGAGCTGGCGCAATTGGTCATACCGCTCTTGGGCAACGACGGCGGCCTCTGCGTCCGAGCTGTTGCGCTTGGCCTCGGTGGCGCCGTCGTCGAGCAGCCAGACCTTGAACCGGTCCACCGGATAGTCGATTGCCTTGGCTGCGGCGAGCGTGCCGGCCAAAAGGTCATAATCCTCGTTATAGGTCGGGATGAAGACATCCACGAAGGGCACCGGATCGTCCGGGCGCAATCGGACCGAGGGACGCGGGGGAATGGGCCGGATAACCACGAACAGGCTGAGGAACAGCATGAGAATGCAGTACATCTCGGCAAGGTAGAGGATCAGCCCCGGGATGAAGTCGGCCCATTGCTCGATCGGGGGAATGGTGCTCGTCGTGCGCCAGAACGCATAGCGCAGCACGATGACCGTGCCGAACGTCAACAGCAGCAGGCGCCAATTGCCGTCAAGCCGCAGCAACTTGATCCCCGCCATGGCCAGGATGAACAGCACCGCCATGACCAGGTGCACCTGCAGGCTCACCGGAATGGTGATGATGACCAGCATGGCAAGGGACATAGCCAGCCAGATGAGGATCGTCAGCGCTTTCGACATATTCGCTCCCGTGGCGGCCTAGTCGCCGGAGGAAGGCGGCGAAGGAATAGTGACATTGCCCGAGGGCGGTCTGGGGACAACCGGTCCTGTCCCGGTCGCCGTGCCGGTCGGCGAGGGCACGATCGGCGCACCTGCCGGCGGCGGCGCTACCGTGACCGGTGTTGTTGCCGTGGTGACAACGGTTTGCGTTCTGCGCGGCTGCGGGGCTGCCGCCGGGGCCGAGGGAATGACCTCGCTGAACCCTGCGGCCCCGATGGGACGCACTGGAATACCGATGCGCCCGATTGCGGCGGGCGCCGCATTTGGCGGGAACACCGCGGCATTGAGCCGGAGCTTGTACATGATCTCGAGCAGGCTTTGTTCGCTGGCGCCCCGGCGGCAAAGCTGCAGACGGATATTGATGGTGCCACGATCCACGGCACCCGAAGGCTTTAGCGTGGGACTGATGCGCTGCCAAGCATAGATGCAGGTATCCCCTGTTGCCGGCTTGCCGATGGCATAGCCGAAGGGTCCATAGGCGTTCTGCACATAGTATGGCGAAACCGCCATGCCCGTGCCGGGCCAGGCCGCAAGGGCCTCCTCGGTCAAATTGACCTGGGTAAACGGTATGTCGCGCAGGCGCGCATCGCTGCCATCGCCACCTTTTGCAGTGAAGCGCACAATGCTGATCTTGTTCTCGCCCGGGGTCCGCGCATTGGTGGCCAGGGAGATGTCCTGCCGGACGGCGTTGGGAAAAGTGGTCGAGGCAACAGTCACGATCCCCGGACCGCCGGGGGGCGGGATGATGAGGGCATCGGCTGGCGTGATGATGCGTGCTTCACTGACGGGCGCATCGCTGGTGGTGGCGCAGGCGCCGAGCAGGCTTGCAAGCGCCAGCGTCCCCAGCACCTTTAGGGCCCACCGCCCGCTTCGTGGCGTGTGAACTGATATCACAGACAAAACTGCCCTTTGCGCTCGCATATTAACAAAGGTTTAGAGCCTTTGCGGTCTCCCCAAAGGTCGATGAAGAGTGTTAATCGGCGGTTAACGAGCGGCCCTTGGTAATTGCGAATTGCAAGATTCAACCGCATTGTGATCGGCCTTTGAGTATTACCATGCGTGTCGACCCCGCCTAGGCCCATGTCGAATGCAGATGGAGGAGTGTGTTGTCCGTGCACGATAAGATCGCGGTTGTTACCGGCGCTGCGTCGGGGATTGGATTGGCAACGACGAAGGCCCTGCTTGCGGAAGGGGCCATGGTGGTGCTCGTGGATCGCAACGAGACCGCGCTTGCGGCCCTGACGGCGGAGCTCGGCGAGAGGGCCATTGCCCAGGTCACCGACCTCCTCGATCTCCAAAGCTGCAATGCCATGGTGCCGGAAATTCTCGACAAGGTCAGCCATATCGACATCCTGCATTGCAACGCAGGCGTCTATATCGGCGGAGATCTCACCGAGACCACGCCCGAAGCCATCGACCGCATGCTCAATCTCAATGTCAACGCGGTGATGAAGAACGTTCATGCCGTTGTGCCCCACATGATCGCGCGCAGGACGGGAGACATCCTTGTCACCTGCTCGGTGGCCGGGCACTTCCCCACCTATTGGGAACCGGTCTACTCCGGCTCGAAATGGGCGATCACCAGTTTCGTGCAGGGCATGCGCCGACAGATGATCCCCCATGGCGTTCGGGTGGCACAGATTTCGCCTGGCCCGGTCGTCTCCGCCCTGCTCGCCGACTGGCCGGAGGAAAATCTGCGCAAGGCGCGGGAAGCGGGTGGGCTGATCGAGCCGGAAGATGTCGCCGAAGCCATTCTCTTCATGCTCACGCGGCGCCGGAGCGTGACCATCCGCGACATGATCATCCTGCCCAGCAATTTCGACCGAGTCTGACCTCACGCAAAAGCAGACCGGCCACCAGGGTGGTGACCGGTCCGCCACGGCCTGACCGGGGCAGGTCAGAACACGTAGACTGTGAGCGTCGTGCCGCTGGCCTGAACCCCCAGCACCTGGCCGGGCTGATAATTGCCCCGGCTGAGGGCGGCATTGATGAGCGCATCCGAAGAGACCGCGCCGATCATGCGGTGATACTCACTGTTGCCGGCCAGCCAGCTCGAGACTTGGCGACGCAGATCCGAGCAGACCCGGATCGGGACGAGCTGGATGTTGGTTGCCCGGTTCCAGCCCCTGAGACGCGTCGACTGGAAAAGCCCGATCAGCTGGTTGGGATTGACCCCGGTGCAGGATTGGCCGGCAGTGAAGCTTGGGCTGGACGAGCCACCCGAGGAAAGCCAGGTACCGCCATTGCCGCCGCCGGAGCCGCCACCCGAGCCGCCGCCACCGCCAGAACCGCCACCGCCGCCATTGCCGCCGCCGGATCCACCACCGCCGCCGCCACCTGTGCCGCCACCGCCACCTGTGCTGCCGCCGCCGAGGCCCAGGCCGACATCGATCAAGCCGTTCTTGCCGCCGACATTGACATTGGCGTCAAGCAGTCCCCCAACGCCCGCACTCACATCGAGCAGGCCCTTGCTGCCGCCCAGCGACACATTTGCGTCGACCAGGGAGCTGGCGCCACCAATATTGACGTCCAGCAGATTTCCGTCGCCACCCAGCAGGCCGAGATTGACGAGGCCCGAAGAACCGGCGCTGCCGCTTCCCAGAGTGACCAGCCCGCCATCCCCGAGAAGCCCGCCTTCCGAGCCGCCGGTGAGGCCGCCAAGCAGACCACCGCCGCCATCCCCGCCAAGTACGCCCCCGAGAAGCCCTTCAGCCTGGGCCACATTGGGCGACAAGAATACGGAGCACATTAGCACAAGAGCAAATTTTATCTTTTTCATGATGACTACCTCCTGGAACAATTACTATTGCCGTCCTGGAGATCGTCCCGCTTTTCTCGATGCATCGTAATTGTGGTATACGCGTATATATTGGCCTTTTGAAACAGATGGTTATTCAACCAATAATATCAGATAAAATTGTATTCAACTCTATACTTCCTCAAACATCTTCATATCGGGAAACATTTCTGGCCAATAGGCGCCAGGTTCTATCACGACATAAACATCTGCATCATCCGGCAACTGCGCCATGAGGCGGCAGATGACGAGAACCAGGTCGTGCGGAGAAGGATCGTTCGGCACGCGTCGCTCCAGCGTGCCATCGGGGCAGTGCTCGATAATACCTGCGCACAGCTCGTCACGCGCAGTAAAGAGCAAGAGGGCCATCTGGCCCGGCGGGATCTGCGTCTCCGCAACTCGGACATAAGCGGTCATTCGGCACCTGAACTGGAAAGCGGTTTCGTCAGGAGCATCCTGGCGCAGCCGCCCTTTGATCCCGCTTGCCCACGCCGCCCGCAAAGCTACGGAGCATCTCGGGGGATATACGGATGTTGCCGCTGAGAGCACTCCGCATGACCGGCCTGAACCATCTGGCGGACGGATCGTTAGACTGAAGTGTCCTCCAGACAGGATTGCTTGCGTGCAACAGACCCACTGCCATATCCTGCTCAATGCCAAGGCCGGCACGGCCAACGCCTTGTCCATCTCCGGGGCGGACCTTGCTGCAAAGCTGGCCGAGCGGGGCCTCATCGCCGAGATCGACGAAAACACGGACCGTCCGATGTCGGAAAGGCTGATCCGGGCCGCCACCAGCGCGGCGCCCATCGTGGTGGCGGCGGGAGGGGATGGCACGATCACAGCTCTCGCCAATTCCATTCTCGGGTCCGACAAGAAGCTCGGCATCCTGCCCCTGGGCACGGTCAATGCCCTCGCCAAGGATCTCAACATCCCCCTCGAGCTCGACCTGGCAATCGATGTGCTGGCGAGCCAGAATTGCCGCACGATCGATGTGGGACGCGTCGACGGACGAATATTTCTGCACAAGGTCGTCGTCGGCGTTGTCCCAGAACTGGCGGCGGGGCGCGAGCACATCAGGGGACGTACCGATTTCCGTGCCAAATGGGGCTTCTTCCTCTTTATCCTGAGGCGCCTGGCCCGGACACGACGTTTCGCAGTTGCCATGGATCTCGGCGATGGAAACGTCCGGATCGAGCGCGTTCAGGCGCTTGCCGTCGCCAGCAATGCCTATGAGCAGGGCGTGGGCCGGATTTTCTCGCGGCAGCGCCTCGATGAGGGCAGCCTCTACGTCTACCTTCTGAGTCACCTCAATATTCGCGATTTTTTCCGCCTCTGGGGAGGCATGATCATGGGGACCTGGCAGAACGATTCCGAGCTGACCATCCTCAAGACGCGGCAGGTGACCCTGACGACCCATAAGAAAGCAATGAATGTGATGTTTGACGGTGAAGTGGAAAAACTTGAGACGCCCATGACCTTCGAGGTCCTGCCCGCCGCGCTCTGCGTCATAGCCCCGGCATCCGTGCTTCCCGATACCCCTGCGGCGGATCCGGACAAGGTGGCGCTATGAAGTTCGTACACCTCTCTGATCTGCATTTCGGCCATCATGATCCTGCAGCCGCCGAGACCCTTGCCGCTGACATTGAAAGTCTCACTCCCGACCTCATCGTCATCAGCGGCGACTTCACTCAAGTCGGCACCAAGGCTGAGTTCGAGCAGGCCCGCGCCTTTCTCGACACGCTAAGCGCCCCGGTATTTGCCGTGCCGGGCAATCACGACGTGCCGGCTATCAATATTTTCCGGCGGTTCTTCAACCCCTATGGCCTCTACCGTCGATATATCGCGAGGGATACCGAGCCCTTTCTCGAGATGAACGGCGTGGCGTTCCTGGGCATGCGCACGTCCCGTCGCGCCCGGCTGGAATGGAATTGGGGCCACGGCACCATTTCCCGCAGCCAGCTCGAGGACCTTGAGGAACGCTTCGCCCAGGCCTCCCCCGATGCAGTGCGCGTGATCGTGGCCCATCATCCGGTTCTCTTCCCCACCGAGCCGATGATGCAGAAGACAAAACGCGTGAAACGGGCGGACGAGGCGCTGGCCACTTTCGCGCGCCTTGGCGTGCGCCTGGTGCTATCGGGCCATTTCCACCTCTCCTATGTGCGCAAGCACGAGGCACCCGACACGATTACCGCCGGCGAACCCGTGGGCCTGCGCAAATCGGCTGTCGCACCGATCCTCGTCGCCCAGGCCTCCTCGACGATTTCGACACGGCTGCGGGGCGAGGCGAATTCCTACAATCTCGTCCATGTAACGCCGGACGAAATCATCATCGATGTGCGCGACTGGACCGGGGCCGGTTGGGTGACGCGGGTACGCGAGAGCGAGCCGGCGCCAGCGCCGGCCGAGCCGATCGGCCTGGTCGAACCGGGCGCCGGGGAACTCTAGCCGAGCCTTCCGCCCATCTCGTCCTCGATATGGGCGCGAATGATCTCGTCGAAGCTCTTCTCGGCGGCAAAGCCGAGGGCCAGCGCCCGTTTGGCCGAAAAAGCCTGTGGCCAGCCGGCGACGATGCCTGCGATGACCGCATCGGGCTCGTGACGGATCAGCGCAACAGCTTGCTCGCCCGCGACGCGCCGCAGAGCCGCAATCTCCTCGCCCACAGTGGCCGCGAGCCCGGGCATGGTCAGGCTGCGGCGCTGGCCAAGCGGCGCACTGTCCATCTCGGCGGCATGCAGCAGGAAATTGACCGCGGCACGCGGACTGGCAAACCAGTGCCGCACATCCTCCGACACGGGGAGGACGGCCTCCATACCCGCCAAAGGCTCGCGGATGATGCCTGAAAAAAAGCCCGACGCGGCCTTGTTGGGCTTGCCGGGTCGAATGGCGATGGTGGGCAGGCGGATGCCGATGCCGTCGACGAAGCCGCGGCGGGAATAGTCTGCGAGCAGCAGCTCGCCAATGGCCTTCTGCGTGCCATAGCTGGTGAGCGGGGTCAGCGCCTGCTCGTCTGGAATTTCGGCCGGCAGAGGTTCACCGAAGACAGCTATGGACGAGGTGAAAACGAGGCGCGGGCGATAGGCTCCCCCCTGCCCTGCCTGCCGTATCGCCTCGAGCAGGAAGCGCGTGCCATCGAGATTGATCCGGTAACCCTTGTCGAAATCCGCCTCTGCTTCGCCCGAGACAATGGCTGCGAGGTGAAAGATGACATCTGGCCGGTCGGCGAGCAGCGTCTCGGCGGTGCCGGGAGCGGAGAGATCGGCTGCAATGGTCCTGGCCGATGGAAAACCGGCAGGGGCTTCGGGTGTCACGATGTCGACCAGCGTCATCCCATCGATGTCCTGCTGGCCGACATGGCCGCGCCGGACCAACGCACCCACCAGTTTGCGCCCGATCATGCCGGCCGCACCGATCACCAAAATCTTCATGCGTTTCCTCCTGTTGGGGGAAACAAGCATCGCAGCACACTGATGTCCATGGGCCGCCACCAAGAAAAAGGCGCGACCCGGGGGCCGCGCCTTTTACGAAAGAGGTTGGAAACCGATCAGTTGAAGCGATAGCGCACTGTGCCGCGGACTTCATGCAGCCAGTTGTTCTCGGTCCAGGCCGTATCCAGAATGGCAGCGCTGTTGCTGATCTTGTTGATGTAGACGCCGCGATAGCCCAGATCGGCCACCACGGTGCCGAAATCGTAGCCCACGCCGACCATGCCGGCAGCGGCCAGCGAGGTGTTCTGGCCCGAGGGCACCGTCGGGCCGCCAACCGGACCCTGGACGGAGATATCGTTGAACGCAGCGCCGATACCGGCACCGACATAACCAAAGGCACCGCCTGCGGCGCCATAGCCGTAATTGCCGCCAAAGGAGAAATCGTAATAGGCGTTGGCGAGCGCAATGGTGGAGCGAAGGGTGGTCTTGTAATCCCCGGCGCGCCAGCCCGCGCTGGCCGGATGCGTGGCCGTGAGGCCGGAATTGTTGACCAGGTCGACGGTCGCGTCGAAGCGCAGGCCCGTACCGGTTTCATAGCCGAAGCCCGCACCGACGCTGTAGCCATAGCCCCAAGCCGTCACCGGAACGGCAATCTGGACCGGACCACACGCGAAGCAATCCCAGGCGTAGGCTTCCTTGCTCCAGAGTGCGTTGCCCGCCGCGCTACCACGAAGGTAAAACGAGCCCGAAACGCCGTAGTCGACATCGGGAACGTCAATCACGGGTGGATAGAAAGGCATGTCCGCGGCAAGTGCCGGGACGGCTGCTAGGACGGCGCCAGCCGCCAGGAACGCAGCGGAGAGCTTGCGCATGGGTTCAGTCCTCTAGTTGCCACAAGAGCAGTCAATTTCGAGCGACTATCGACCAACTTTATTAAAGCGCGCTTAACCCTAAAGATTAACTGTGTCCGGGCGCACCCGGACACAATTGAAAATGGTCAATTAGCCAATTGCGCGTATGGCGGCCTCGACCTGGCCCACAGCGGTCTGCACGAGATCGGCATCGTCGGCTTCGCCCATGACCCGGATCACAGGCTCGGTGCCGGACGGGCGAACGACGAGCCGCCCCCCGCTGCCAAGCGACGCCTCGGCATCGGCGATGGCCTGCTTGACCCGCTTGTCCTCAAGCGGCTTGCCGGCCTTGAAGCGGACGCTCCGCAGCAATTGCGGGACCTTTTCGAAGCGGGTGCAGATTTCCGAGACCGGCCGGTTCTGCTGCTGCAGCACCGCCAGCAATTGCAGTGCGGCGACAAGCCCGTCGCCGGTGGTGGTAAAATCGGAGAGGATGATGTGGCCGGACTGTTCGCCGCCGACATTGAAACCCTTGGACCGCATGGCTTCGAGCACATAACGGTCACCGACCTGGGTGCGTTCGAGCGTCAGGCCCAGGCCACCGAGATAGCGTTCCAGCCCCAGATTGCTCATGATGGTGGCGACGATGCCGCCGCCCAGCAGCATTTCGCGTTCGAGCCAGCTATGGGCGATGACGGCCATGAACTGGTCGCCATCGACGACATTGCCCTTCTCGTCGATGATGATGACCCGGTCGGCGTCGCCATCGAGTGCGATGCCGAGATCGGCGCGCACCTCCTTGACCTTAGCCGAGACGGCCTCAGGGGCAGTTGAGCCGACCTTGTAATTGATATTGTAGCCGTTCGGTTCGTCACCGATGGCGATCACCTCGGCACCCAACTCCCACAAGGTCATCGGAGCGACCTTGTAGGCTGCACCATTGGCGCAATCGAGCACGATGCGCAGGCCGGTGAGATCGATATTTCGCGGCAGGGTGCGCTTGGCATATTCCACATAGCGCGTGCGGGCTTCGTCGTCGCGATAGGCACGGCCGATATTCATGCCATGGGCAAGGAGCTTGGAGGTGTCGCTTTCCATCAGCCGCTCGATCTCGCCCTCGAGCTCGTCGCTGAGCTTGTAACCGTCCGGCCGGAAGAACTTTATCCCGTTATCATCATAGGGATTGTGCGAGGCCGAAATCATCACGCCAAGATCGGCGCGGAGCGAGCGGGTGAGCATGGCGACGGCGGGCGTCGGCATGGGCCCGAGGAAATAGACGTCCATGCCGACGGCGGTAAATCCGGCCGCCAGCGCGCTCTCCAGCATATAGCCGGAGCGTCGCGTATCCTTGCCGATAACCACCCGGTTGCGGTGATCGCCACGCACGAACTTGGTTCCCGCGGCCATGCCGACTTTCATGGCCAGCTCCGGGGTCAGCTTCTCGCCATTGGCAAGGCCCCGAATGCCGTCGGTACCGAAATATTTCCTGGCCATGAGATGCGTTCTCCGAAAGCTGATCTATGCCGCTCTTATCAGTTCATTCGACATAGCGCAGCGGCGCGCTACGAAAAAGGGCCACTCGAGAGTGACCCTTAATTCTTAGCTTTCCGGCTGGGGTTCCAACCCCGGCTCCGGCGGCGCATCGGGACGCTTCTTGTCCACCTTACCGGCCGTCGGCACGCCCGAAGCCTTCGGTGCTGCCGGACCGTCGTCCGGGCGCGTCGGCTGCTTGCCATCCATCAGGGCGCGCAATTCGTCGCCGGTAAGGGTCTCGAATTCGAGCAGGGCCTGGGCAATCGCCTCCCACTGGTCGTGGTAGGTGGTCAGGATTTCGCGGGCCGAAGCTTCGCCATCCTCGATCAATTTGCGCACTTCCTGGTCGATGATCCGCGCCGTGTCGTCAGACATGTGCTGGGACTGGGTAACCGAGTGACCGAGGAAAACCTCCTGGTCATTGGACTTGTAGCGGACGCGGCCGAGCTTTTCGCTCATGCCCCATTCCATCACCATCGAGCGGGCGAGGCTGGTAGCCATCTGGATGTCGCCCGAAGCACCCGAAGTGACCTTTGCCGGACCAAACTTGATGATCTCGGCCTCGCGGCCGCCAAACAGCATGGTCAGGCGGGCAAGGGCCTTTTCGCGGCTGAAAGAATAACTGTCCGTCTCCGGCAGGGTCATCACCATGCCCAAGGCACGCCCGCGCGGAATGATGGTGGCCTTGTGGATCGGATCGATACCCGCAACCTTGAGCGCGATGATGGCGTGACCGGCTTCGTGGTAGGCGGTCAGCTTCTTCTCGTCATCGGTCATGGCCATGGTGCGGCGCTCGGCGCCCATCATGATCTTGTCCTTGGCGTCTTCGAATTCCTGATGGGTAACGAAGCGCTTGTTCCTGCGCGCCGCCATCAGGGCCGCCTCGTTGACGAGGTTCATCAGATCGGCGCCGGAGAAACCCGGTGTGCCGCGCGCCAGAACCTTGAGATCGACGTCAGGAGCCAGTGGCACCTTGCGCACATGCACCTTGAGCACTTTTTCGCGACCGGCAACGTCCGGGTTCGGCACGACGACCTGGCGGTCGAAGCGACCGGGACGCAGCAGTGCAGGATCGAGCACGTCCGGACGGTTGGTCGCGGCGATCAGGATGATGCCTTCATTGGCCTCAAAGCCGTCCATCTCGACGAGGAGCTGGTTGAGGGTCTGTTCGCGTTCGTCGTTACCGCCGCCAAGACCGGCGCCACGCTGGCGACCGACGGCGTCGATTTCGTCGATGAAGATGATACAGGGCGCGTTCTTCTTGGCCTGTTCGAACATGTCGCGGACGCGCGAGGCACCCACGCCGACGAACATTTCAACGAAGTCGGAACCCGAAATTGTGAAGAACGGCACATTGGCTTCGCCGGCCACCGAACGGGCCAGAAGCGTCTTACCGGTACCCGGAGGGCCGACGAGCAGCACACCGCGCGGAATACGACCACCGAGGCGCTGGAACTTGCCGGGATCGCGAAGGAATTCGACGATTTCCTCGAGATCCTGCTTGGCTTCGTCCACGCCCGCAACGTCCTCGAACGTCACCTTGCCCTGGGTTTCGGTCAAGAGCTTGGCGCGCGACTTGCCAAATCCCATCGCGCCACCGCGGCCGCCACCCTGCATCTGCCGGATGAAGAAGAACCACACGCCGATAATGACGATGAAGGGCAACCAGCTCGAGAGCAGGATCGACCAGAACGGGCTCGATTCCGGGGCGCGCGCCGTGATCGACACATTGCGGTCCTCGAGGCGCGAGATGATCTCTGCGCCGTCGGGCAAGGTTGTCTCAAAGCGGCTGCCGTCATTGAGGACGCCGGACACGACATTATTGGTGATGGTCACGCTGGAAACGCGACCGCCCTCCACGTCTGTGACGAACTGGCTGTAGCTTTTTTCGGCGACGGAAATCGACCGCGTGGATGACTGGAAGACCTGGAACAGGCCCATCAGCATGAAGAGTATGACCAGCCAGATGGCAAAGTTGCGGAAATTTCCGTTCATCAATCCTGTCCCGGAGGGGTGCCGGCGCAATGCGCGGCAGCATGGGGCGAATGTAAGTCCGTCATTGGGGCGTTACAAGGGCAAGACCTGAGGCCTCCGCGCCCTGCCGTCCAGTCATATTGTCGCGACGGGGTTAATACGGTGTCATTGTCAAAGGTTGCAGGATCAGTCCACAAGAAGTTCGACAGTGACGCGATCGTCGAATGACCACCCGCCAAGCGAGAGTACGGCACCACTGGCATCGCGGACAATGGGCGCGGTCCGAATCGCCTCTGCCGGTGTCGTCACCTTGAAACCGAGCACTTCTTCGAGGCGGTGACGGGGAAAGAAATCCGTCGCCGCTGCAACAAGTCCGGCTTCGCCGGATAGATTGGCGATGCGGAACCGCTCGTCCCACACAAGAGCCGAATGCGGCGACAGCGCCCGCTCCTCCGGCAGGACGCGGCCGGGTTCGCGCGCCACGATCAAGCCATCGCCCTTGACGCGAATAACCGCGCCCAGAAGCGTCGCGCCACGCGGCAGCGTATCAGTGGTCAATTGTTCGAAAAGCCGCTCCACCTGCCCCAGGGCCCGGGGGCGCTGGCGGCCGCCGACGATGGTGAGCACGCGGCTGAGGACGCGTCGCCCCACGGCCGGGCTCAACGCCGTCAAGGTTGCGAGCGGCAGGCTGGCCGCGCCAAAGCCGTCGAAGACGACAAGCTCTGCAAAGGCGGCGTCGGTGAGTTGGGTCAGGGCCAGGTCGGCCTCTGCCATCCGCGCCGCAAAACGGGCAATTGCCCCGCCATCGAGACCTTCCGCGGCGAGAGCGGGCAGCAATTGACGCCAGCGCACCCGCTCATAGCTGGTGTCATGGTTCGAGGGGTCCTGGGCCGGCACCATGCCGGCATCGGCCACCAGCTTGGCAAGCGTCTGCGGCTCGACATCGAGCAGAGGGCGAAAGACTTTGACCCCCTCGACCTGCGACAGCACCGTCATGCCCTTGAGGCCATCGAGCCCGCTGCCATGGGCGAGGCGCATCAAAATGGTTTCGGCCTGGTCGCCACGATGGTGCCCGGTGGCCAGCACGGTGACGCCGTCCGCAGCCATGGCCTCCCCGATAATCCGGTAACGAGCGAGGCGCGCCGCCTCGAGCACGCCGGTTTCAGGCGCGGGCCCCTCCCAGACCAGTCCCCGCGCGGTCAGTCCCAGGCGCTCCGCCTCAGCCAGAACCATGGCGACTTCCGAGGCGGCTTCGGGCCTCAGGCCGTGATCGAGACTATAGACGAAGAGGCGCGGCGGCTGGGCCTGCGCCACCGCCCAACGTTGGGCCAAAAGCATGAGGGCAAGGCTGTCGGGCCCGCCGGAAACGGCAAGGCCCAGTGCCTGCTCCCCCGCGACGGGCGCAAACAGGCGCGTCAGTGTATCCGCATCGGCGAGGTCGGGGGTTACGCTGGCGGACATGCGGCCTTGGCTCTCTCCTCGGCGAGGCGGCTGGTGAAAGCCGGCTGGGTAGCGGCAAACCTTCGGCTCACTTCGTCAAATGTCCGGCAGGCGGTTTCCCGCTCCCCGGCGCCGGCCAGGGCAATGCCGAGCTTGAGCAGCAGGTCCGGCGCCCGGGTATTTTCCGGCTGCTTCTCGAAGGCTTCCAGCAACACTTCGGCCGCCCGATCATAGGCGCCACGGGCCAGCAGCGCTTCGCCGAGAAAATTGGCCGCGTCCGTCACCCTCGGGCTATTGGGGTAGAGCTCGACGAACTGACTGAACTGATCTTCCGCAAAGGCATAGTCGCCCGAGCTCAGCGCCTCATATCCGGCGGTGAACTGGGCGTCCGCATCGGCATTGCCGCTCTGTGGCGCGCGCGGGTCATAGGAGAGATTGAGCGGTTGGCCGGTGACGAGATCGACGGCGCCCCCCCGACCTGTGCCGACTAGAGGATCGGCCGATGCGCCGAGATCGTCCTCCGGAGCGCCCTGACCCTGGTCGAATGTGGGGTCGAACTCCTGCTCGCCCGGCAGGGGCTGAACGCCCTGGGACGGCACGACGGTCGCTGGCGCTTCTTCTGTTTGCGCTGGGGTCTGCGGCAACGCCTCGGGCTGCGTCACGCTGCCCGGTTGGGTTGCCGCATCAGTTTTTCCCCCAGCACCGCCTTCCAGTGCCTGGAAGCGAAACTCGTTGTCTTCCTGCATCCGGTTGATGATTTCCTGCATCTGGGTGAGCTGGAAGGTCAGCCCCTCGATCTGCCCGTTGAGGGAGCGCAGCTGCTCCTCGAGCTGCTGGATGCGCACCATGAGCTGGGCGCTATCGGCCTGGGCCACGAGGACCCGGCCCGGCTGGGTATTGTTGAATGCCAAGCCCTGCAGCTCGGCCGGGGGAAAGGCGCTTTGCGCCATTACCGTGGCCGAGCCACCGCCCATGCCCAGGGCCATGGCGCAAATGCCTGCGCCCAGCTTTTTGCCGACTATTCCGAAATTCAAAGCGTATCCTCCAGTGGATGCTCGCCAAGATGGGTATCATTGGCCCGCCGATAAAGGCCAATTTTGGTCAAAACAAAGCGCCCGGCCCACTTTAGTGGTACCGGGCGCTCCTTGCCTCCAGTTCTAGGACTGGAATTGGGCGCCCCTTCTGGGGCGCCAAACTTGTTACTGGACCACAGTAACCGCGCGGCGGTTCTGGCTCCAGCAGGAAATGTCGTTACAGATCGCGACGGGGCGTTCCTTGCCGAAGGACTGGCTGGTGATGCGCTGGCCGTTCACGCCCTTGGAGACGAGATAGTTGACCACGACATTGGAGCGTCGGGCGCCCAGCGCGATGTTGTATTCGCGAGTGCCGCGTTCGTCGGCATGGCCTTCGATGAGGATACGATAGTTCTGGTACTGGTTGAGCCAGGCAGCCTGCTTGTCGAGCGTGGCCATGGCTTCGGTGGTCAGCGAGCTGGAATCGGTGGTGAAGAACACGCGGTCGCCCACGGTCACGATGAATTCCTGCTGGCTGCCGGGGGCACCGCCACCGGGGCCGAGATTGCCGGCGCCGGTCAGGCCGACATTATCATTTGCACTACGCGAACAGGCCGCGATGACGACGACGAAGAGAAGCATCGCGGCAGCGCGCAACGCGGTATTGATGGGTGCGGGAATGACCACGGAAGGCTCCTGGAAAGGCAATAATCTTAAGCAAGGCATTTACCGCGCTTAATCTTAAGACCGGGTTGTCAGGCATGGTTAATCTTTGCCTATTGGGGCGCGGATGTGGCGGGAATCCGGGCTTTTTTGTGGCGTTGCCAATGGGCAACAGGGCGTCTCGTCGATCACGTTAAGGTTAAGCCGCCCGATTGGCGCTTCGATATTTGCCCGAGCAAAGCAAAGCCCCCGGAGCGGTCCGGGGGCTTTGTTCAAATGCGTTGCGAGATCTTAGCCGCGCAGCCCCGACCAGGCCGGGTCGGATGCATAGCTTTCGGTGGGAATGGTCAGCGGATTGCGGCCCCAGATATCGACGCTCATCAGGCGCGGGCCGTCATTGCCACCCGGATCCTGGAAGAACATGATCACGCGGCCATTGGGTGCCCAGGTCGGGCCCTCGGCGTGGTAGCTCGAATAGAGCAGGCGCTCGCCCGAGCCGTCTGGCGCCATGGTGCCGATATGGAACTGGCCGCCGGACTGACGGGTAAAGGCGATGAGGTCGCCCTTGGGGGACCAGACCGGCGTCGAATAGCTGCCTTGGCCGAAGCTGACCCGCTGGGCGTTGCCGCCGCCGGCGCCCATCATGTAGATCTGGGGCGAGCCGCCGCGATCGCTTTCGAAGACGATGCGCGAGCCATCGGGCGAATAGGAGGGACCGGTGTCGATCGCCGCGCCCGAGGTCAGCTGCATGGGCTGGCCGCCGCCTGTGCCGACGGAATAGATATTGGTGGCCCCACCCTGCTCGACCGAAAAGGCAACGGTGCCGCCATCAGGCGAGAAGCGCGGCGCAAAAGTCATGGCGCCGACATTGGCGAGCCGCTGCTGACGGCCGCTCGAGAGCTGCAGCAGATAGACCTGCGGATTGCCCTCGGCAAAATTCATATAGGTGACCATATCGCCATTTGGCGAAAAGCGCGGGGTCAGCGCCATGGTCGAACCATCGGTCAGATACTGCGAATTGGCGCCATCCTGATCCATGATGGCAAGGCGCCGCGTACGGTTGGCCTTGGGTCCGCTTTCGGCGACGTAGATCACGCGCGTATCGAAATAGCCCGTGCCACCGGCCAATTGCTCGTAGATCGCGTCGGACACGATATGCGCGATGCGACGCGCCGAGTTGGGATCAGTATTGTAGCTCTTGCCCACGACCTGGGCCGCCTGTTGCGTATCCCAGACGCGCACCGACGAAGAGATCTGCCCGCCGCGCTCGACCGCGCCCATGACCAGCGCATCGACATTGGCGGTGCGCCAGATGTTGAAGTCCGGTGTGCCATTGACATCGCCCACCTGCACCGGCAGCGAGGCCGGATCGAGGGGGAGGAAGAGGCCGGAGCGGCGCAGATTGTTGCGCACGATCTCGGCAATCTCGCGCCCGAAATTGGGGTCGGATGACGCGAAATCAGGAATGGCGATCGGCAGGGGCTGGAAGTTGGCGCCTTCCACCACGATGCGCAGCTGGGCCATCGCCAGGGAAGAAGTGGCCATAAGGGCGCCGCCTGCAAGGCCAAGCTTGAGCGCATTGCGCCGGGTTAGCAGAGTCATCTTTGTTCATGTCTCCAATCGCGCCGTTTGAGGTCCAGCCATACTGGCCAGCAAACAGGCAAATTCAAGGTCAGGGCCTCAGTTCCAATTCGAGCTGGCGCCATTGGTCATAGGCATCGGCAGAAAGAGTGAACGGTCCTTCCTGGGTTGCGGCGACAACGGCGCGCTGTGCGGCCCGTGCAATCGCTGCCCCTTCAGGGGACGGATCCGCCGAAACGACTTCGGGAATACCATTGACTGTGCCGTCCCGATTAAGGCTGAGGCGCAGGACAACCGTCTTGCCGCTATTGATGTCGCTGGGCAGCAGGTTCCAGTATTTGCGAACCCGACCTGCGAGCCCGTCGATTTCCGAACGGCTGAGGCGCGCCGACGTTCCGGTGGTGTCGCCAAGGGTCGGCGAGCCGCCCTGTCCGGTCGTGCCGCCGGTGGTGGGCGCATTGTTGATGAGCGCGGCGATGTCGTCGGCATTGCTGCTATTGCTTTGCGTCGGACCCGGACGGGTCGGCGCCGGTGCCGGCGTTTGGGACTGGGACTGGTTCTGCTGCGCACGGGCGGCGGCCACGCGCTGGCGTTCTTCTTCCTCGCGCTTTTTGCGCTCGGCTTCCGCTGCAGCGAATTGCTCGCGCAGCCGTGCCAGATTGCTCGGCCGCTGGGCGGGCGTGGGCGCGGCAACCCGCGGCGTCTGGGGCTCTGCCGTGGGCTGGGGCTCGGGCGTGGGTTCTGGCGTCGGCTCCGGTGTCGGCTCTGGCACGGGAGCAGGTGCAGGTGTCGGCGCGGGCGTCGGCGCAGGCGTCGGTTCCGGCTCTGGGGTCGGCTCGGGTTCAGGCTCGGGAGTTGGTTCCGGAGTGGGCGGACGGGTCTGCGGCACCGGGGGCACCGGTGTCGGCGCGGGCGTCGGCTCCGGCTCCGGTGTGGGCTCGGGCTCCGGCTCGGGCGTCGGTTCCGGTTCCGGCTCCGGCTGGGGAGCGGGCTCTGGCGCGGGTGCGGTTTCGGTCACCGGCGCAGGCGTCGGCACATCGGCCGGAGACGGCGTCGGCTGGTCCTGCTCGGTATTGCCGGTTGGCTGCGCCAGTTCGGCCGGCTGGTCGCTTTCGACGACAGACGGCGTATTGGTCTCGACAACAGTGCTGTCGAGTTGGCCCATGCGAATATTGGTGTATTCCTCGATCGGCACGAGATCGACAGAGATCGATTCAACGCTGGCCTCGAGCGGGTCGGTCGAGCCCAGGCTGATCAGGCCAAGCGCGATCAGCACCACATGCGCTGTAACCGATACGACGACACCCGTCCGCATGCCCGGCGCCTTATTGTTCGCGCTCGGTGACGAGACCGATTTTGGAATAGCCTGCAGACGAGAGCAGGCCCATGATCCGCATCACCGTACCGTAATTGGCCGTAGTATCGCCCCGCAGGAAGATACGATCTTCCGGCGTCGCGAGGGCCGCGACGGTGGCGACGAGTTCGGCTTCGCCCACGGGTGTCTCGTCGACGTAGAGCGCCCCATCGGGGGTCACGGCCACGGTGATGGGCTGGGTCTGGCTGGGCATGTCAGCGGCAGCCGTGCGCGGCAGGTCGACCGGCACGCCCGCCGTCATCATTGGCGCCGCGACCATGAAGATAATCAGCAGAACGAGCATCACGTCCACCATGGGTGTGATGTTGATTTCGCTCATGACTGCCTTGCCGCGGCGACGCCGACGGCGTCCGCCGCCTCCGCCACCCGCCGATGAACCACCCATGCCCATGTCAGCGGTTCCGGGCTTCGAGCTGGCGGCTGAGGATGGTCGAGAATTCGTCGGCAAACCCTTCGAGACGACCGATCATCTTTCCGGCATCCGAAGACAGCTTGTTGTAGGCGATAACTGCGGGGATAGCGGCGACGAGGCCGATGGCCGTCGCGAACAGCGCCTCGGCGATGGGACCGGCCACCACGGCCAGATTGGTCGAGGACGACTGGGCGATGTTGGTGAAGGCGTTCATGATGCCCCACACGGTGCCGAACAGACCGATGAACGGACCAGCCGAACCGACCGTGGCAAGGAAACCCAGGCGCTTTTCGAGAAATTCGCTTTCGCGGGCGATGGCGACGTCGAGCACCTTGTCGAGGCGCTGTTGCATCCCGACAAAACTGGCCGCGTTCTGCTCGTGGCTGCGCTTCCATTCTTTCATGGCCGCGACAAACACCGATCCCATACCACCGGCAGGCTTGTCCGCCTGCTGCTGGTAAAGTTCTTCAAGCGACTGCCCCGACCAGAAAATGCGCTCGAAGCGGTTCATTTCCGCCTGGGAGCGTCTATAGGCGATGGATTTGTCGACAATGATCGCCCAGCACCAGATGGAGGCGGCCAACAGCCCCAGCATCACGGTCTTGACGACAATGTCCGCCGCCCAAAACAGTCCCCAGATGGAGAGGTCCGCATGGGGAGCGACTGTCCCCACGGCATCCATGGCTTCCATGAAGTGATCCTTTCAGCCCGGCCCAAGCGCCCGACCCCGATGCTGGTGCGATGGGGGCGGAATCTGTCAAAATTAAGAGAAATGCCGCCGAACCGGAACTTTGCTGCCCCGGACGATGGCCGTTGATCTCTTTGCCGCGATTATGGTCACCAAGTGGTTAAGAAACCCGATGCGCTGGCGATCACAATGCAGGATCGCCAGCCAGGCGGGCCCGCAGCGCCGCGGGCAGACGCGCCGGCCCGCCGCTGGTTTTGATGGCTGCAACGACCACCCGGGCCTTTGTCAGCACCTTTTCCTCACGCAGAATTGTCTGGTTGAGCGTGAGCCTCGCGCCGCTCAATTCGGCCACCTCGGTCGAAACGATCAATTCGTCATCGATATGGGCGGCGCCAAGAAAGTCCAGTTCCATGGCGCGGACAGCAAAAGCGATGCCGTCCCTAGCCAGCTCCGTATGGCTGATACCGATGTCGCGCAGGAATTCGGTGCGGCCGCGTTCGAAAAACTTGAGATAGGCCGCATGATAGACATTGCCCGAAAAGTCGGTGTCTTCGTAGTAGATCCGAACTGGGAAACGGTGAAGGCTCATGCCTGGCGCTCGTCATGGATGATGTGGGCATGGGTCGCCGGCAGGTTCCGAAAGAACCGGGGGAGCCAGCGCGGCAGGAGGTTCATCTCTTCGAGTGCCCCGCCCTCGATCGGCACCCAATAAAAATAGAGATCGTGCCCCTCGTCCTGCCGCACCAGCCAGGGGGAATTGCCATTGGGCCCCTGCCCCGGCAAACCGGCCTGATAGAAAAAGCCAAGCTCGTGAAAATCCTCGCCTTCCCGGCGATAAAAGCTCTCCGAAGTCGCCAGCATCCTGCCAACATCGGCCGGCAGACCAATTTCCTCGGCCAGTTCCCGCGCCAGGCTGAGCGCGCTTGGTTCGCCCATTTCGACCCGGCCACCGGGCAGCATTGTGTAGTCGTCATCGTCCTCGCGGCTGACGAGGACATGCCCATCGACGATGATGATAGCGGCGACCCTGTAGTTGAACCTTTGGCCCGATATGGGAAAACTCAGCACATGGCGGTCAGCTTGCATTCGGTTCTCCCAGTTCGATCATGACGATTTCCGGCGGCGCATCGAGCCGCAGCGGCAGGCCGGAATGCCCGAGCCCGCTGCCGACAATGAGGTGACGGCCCTTCTCGACGATGTGCCCATGCAGGAAACGCTGCCGATAGAGCGAAGGCACAACCGGGGCATAGCCGAAAAAACGGATCTGCCCGCGATGATGGTGTCCCGAAATGGTCAGTGCCACCCTGTCGCCAATTTCGGCAAAACTGTCGGGTTCGTGCGCCATCAGGAGCACGGGGGCGTCATCACTGATCTGGGCCAGCGTCTCCGGCAGATTTGCCAGTCTGCGGCCATCTTCATGCTCGGCAACGAGGTCGCCCAAGCCGGCCAACCAGAAATGCCTGCCCCGCCAATCGACCCGGACTGCACGATTGACGTAGACGCCAATGCCTTGGCTTTCCAGCGCTTTCTGGGCCGGCGGCGCGAAGGCGGCGAGGCGGCGCCGCTTCCCTTCCGGCGCATAGTCGTGATTGCCGAGGACAGCATGGACGCCGAGTGGTGCTCTGAGCCGGCCCAGCGCGGCCGCCCAGAGTTCGGGAGCGACGGGGCGGGAATAGCGCGGGCCGTCTTCGTAATCGCCGAGCAGCAGGATGATATCGGGCGCCAGGTCATTGGTCCGACTGACCAGCTGTTCCAGCGCCCGCAAGCCGAGCCAGGGTTCGCCGATATGGAAATCGCTGAGCATGGCAATGCGCAGGGGAAGGTCGGCGGGCCACGCCGGAATATCAGGCCGATAGCGGGCGATACGCACATGGGCAGGGTCGATCCACATCTGTGCATTGGCCAGGCGAAGCCCGGCCTTCAGCGCAGATTTCGCCAGCCTTCTCATGGGCTCAGCTTTGCTCAGTGCCATCATCGAACAGCGTGGCCTGCACGCCCACAAAGCCCTGGGGCACGGCGCGGTTGAGGTGCTGGAAGGCTATGCCGGTCAGCATGCGACCCCGCGAGGTGCGCTGGATGAAACCCTGCTGGAGGAGGTAGGGTTCGACGATTTCCTCAATGGCATCCCGGGGTTCGGACAGGGCAGCCGCAATGGTCTCGATGCCGACAGGTCCGCCGCCATAGAAATCCGCGATGGTGGTGAGATAGCGCCGGTCGAGCTGATCGAGGCCGCGGGCGTCGACATCCAGTCGCAGCAGAGCCTTGTCGGCCAGGAGACGGTTCACTTCCGCCGCCCCATCCACCAGGGCGAAATCGATGACCCGGCGCAGCAGTCGACCAGCGATACGCGGCGTGCCGCGCGACCGGCGCGCAATCTCGAGAGCACCATCAGGCGCCAGCGGCATGCCCATGAGGCGGGCGCCGCGCGTCACGATGCTGACCAACTCTTCGGGCGTATAGAAATTGAGCCGGACAGGGATGCCGAAGCGGTCGCGCAAGGGCGTGGTGAGCAGGCCCGCGCGGGTGGTCGCGCCGACCAGCGTGAATTTTGCCAGGTCGATGCGGACGGACCGCGCGGCCGGGCCCTCGCCGATGATGAGGTCGAGCTGGAAATCCTCCATGGCCGGATAGAGGACTTCCTCGATGGCCGGGTTGAGGCGGTGGATTTCGTCGATGAAGAGCACGTCGCGATCTTCGAGATTGGTGAGGAGCGCGGCGAGGTCACCTGCCTTGGCGATGACCGGACCGGACGTGGCGCGAAAGCCGACGCCCAGTTCCTTGGCGATGATCTGGGCCAGCGTGGTCTTGCCCAGGCCGGGCGGACCGACGAAGAGTACGTGGTCGAGCGCGGCACCGCGCTTCTTGGCCGCCTCGATGAACACTTCGAGATTGGCGCGCGCATCCGCCTGTCCCACGAAATCGGCAAAGCCGGACGGGCGCAGGGAAACGTCGAAATTATCGTCGCGGCCGGCGCTGGCGGAGGTCAAGGTGGTCAAGAGAGCAGTTCCATTCCGGGAATGTATTTTGACGCCGGGACGTCGAAGATTTTAGCGATAGGGCGGCCCACTCTACTGGCTCAGCTCGCGCAGGCCCAGCCGGATCAGCTTTTCGGTGGCCGTATCCTCGCCTTCCCTGGCGACGATCCGGGCGAGCACTGCCGACGCCTGCGCGCTGGAATAGCCCAGATTGGTGAGCGCGGAGACGGCATCGGCGACATTGGACCTGGCAATGCCCTCGCCTAGGGCCGCCTGCAGGCCAAGTGTTCCGGCGTCAATGGCGCCCACATCGGGGACCTTGCCCTTGAGTTCGGTGACGATGCGTACGGCCAGTTTAGGGCCAACGCCATTGGCGCGTCCGATCATGGCCTTGTCCTGCAACGCAATGGCACTGGAGAGTTCCGATGCGCTGAGCGTCGACAGAATGGCCAGGGCCACCTTGGACCCCACTCCCTGCACGCTGGTCAACAGCAGGAACCAGGCCTTTTCGGCCTGGCTCGCAAATCCGTAGAGCCGGATGAGATCTTCGCGCACGATGGTCTCGATGAAGACCACGGCCGCTTCGCCCACTTTGGGCAGGGTTTGCAGCGTGCGGCTGGAGCAATGCACCTCATAGCAGACGCCGCCACAATCGATCAGGACCCAGTCGTCGCCAAAGCTGTCGACCATCCCCTTGAGCTTGCCAATCAAATCAATGCCCTCGTTCTTTGCGCGGAGACCCGGTGATGGGCGTGGCAGATGGCGACAGCCAGCGCATCGGCAGCGTCGGCGCCCTTGAAACTCGCAGTGGGCAGGAGCGTGCGCACCATCAATTCCACCTGCTTCTTTTCGGCGTGGCCGGTGCCGACCACCGATTTCTTGACGAGGTTGGTGGCATATTCGGCCACTTCCAGCCCGTGCTGGGCCGGCGTCAGCAGCACCACGCCGCGCGCCTGCCCGAGAATGAGGGCCGAGCGCGGCCCGGCATTGACAAAGGTCTCTTCCACCGCCGCCTCGTCGGGGTGATGGAGGGATAGAACATCGGCGATGCCGGCGGCCAGCACCACAAGGCGCTCGGCGAGCGAGCCGTCGGTCGGTGGCGTCACCGTGCCGGCGGCCACGAAACTCAGCCGGTTGTCCAGCGCATCGACAATGCCCCAGCCACAGCGGCGCAGGCCCGGATCGATGCCGATGATTCGCACGGTTTTTCTCATGGCTTTCCTTCTAGCAGCTTCAATGAGACTACCAAGGCCAATGTGAACAAATTGGCAACACACCCATGAAGCCGGGGGGCGAGATAGATAAAATTGCTCTCCTGGAAGGAACGCCGTGTTGAGGAAGCGGGCCTACCGTTCGCCTCGGGAATTCAGGGGCATAGAATCATCATGACGTCACAGGACGCTTCGGGGGCATATCGTTGCCCCGATATCGCCATTGGACGCGGCTATCGGAAAGACACCGATTAGGGCGAGCAGACCAGCAGCGACGCAATACTCGCTTCGGGGAGCCGGTCAGCAATGACTGCCTCCGGCTATCCTGCAATTTCGACGAAAGTGTCCTCGATGTACCTGTCCCCTCAGATGGTAAACTCCCTGCAAGGCTGGTCCAGCGTCGCGCGCTGGACGGTGTTCGGCACCCTGGCCTGCGTGGTCATTTCGATCGTCTTCAATGCGCTGATGTTTCATGACCTGGAGCCAGAGGCGATGCGTCGCGCCTTGATCAGTTCCACCGTCTTGCCCATCGGGCTGGCCGTGCCCCTGTTTCTCTATCTGGGAATAAGGCTGCGTGGGCTGGCCATCACCAATAGGCGACTGGGATTGGTCGCCCGCACCGACAGCCTGACGGCCTGCCTCAATCGCGGTGCCTTTACGGCCAAGGTTGAGATGCAGTTGAGCGAAGGCCGCAGCGCCGGCGCCCTGCTCATGGTCGACGCCGACAATTTCAAGGTCATCAACGATCTCTTTGGCCATGACAATGGCGATGAAGCGCTGATGGTCATTGCCCGGGCGATCCGCGGCGTCCTGCGCGCCGGCGACCTCGTGGGGCGCATGGGCGGCGAGGAATTCGCCGTGTTCCTGCCGGGCGTCGACAAGAAGGCCGCCGAGGCCGTGGCAGAACGCATCCGGCGCTCGGTCAATTTGTCTAGCTTCTGCCCCGACGGCCGCCATCACCGCCTTGCCGTGAGCATAGGGGGTGCGGTGTTCGAGCACACAACGAGTTTTGCCGAGCTGTTCCGCATCGCCGACCAGCGTCTCTATGGCGCCAAGCGAGCCGGGCGCAACTGCGCCAATATCCAGTACACCACCGGGATGCCCACCATCGACATGCGTAAGCGGGCATAGGCCGGGCAAAAAAGCCCCCGCACGAGGCGGGGGCCGTTGGGTCAATTCGCTTCGGCCCCAGGGGACCTCAGGACGCCAGTTTCGCCGCGTCTTCGTCGCTCAGCTCGAAATTGGCGTAGACGTTCTGGACGTCATCATCTTCCTCGAGCGTGTTGATGAGCTTCATCAGTGTCGCGCCCTTGTCGGCGTCGATCGGGGTAGAGGTCTGGGGCCTCCAGATCGCCTTCACCGACTCGGCTTCGCCCAGCACCTTTTCAAGCGCGCCGGCCACTTCGGCCATGCTCTCGAAGCTGGTGTAGACATAGTGCCCTTCATCATCGCTCTCGACGTCGTCGGCACCGGCCTCGATGGCCGCTTCCATGACCTTGTCTTCAGAGCCGATCTCGGCCGGGTAGGTAATCTCGCCGACGCGGTCGAACATGAAGCCCACCGAACCGGTTTCGCCCAGGGCCCCGCCATTCTTGGAGAAATAGGAGCGCACATTCGAAGCGGTGCGGTTGCGGTTGTCGGTCAGCGCCTCGACGATGACGGCCACACCACCCGGGCCATAGCCCTCATAGCGGATTTCGTCATAGTTCTCGGCATCGCCGCCGGACGCCTTTTTCACAGCGCGCTCGATATTGTCCTTGGGCATGGACTGGGCGCGCGCATTGGTGATGGCAAGGCGCAGGCGCGGATTGAACGCGGGATCGGGCTGGCCCATCTTCGCGGCCACGGTGATTTCGCGGGCGAGCTTGGAAAAGATCTTGGACCGGATCGCGTCCGACTTGCCCTTGCGGTGCATGATATTCTTGGCGTGTGAATGGCCGGCCATCGGTCACCCCGAACTCTATGACTGTGGGAATAGGTGGGGCCTTATATGCAAACACGCGCCAATTGTGAAGCACCCAGGCCACGACGCGGCAGAAAAGCTAGGGCGCAAAGGGGCGTACGCCGATGCCCCCGCCATCCGCGGTCAGCTTTTCGGCCAGAATCTCGGCCTCTTCCTGGCTAAAGCCACCCGAGATCATCAACAGTTCGGACTGGATGGGCGACTGGATGAAGGGCGAGGTCAGGACTTCGCCATCGACCATGACGTCGACCCGGCTGCCAATGTGCTGGTGGGAAAAATCGGTAAAGCCCTCCCGCCCGCGCTGGGACAGCCAGATGAGGAGCAGGGTATCGCCGGTAGCGGAATCGATGCTGACCGTCGCGCGCTCTACCGGAAGAAGGAGGATGTCTTGCTGCGCAACGACCGGCTGGACCATCAGCAGAGCCAGCGCCACTACCCCCGTACGACTGATCTTACCCATTATCTCCATTATCCGCCCCCCGGCCCGAGGCGGGACCATATCGAACCTGCAAATGTGCGCAAACGATGTCGAGCCAAAAATGCACCCGGCCATCGGCCTTAGAAATTCGGCTCGGCCTGGGCCAGCGTGCCGCCGATGCGGACCGGCATGACCTTTGTGGCAAGGCCAGTGCGCGGATCGGTCTCGACAGCCACCCCGCAAAGGGTCGCCTCGCCATCGGCCGGCGTAAACCGCCCATTGGGAATGCCGGTGAGGAAGCGATTGAGAGGCTCGTCGGCCTCGACCCCGATAATGCTGTCGAAATCGCCGCACATGCCGGCATCGGCCATCAGCGCCGTGCCGTTCCGAAGAATGCGGTGGTCCGAGGTGGGGATATGGGTGTGCGTTCCCACCACCAGCGTCGCCTTGCCATCGAGGAAGAAGCCCATGGCCTGGATTTCCGACGTGGCCTCGGTGTGAAAATCGACAATGATGGCGTCGGCGACCTCGCCGAGGGGACATGCGGCGATGGCCGCTTCCACGGCACGGAAGGGATCGTCGATGGGCGGCATGAACACGCGGCCCAGGGCGTTGATGACCAGAACGCGATGACCATTGCGCCCTTCGACCATCATGGCGCCCCGCCCCGGCGTGCCATTGACCATGTTGATCGGGCGGATGAGGGTACCCTCCCGCTGGATAAAGCTCAGCGTTTCGCGCTGGTCGAAGGCATGGTCGCCCAGGGTGACGATATCGGCACCGGCATCACGTAGCAGGCGATAGTGGGATTCGATCAGGCCCTTGCCATGGCTGGCGTTTTCGCCATTGACCACGACGAAGTCGAAGCCGTGGCGGGCGATCAGCCCCGGGAGGCGCTCGCTGACCGCATCGCGGCCGGCCCGGCCCACCACATCGCCCAAAAACAATAGTCTCATTCCGTCGCGCCGAAGAACCGGACGCCCTCTTCTGTTATGACCGCATCGAGCGGCACGTCATGCGCCTCGCGCGGTATTTCGTCAAATTCCTGGGCCGAGAAAGCCAGTCCCACGAGAAGCGGCTTTTTCTCGAGCGCAGCGATGGTGCGGTCGTAATAGCCGCCGCCATAGCCAAGCCGCGTGCCCTTGCCGTCAAAACCGAGGAGGGGGACGAGAATAAGGTCCGGGACGGCGCGCGGCGCCAGATCGGACGGCGCAAGCGTTCCGAAACCGGCTTCGTAAAGCGGGGCATCCGCTTCCCAGAGGCGCAGATCGAGCGGCGCGTCCTCGCCTGCAACGACCGGCAGGACGACCTTCTGGCCGTTATCCATCAGGCGAATGAGGATAGGCTTGCAGTCGGTTTCGTCCCGAATGCGCCAATAGCCGGCGATGACATCGTCGGGCCCATAGGCAATATGCTGGAAGAACAGCCCGGCGATCAAGGCGGCATGTTCAGTGCGGGCATCGGGCGGAATGGCGGCTCGCCGCGCATGCGCATCTCTGCGCAATGCGGCTTTTGCCGCGTCCATCGCCTCTTCCGCCATGCCGGTTTCCAGCCCTCGACTTTGCTCACCAGAAAAATAGGGGCCACCCTGGCCGTGGGACGTGCGATCCCGGGAACCTACTCACGTAGGTGGGCGCCGTATGTCCGAGCCCACGGGCCCGGTCAGGGACAGCTCCCTCAAGATCGATTAAGGCCCCAGGAATATGAAGTCCTCACGCGCCGGGCAGCGACACAGATATAGGCGCTTCGGTGCGCCGCTGCAAACGGCGCATTGCGTTTTTCGCAGAGAGTTTACGCCTTGCCCAATCATCCGGCGGGCGCCCGCGCCCCCTCCGCCGAGTTCAGTATACGGCGCAAGAACTTGCGCACGGGTTGGTCATACAGGCGATCCACCAGCGGGCATAGAATGAGCAGGACAACCAGCGACACGATGGCGAGGCTTAAGGGACTGATACCAAGCACACGACCGGCGGCGAAAATCCCTCCTTGGATCGGCCCGTGAAGCATGTAGAGGCTGAAGGAGATCGCGCCAAGATAATGCGCCACCCGCAACTGTGCCCCCTGCGGTTCGGAAGACGCCCCGAGCATTACAATGAGTGGAGACGCGACGAAGACGAAGGCCATGTCGTAGATCATGCGCACTTCATCAGGCACAGGCCAGGCGAGAAAAAGCACAAGCAACATCACGGGCAGGACCGGCCCCACCGAGAGGCGAATATTGGACCTGCACAGCACGACGCCAAACAGGAAGCCGAAACTGGCCCGCGCCACACCGCCCCAGAAAGTGGAGACTGAAGCGCCGAGATCGTTGGACCCAAAATTTGCGATGAGCGCCGCCAGCCATATACCACTCACAAGAAGCGTCAACGCGAGCCCCCTTCTGACAAAAAGCGGGAAAAGTAGTGCGAACGCGGCGCTGAGATAAAGCTCCAGCGCCAGTGTCCAAAGGGGAACATTGGCTGGAAACAGGTAATTGTCGCCACCGACTGGCAACGGCAAAAGAAATACCGAGGCAAATATAGCAGACGTTTCGATAGAGATGGGAAGGCCGGAAGCAGAGTCCACAATCTCCGACGCCAGCGCCTTTAAAAGACAAATTATGGCGGCGAGCACGACTAAGGGCCAAAAGCGAATGATGCGCGCCCGGGCCAGTATTTTCCAACCACCACGGCCTGACAGTCTATCATCATAGCTGTGCGCGATGACAAATCCGCTAAGAACAAAAAACATGTCCACAGCCAGATACCCATTTGGCACAACAACTCCAATGGCGTGAGATATATGAAACAGAACTACCAATATCGCCGCGACACCACGAAGGGCATCCAGTGTTTCATACTTTCGTCGAACTGAAGAACCCATCACCCCCCCAAGACATCTCAAAGATATCTACGGGAATTGACGATATGGGCACACCTCTACGCCTGTAAAGTCAATCAGACGCCACAGAACCCGGGAGAGATAATACTGGTTAATTAGAGAGCTGCCTCAGCTTGGCAGCGGGGCCGTCGAGTCAAGCGTAGAGGCGACCGCTTCGAGGACGCGGCTGGCGTCGTCGAGCTTGGCGGAGAATTTCTGCTCGGTCCGTTCGAGTTCGTCGGCGATCTCGTGGCCCGCCCGGGTCAGCTCGGCCACTTCCGCTTCAAGCCGGGCGATGCGCTTTTCGGCCTCGGCCAGCTCATCGACCACGGCTATTCCGGCCATGACTGTGAGGCGGGTATCGCCGATTTCACCGACGGCGCCCTTGAGCTCTTCGACCTGGGTATTGAAGCGTTCGGCCAGCGCAATCAGGCGCTTCTGCTGGCCTTCCTCGCAGGCCATGCGATAGCGGCGGCCATTGATCTCGACATTTACCTCGGGCATCGCCTACTCCGCCTTGGCCAGAACTTCACGAACGGTTTCCATGGCCACGACGAGCCGGCGCGATACTTCATGGGCACCATCGTCGAGGCGCTTGGCGCGCGCCGAAGTCTTGTCGAGTTCGGTGGCGAGGCGCGCCCGCTCATGCACGAGACGCTGTGTATCGACCTCGATGCGGTTGAGACGCTGCATCCGACCTGTCAAATCGCGCAGGCTCTTTTCCATGCGCTCCATCGCCCTATCAAACCGGGCAGTGGCTGCGACGAGACTGTTTTCCGCATCCATCTCACTCATGGCGGCAACCATCCTTCACACGCATTGATACGACCCTGCCCCAGCCGCCCCGCCTTTGCAACAGGCTGGGCGCCAAAGACCCCGGAATTGGGGCGAAACCACACGGCAAAGCCGGGTGCCGACATTGACACAAGGGCCGAACCTGTTATGCCTCAACCGCGCCTTTGGGAGGAGGTCTGGCGGCCCCTTCCTTACGATTTCTCCAGCCTTCTTTAACGAAAGAAAGCGGCTTGCCGATGACAAACACAGCCCAGCAGAACGATTTGGCCAATGCAATCCGGTCGCTGTCCATGGATGCGGTCGAAAAGGCCAATTCCGGCCATCCGGGCCTGCCGATGGGTTGTGCGGATATCGCCACGGTGCTCTTCACCAAGATCATGAAGTTCGATCCCACCAATCCCCATTGGGCCGATCGCGATCGCTTCATTCTCTCGGCCGGCCACGGCTCGATGCTGCTCTATTCCTCGCTCTACCTGCTGGGCTATGAGGACATGACCATCGACCAGGTCAAGAACTTCCGCCAGATCGGCAGCAAGACTGCCGGACACCCCGAATTCGGCCACGCCACGGGCATCGAAACCACCACCGGCCCGCTCGGCCAGGGCCTGGGCAATTCGGTCGGCTTTGCTGTAGCCGAAGCCAAGCTCGCCGCCGAATTCGGCTCCGACATTGTCGACCACCACACCTATGTCCTCGCTGGTGACGGGTGCCTTATGGAAGGCATTTCCCAGGAGGCCATCGCGCTGGCGGGCCACCTCAAGCTCAACAAGCTTGTCGTGATCTGGGACAATAACGACATCACCATCGACGGCAAGGTTTCCAATTCGGACTCGACCGATCAGATCGCCCGTTTTAAGGCCGTCGGCTGGAACACGATCGAGATCGACGGCCACGACCAGGACGCCATTGAAAAGGCGCTGATCCAGGCCAAGGCCTCGACCGACAAGCCGACCCTGATCGCCGCCAAGACCACAATCGGCTTTGGTGCCCCCAAGAAGGCCGGCACCGAGAAGGTCCACGGCTCCCCGCTCGGCGCCGAGGAACTGGCCGGTGCCAAGGCCGCACTCGGCATCACCTATCCCGCCTTTGAAATCCCCGCTGCCACGCTCGACGCCTGGCGCGCTGCCGGCACCCGCAGCCAGAATGTGCGCGGCGAATGGGAAGCCCGCCTCGACAAGTCGGACAAGAAGGATGAGTTCACCCGCCGCATGTCCGGCGCCCTGCCCGCCGATTTCTCGGCGGCCATGGCTGCCTACAAGGACAAGCTGGTCGCCGACAAGCCGAAGGTCGCGACCCGCAAGTCCAGCCAGATGGCGCTCGAGATCATCAACAAGGTGGTCCCCGAGACCCTGGGCGGCTCGGCCGACCTCACCGGCTCGAACCTGACCAACACACCCGAAACCCTGCCCTTCCAGGCCAATAGCCGCGACGGCCGCTACATGATGTACGGCATTCGCGAGCATGAAATGGCCGCGGCCATGAACGGCGTTGCGCTCCATGGCGGCCTCATTCCCTATGGCGGCACTTTCATGGTCTTCACCGACTATGCCCGCCCGGCCATTCGCCTTTCGGCGCTGATGGAACAGCGCGTCATCTATGTGATGACCCATGACAGCATCGGCCTGGGCGAAGACGGCCCCACCCACCAGCCCGTCGAGCATCTGAGCGCGATGCGCGCCATCCCCAACCTGCTCGTCTTCCGCCCCGCAGACGCGGTCGAAACGGCCGAGTGCTGGGAGCTGGCGCTTGCCAGCACCAAGGCGCCCTCGATCCTTGCCCTCTCCCGCCAGAACCTGCCGGCCGTGCGCACCGAGGCCTCGACCGAGAACAAATCGGCAAAGGGTGCCTATTCGCTCGTCGGTCCGGCCGATGCCCAGGCCGTGATCTTCGCCACCGGTTCGGAAGTCGCAATCGCCGTCGAAGCGCAAAAGCAGCTCAACGAGCAGGGTATTTCGGCCCGCGTCGTCTCGGTGCCCTCCATGGAGCTCTTTGCCAAGCAGTCCGACGCCTACAAGGCCGAAGTTCTGGGCACGGCCCGGGCGCGCGTCGCCGTCGAGGCTGGCATCGAGATGAGCTGGAACAAGTTGCTCGGCGACAAGGGCCGCTTTGTCGGCATGACCTCCTTCGGCGCTTCCGGTCCGATCGACGCGCTCTATGACCACTTTGGCATTACGCCTAAGGCCGTTGTTGAAGCCGTCACCGCACAGTTGTAAGAGAGCCCCGCCTCCCTTTTCCCAATCCTCCCTCAAGGAGCGTCAAATATGGCAGTTCGCGTCGCCATCAATGGCTTTGGCCGCATCGGCCGCAATGTCCTGCGCGCCATCATCGAATCCGGCCGCACCGATATCGAGGTCGTTGCCATCAACGATCTCGGCCCGGTTGAAACCAATGCGCACCTGCTGCGCTTCGACAGCGTCCATGGCCGCTTTCCGCACCAGGTGACCGTCTCCGGCGACACCATCGATGTCGGCCGGGGCCCGATCAAGGTGACCGCAGAGCGCGATCCGGCAAACCTGCCGCACGCCGCCATGAACGTCGACATCGCGCTCGAATGCACCGGCATCTTCACCTCCAAGGAAAAGGCCTCGGCACATCTCAAGGCCGGCGCCAAGAAGGTGATCATCTCGGCTCCGGGCGAAGGCGCGGACAAGACCATCGTCTACGGCATCAACCACCAGAGCCTGACCAAGGACGACGTGGTGATCTCGAACGCCTCGTGCACCACCAATTGCCTGGCGCCCGTCGCCTATGTGCTGCACAAGGAATTCGGCATCGAAAAGGGAATGATGACCACCATCCATTCCTATACGGGCGACCAGCCGACGCTCGACACCATGCACAAGGATCTCTATCGCGGCCGCGCGGCTGCGCTTTCGCAGATCCCGACCTCGACCGGCGCTGCCAAGGCCATCGGCCTCGTCCTGCCCGAGCTCAAGGGCAAGCTGGATGGCGTTTCGGTGCGCGTGCCGACCCCGAACGTTTCCTGCGTCGACCTCAAGTTCATCGCCAGCCGCGATGTGACCGCCGAGGAAATCAACGCGGCGATCAAGAAGTATGCCGATGGCGAGCTCAAGGGCATCCTTGGCTACACCGAAGTGCCGAACGTCTCGATCGACTTCAACCACGACCCGCATTCCTCCACCATGGCTCTGGATCAGACCAAGGTTCTGGGCGGCAATTTCGTGTCGATCCTGTCCTGGTACGACAATGAATGGGGTTTCTCGAACCGTATGAGCGACACCGCCGTGGCGCTCGCCAAGACGCTCTGATCCCCAGCGTTCAAAATGAACAGAAAGGCGTCCTTCGGGGCGCCTTTTTTGTTTCCGGCACTCTGTTGGCGAGAAAAGAACCGCGCTAAACAGAACATCCGCTTCGGCGGAGCGCTGGGGAGAGGGACCTTCCACATGCTCAATCGATCCATACGCTGGCAGGGCCTTGATCCCGCCAGCATCGAGCATTGCCACGTCATCGCCAATGGCCGCGACACCCGAATTCGATCGGCCATTATCGGGCCCGATTTCGGGTTGTTCTACCGGCTCAAGCTCGACGAACGCGGCCATGTGCGCACGGTCAAGATCGAGCGGGCCGACGGCAGGAGCCTCGAGCTTTTCGCCGATGGTGCCGGCGGCTGGTCGGACGACCGGGCTGAGCCCCTCGACGGGCTGCGCGGCTGCATCGATGTCGATATCTGGCCCACGCCCCTCACCAATTCGCTGCCCATCTGGCGCACGCAGTGGACCGACCAGCCCACGCGCTTTGCCATGGCTTGGATCGACGCCACCACAATGGAATTCAAGCGCACCGAGCAGATCTATACAAAGCTCGACGACAGCCATTTCCGCTTTCAGTCTGCCGATTTCGAGGCGCTGCTGGCGGTGGATGAAACCGGCTTGGTGGTCGATTACCCGGGCCTGTTCACGGTCGCGACCTGACCGCGACGCCTGCCCGCGGCTCCGCTGCCGTCATGACCGCCCGGCCGCCTCAATCCAGGCGATATCGCGGGCAATTTCGGAGAAATCCTCGTTGAGCTGGTGGTCGCGGCCCGCCAGTGGATGTTGGACAGCCTGCGGCAGCATTGCGCCATAAAGCGCCATATGCGCGAACGGAACGAAGGGGTCGTCTTCGCCATGATAGAGGTGGACGGGCAGGCCTGCAGGGAAATGGCTGCTTGCGTCATGAGGCAGCGCACACTCATCCCAGCGCCAGAACGCATCGTCATGCCAGAACGGCGCTGAAGCGAGGAAGAGCCCGCGGCATGTGCCGGCAATCGGATTGTCACTGGAGAAGATCCTGGCCAGCACGGATGCGCCGATCGAATGCCCGACAAGGAATGCGGGGGCACCTATCTCCGCCATTTCGGCCTCAATCGTTTGCCTCCAGGCCACAAAGTCCGGCTCGGCCTCATTGGGCATGAGCGGATACCGGACCCGGTAATTGCCGCCCAGATGTTCCGACAGGCTGTCGGCGAGCGCCCTGTCCTCCTCATGCGCCCCTGCGCTTCCCGCGCCCTGGATAAACAGAACCTGCTGCATGGCTTCACTCCTCAGGGGCATTGCGCTGCGGTCGGCAAATCCGTTCACCGGCCCAGCAAATCCCCTAACGCCTTCAAGAGATCGTGGTCACTGGGAGGCTTGCCGATGTTCTTGATTCCATCGAAAGCGTCCAGTTGAGACAGTTGATCGCTCAATTGCGCACTCGAGACGACGAACGGTATGCCTCGCCGCTTCAATTGCGCTGCGACCGGCGTGCTGAATTCCCCGCGCAGATCGATATCCAGAATGCAGGCGTCAGGCGCTTCTCCCTCCAGGAAGACCAGGGCCCGTGACACGCTGGGCATGGGGCCGAGCGCTTCGTAGCCGGCGGCCTCGATCGTTTTTTGCAGATCCATGGCGACGAGATATTCGTCTTCCACGATCAGTATCCGCGTTGGCATGGCGGCTCCCGGAGCGGGAGCCCAAGCTCATTGGCAGGAGTTCCCCTTTGGCTTGGCGGGCCGGCCATCGGTCCGCCCGCCTGTGCCAGACCTAGGCAAAGTGCCGGCCTGCGCCCCCGGTTCCACTTCCCAACGCAGGTTTATGCGCCCCGCTTCATGCTGGTGGGGCCCGATATTTCCCGCTCTAAAGCGATTGCCCGTGCCGGAACAGATTGGTGGGGTCAAATTGGGCCTTGATCTCTGTGAGACGGGGGAGATTGGCGCCGTAATAGCGGGCGCGCCAGTCGACCAGCGAGGCATCCGGGAAATTCTGGAAGGCGCCCTGCCCGCCGCGCGCCGACATGAAACCATAAAAATCATCCTGCCAGTCCCGGGCCGCGCGCAAGCGCTCGGGCAGGGCCAGATCATCCTCGCTCCAACTGATGCCCACCACCGAGAGGAACCGGCTGTCGCGGTGAACGAAGGCGGTGTCCGCTGGCGCCAGTTCGTTGATGCGCCCGCCGGTCTGGAAGAAGAAATAATTGGCTTCCGCACCAGTGCCCGGCCAGGACTGGAGTTTTTCGAAGGCTTCGCCGAGATGATCGGCATTGGGCGGGCTGGAGATAAAGGCCGAACGCTCGCGGAAGTAGGCCGGCTCGCCGGGTTCGGAGAGAAAATTCTGCCCCGACCAATAGGGCTTTTCCTGCACATCGATAAACTCGGGAGCGGCGATGGCGTTTACCGGCGCGAGGATTTCGAGCAGATCCTCCTTGCTGCCGGCATATTGGCCAAGCAGCGTCACCGGCACCTGACGGCCACGCGCGCCCAAGTCTGGCGTTACCCCACCCAGCGCAATGCGGGTGCCCAGTTCCACCGGTGCCGCATCAACCGCCGCAAACAGCGCGTGCGCGACCTCCAGTGTTTTTGACCGCCACACCATCCGGAACACGGTCAGCGTTTCATCCATCGGCACAGTGTTGAGCGTAAAGGAAGTGCTGACCCCGAAATTGCCGCCTGCCCCGCCGCGGATGGCCCAGAAGAGATCGGCGTTCTCCGTCGCAGAGAGCCTGTGCAACTGCCCGTCGGCGGTGACGATTTCGGCTCTGGTCAGCGCATCGGCCGCCATGCCCAGCCGGCGCATGTTAAAGCCGATACCGCCGCCGAGGAGATAGCCTGCCGCGCCCACGCTGGGGCAGCGGCCATGGGTGATCATCCGCCCGGCCTTGCTGAGCGCCGAATAGAGCTGTCCATTGAGCACGCCGGCTTCCACCCGCACCTGCCCGGTTTCAGCGTCATGGGAAATGGCCCGCATTTCGCGCATGTCGATGACGAGGTCGTGGCTGGATGAATAGCCCGAATAGGAATGGCCGCCGCCGCGAATGGCAAACGGCATGTCGTGGTCTCGGGCCCAGTTGAGCACATCGGCCACCATTTGCGGCGTGCTGCAATAGGCAACCCCCTGGGGTCGCATGTCGCGGAAATGCAGATTGTTGGGCAGCGCCGCCTTGCCGTAGCCGGTGTCGCCAGGGCGCAGCAGGCGATCGCCGGTCAACCGCCGCAGCACTTCCCAACGATCCGGCCCGGCATTGGCCAAGACGCCTTCGGAAACGGTCTCCTCCGCCCAGACCGGCCCCAGCGCCGCCATCCCCGCTGCGGCAGTTCCGACGGCCAGGAAATGTCGGCGCGATAAATGTTTGGGCGAAGTCATGGATTGGTCCGTTTCGTGCTGTTCCAGTCCGATGCTTGCCACGGGAGACGTTAAGGCAGGGTGAGTGGGGCAAACCCCGGACAAACGAAAAGGGGGCCGAAGCCCCCTTGCCGTCCCTTGCGGGAAAGATTGCGAAGGCGGCGAACCGCCTTCGGGATGTCGTCGCGATTAACGCAGGAGCTGCAGAACAGCCTGGTCCTGCTGGCTGGCCATCGACAGTGCCGAAGACGACAGCTGCTGACGGGTCTGGAGAGCCAGGAGGTTGGCGGCTTCTTCGTTGGTGTCGGCCAAGGTCAGGTTCGCCGCGCCGGTTTCCAGCGTGTTGATCATGTTCTTGGTGAACGACTGGCGGTTCTCGACAGAAGACAGGTTCGAACCGAAGGACGAAGCCTGCGAACGCAGTTCGGTCAGAGCCGAAGACAGCGTGGCGAGGAAAGCGTCGATCTTCTCGTCGGTGTCGAGGTCTTCGGCCACCAGCGTGTCGATGTTCAGGTTCGAGGCGTTGATGCCGCGGACGTTGCCGTCCTTGTCCTTTGCCTGGATGTCGATCGACGACGTGCCGGACTCGTTGAAGGTGATCTTCAGCTTGTCGCCACGCAGCAGGTTGATGCCGTTGAACGAGGCGTCGTCGGAGAGCTTGTCGAGCTGGTCACGCAGTTCGTTGAACTGCTTGGACAGGTTCGCACGCACTGAGTTGCCGTCGACCTTGAGCGCGCTCACTGCACCGCCGGTGTCGATACCGATATCAAGGGCCTGGGTCGAGAGGTTCTCGATCCGCAGCTTGCCGTTGTCGTTCGACGCACGGACCTGGCCGCCCATCTCGCGATTGATCAGTTCGACGAACTTGTCGACCGTCTTGGTGGAGTTGAGTTCGCTCTTTTCGGCCTGGCCGGTGTGAACACCGTTGGTGCCGAACAGTGCAGTCGCATCCGTACCGGAAACAGCCAGGGTCTTGGCTTCGGCAGTCTTGGCAACGAAGGCAAGCTTGCCAGCGTCGTCGAACTGAGCCGCAACGCCCAGGATGCCCTGGTTGGCAAGCTGGTTGTTGACGTCTGTCAGGGTAGCATCCTGCCAGTTCTTGACTTCCAGAGCATTGGCCGAGGAGCCAATACCACCCTTGACGGCGCCGATCGAGATGTTTGCAGTCTTGCCGTCATAGGAAACGGTGAACTGATCCTTCTCGGCAGCGACCTCGTTGGTCCAGGCGCGGTTTGCACCATCAACCGAAGTGTAGCCGTCGACTGCCGCAGTGTCAGCGGTACCGACCGAAGACGTGACTGCACCGATACCAGCCGGCTCAGCCGGGATACCGTCGGTCGAGGAGGCAGAGCCCGGCAGACCAAAGCCCGGAGCACCCGTGATCGACAGCGTGAAGTTGTCGCCGGTGGCGCTGGTGATGTTGAAGCCGTTTGCAGTACCGGTAACGGTCCAGTTGCCGCCGCCCAGGGCGTTGAGCAGATCGTCAACGGTTTCACCGGCAGCCAGCGTGTGCGACGCGTTCGTGGCGTTGCCATCGCTGATGGTGAAGGTCGCGCCAACGTTGGTGGTGCCGATATCGGTCGCCCCAGCGCTCAGGTCGACGGTGCTGCCAGTGGTGGTCAGCGTGGCCGGAACCATCGTGACGGCAGCCTTGTCAGACGTCACGGTCGCAGCAGCTGCGCCATTGGTCTTCGAGGTCAGCGTCACGGCAAGCGTCGTTGCATCGACCGCAACCGTGTAGAGCGCGTCGAGGCCATCATCGGCTTCAAGTGCGGACTTGATCGCCGCAGCGTTCATGCCCGAGGTCAGCTCGATAGCAGCATCGGCGCCGGCGATCGTCAGTTCCTGGTCATCGCGCAAGGAACCGGCAGCACCATTGGCCAGCGTGAAGGACGTGGTTGTGGCCGTACCGGTCGAGCCGGTACCAGTCTGCGGAACGCCCGAGATGGTCGGAGCGGCAGCACCGAAGTCCTTGCTGATGAGGCTGATCACGCCGGTATCAGCGTCGGCTTCAACTTCATAATTGCCAGCAGCAGCGCCGGCCTCAAGATTGCCAACGAATTCTTCGAACGAAGAACCGGTCGAGATCGGCTGCGAGCCAACCGACACCGACGAGGTGATGGCGCTGTAGTTGAAGGTCGTCTTGCCCTTGGTCGCCGAGTCAGCAGTCTGGAAGACCACTTCTGCAGCTCCTGCGGAGGTGTCGACGGTCTCGATGATGATCTTGCCAGCGTTGTCGCCAGTACCCGCGGTTGCGGTGTACTTGCCGGTCATGCCGGGGGTCAGATCGAGCTGCGACTGGATGGAGGCAGCAAGGCCTTCATCGGTCACGTCTGCACCGGCAGTGATGGTCACGCCAGCAACGGTGAAGGTCTCACCGGTTGCGATCGCGCCATTGGTGCGGATCTCGGTGCGTGCGCCCGCGCCGGTTGCGCTGGCATCCGACGAGACAGGGCCGAGATAGGCAGTGTTGCCGGCCGTGGTGACCTGCGACTTGATGCCCGGCTTGACGGCGTCCGCCAGCTTGATCTCGGTCGACACGTCGCCGAACTGACCACCACCGAGCTTGAGCACGGTGTTGTCGCTGACTTCGAACGACTGGGTCTGGAACGACTTGTCCTGGCGAGCCTGACGCAGGGTCGACTGCATGGATTCGAGGTTCTTGGTCAGCGCGGTGATGCCGTTATTGGCAGCCTCGATGACCTTGATGCCCGACGCCATGGAATCGAGCAGATTGCTCATGTCGGCGGCGCGGCTGTTGAGGGCCGAAGCGGTGAAGAAGTTGGACGGGTTGTCCAGCGCAGAGTTCACCTTGTTGCCGGTGGCAAGACGGTTCTGCGTCTTGTTCATCATTTCGGCGGTGTTCTGGAGGCTCAGAAGGTTCGCGCGAACGGCCTTCGAGAGAGAGATATCGGAACCCATGTGTGGTGCTTTCCTTCTGGAAACTTCGAGCCGCTTCATGCAGCCCTTTCACGATGGGTAGAATTGTACCGATCCTCTTAAAGCCCAGTTAATGATGGCAGGTCACCGCCGATTAATTATGGCCGTTGGGGAATTTATCATCATTACCCGGTTCTTAATCATCGCGCCCAGGCAATGACTTAGCCCTCGCTCTCTGCCCCGTGACTGTGGGAAAAGGCGTCGCGCCACTGCCCATATTGTGGGGCGAAACGGGCATTGAGCTCGGCCAGCGACACTTCCCCGAACCGCGCCAGCAAAAGAGTTTCGGCGGCAGCAAAACTCTCTTCGAGAGCGGAGTTGACCGCCTTTTCGACCGCACAATCGGGATGGTCCGAGCGATGTCCGATCGCAAGGAGCGAAGGACTGCCCAGCGCCCTGTAGATATCGAGAAGGGTGATCGACGCCAGCTCGACGGCCAGCCGCCAGCCTCCGCCATGCCCCTTTTCGGAGCGCACATACCCCGCCTCGCGCAGGCCCGCCATGACGCGCCGAACGACCACGGGATTGGTATCCATCGCGCGGGCGAGAGTTTCGGAGGTAACGGGGCCATCATACTGCGCCATGTGCAGCAGCACATGCAGCACGCCGGAAAGTCGACTGTCTCGGTTCATGCCAAGGAGATGGTGCGCCGGCACGAGCAATGTCAAGTCGGCCGGTTACACGCATGTTCCGCCTCGACAGGCCGGCCATGCGGCACCACAGTGAAAGCTGCCCGGAAAGGAGTTCGCCGATGACCTGGCTCCCCCATTACGATCCCATTGCCGGTGACACCGAGAGCTGTGACGCCCTCGAACTGGTTATCGTCCCTCGAACCCGCGATCTGGGCGACGGCTTTCCAGTCCGCCGGGCCCTGCCCCATGGCAAGCGGCAGATGGTTGGCCCCTTCATCTTCTTTGACCATTTCGGGCCGGTGCAGTTCCTCGCCGGCCAGGGCATGGACGTCAAACCTCATCCCCATATCGGATTGTCGACGGTCACCTATCTCTTCGATGGAAAAATCACTCACCGCGACAGCGAGGGGAATGTCCAGGATATCCGTCCGGGCGCGATGAACTTGATGACCGCCGGCAGCGGCATAACCCATTCGGAGCGGACGCCGGAAGTCGAACGCGCCAGCGGCCACACCATGCTGGGCCTGCAGAGCTGGATCGCCCTGCCGCAGGACCGTGAGGAGATCGCCCCCAGCTTCCAGCATTTCGCCTCGCAAATCCTTCCCACCGTCAGTGACAACGGGCTCTCGGCCCGCATCATTGCCGGACGGGCCTTTGGCCGCCTGTCCCCGGTGCAGACGGTGTCGGACTGGTTCTATGTCGAGGTGAGCCTCGCCGCAGGGCTCAGCGCCCCGCTCGACACCGAATATGAGGAGCGCGCCATCTATCTGGTGGAGGGCACCATCACCATTGCCGGCGACACCTTCGAAGGGCCGCGCCTGCTCGTCTTCCGGCCCGGCGACGCCATTACCGTAAAGGCAGTGACCCCGGCGCGGATGATGTTCCTCGGCGGCACCGCGCTCGAAGGCCCGCGCTATATCTGGTGGAACTTCGTCTCCTCGAGCCGCGAGCGGATCGAACAGGCCAAGCAGGACTGGAAGCAGGCCCGCTTCGGCGCCGTGCCCGATGAGAGCGAGTTTATTCCTCTGCCCGAGAAGAGCTACTGACCGGATCCGGCGTTTCCGGGCTGGCATCGGGCGTGGGTGTCGCCTTGTCCATCACCGGCGCGGCGGGCGTCACCCGGGGCATGCGGTTCCAGGCATCGAGCGCGGCGATCTTGTAGGCCTCGGCCAGCGTCGGATAGTTGAAGGTGTTCTCGACGAAATAGTCGAGCGTGGCGCCCAGATTGAGCACGGCCTGGCCGATATGGATGAGCTCGGTGGCTCCTTCGCCCACGATGTGCACGCCGAGCAGCTTTCGCGTGTCGAGCGCCACGATCATCTTCATCATGCCCGACTGCAGCCCCATGATGTGACCGCGCGAGGTTTCGCGGAACCGCGCCACGCCGCATTCATAGGGGATCTTCTGCTCGCGCACCTGTTGCTCGGTGAGCCCGATGGTCGAAATCTCGGGCACCGCATAAATCCCATAGGGAAAGAAAGCCGGTGCCGGGGGCATCCTCGCGCCAAAGGCGTGCAGCGCAGCGATTCGCCCCTGTTCCATCGAAGTCGAGGCAAGGGCGGGAAACCCGATGACGTCACCGGCGGCGTAAATATGAGGTATTTGCGTCTGAAACGTCGCCGGGTCGACATGGAGACGCCCGCGTTCATCGGGCACGACCCCACAGGAGGCGAGCCCCAGATCGGATGTGGCGCCCACGCGGCCGGCTGCATAAAGCAGCATGTCCGAACGGATCTGCCGGCCATCGGTAAGATGGGCAATGGCCCAGCCCTGAGCATCCTTTTCGACCCGATCCACCTTGCCGCCCAACCGCATGGTCAGCCCGCGATGACGCAGGTCATGGGTAAATTCCTCGATGATCTCGCGATCGATGAAGTCGAGGAAATTGTCGCGCGGCTCGATGACCGTGACCGGCACGTCCAGCGCCGAGAAGATCGTGGCATATTCGATGCCGATAACGCCCGCGCCCACGACCGTCAGGCTGCGCGGCACGCGCAGATCGCTGATCAAGGTGTCGCTGTCGAGAATTGTATGGGTGTCGAACTCGATATTGGCCGGCCTGAACGGGGCCGTTCCCACCGCGATAACGGCGAAGTCGAACCCGAAGACGACTTCGTCTCCGGCATGATCGGTCACCACGACATGGTGGTCGTCGCGAAAGCGCGCGATGCCGCCGAAAGTCTTGACACCATTGCGGGCAAACTGGTGTTCGAGCACCTCGATCTCATAGTCGAGCGTCTTGCGCAGCCGCGCGCCGAGATCCTTGCCCTCGATGTCCTTCTTGACGCGATAGGACATGCCGTAAAAGCCGCGCTCCCGCCAACCGGAGAGATTGAGCACGGTCTCGCGCAGGGTTTTGGAGGGAATGGTGCCGGTATGCACCGACACTCCACCGAGGCGCATGCGGTTCTCCACCACCAGCACGGACTTGCCCAGCTTTGCCGCCTGTATGGCGGCGCGGCGACCGGCCGGTCCCGAACCGATGACGATGAGATCGAAATGCTCCACGGGATTTGCCCTCGTTTCCAGACAATGGATCGACGCAGGGCGCACCACCCTGCAGCTACAGGGTGGACCATTGTCTCAGCAGTCGCGCAAGAAGAAAAAAGCAAATGGCTTTCAGCGGACTGCAGATTGGAACGGCAGGACTACTCGCCCGGCTGGGAAGACGGATAGACGCCCAGGATGCGGAAGTAATCGGTAAAGAAATTCAGCTCCTCGAATGCCAACTGCACGGACCGGTCGTCCGGATGGCCTTCGATATCGGCGTAGAACTGGGTGGCCGTAAAAGCCCCGCCCACCATATAGCTTTCCAGCTTGGTCATGTTGACGCTGTTGGTGGCGAACCCGCCCATGGCCTTGTAGAGCGCAGCCGGCACGTTGCGGACGCGGAACACAAAAGTGGTCTTGACGGCAGCACCCTGTTCGGCTCGCTTTTCACTGGGCGAAAGAACCAGGAACCGCGTCGTATTGTGGTCGGCGTCCTCGATATTGGATGCCAGGACATCGAGCCCGTAGATTTCGCCCGCAAAGCGCGAGGCGATGGCGGCCACGCTGCGGTCACCTTTTTCGGAGACTTCGCGCGCCGAGCCGGCCGTATCGACCGAGTTGATGGTGCGCAGGCCGTTCTGGCTGATGAAACGGCGGCACTGGCCCAGCGCGACCGAAAGCGACTGCACCGCCTTGATATCCTCGAGCGACGCACCCGGCACGCCCAGGAGCGTCATTTCCACCCGCAGATAGGTCTCTCCCACGATGTGAAGGCCGCTCTCGGGCAGCAAGTGATGGATATCGGTGATGCGGCCATAGAGCGAATTTTCCACCGGCACGACGGCAAAATCGGCGCGTCCGGACTGAACGGCGGCAAGCGTCTCCTCGAAGGTGACGCAGCCCACGAACTCCTCCCCCGGAAACACTTTGGCAGCCGCTGCGTGGCTGAAGGCTCCAGGTTCGCCCTGGAAGGCGATTTTCTTGCTCATGGGAGGATCCGTTAAAGGTGGGACCTGCGGGCTTTAGACGCGCCCCCATGGGGTGTCAATCTCGCGCGGTTGCAGCTAGGAAGGGGAAAGGAACGGGGGAAATGTCGCACCGTGGTTTTGCCCTGTTGCACAGGGCGGGCCGTGATACTATCTTCCGCGCGCGCCGGACTGGCCTGTTGAGGCGGATATCTTCGTTGATATCGGGCTTGGCCAGTCTGTAGAATTGTCCACGGGGATGGACCGGCAGAGAGACCAAATGGATTCGTTCGAGCTAAATAAAATCATGGGCGCCGTCCTCGGCACGTTGTTGTTTGTGATGGGCGTCGGCTTCTTGGCCGAAGCTATCTATCACCCGGTTGAGGGCCAGGGCCCGGGCTATGCCCTGCCCGAACCTGAACTGGTTGCCGGCGCGCCGGCGGAAGAGGCACCAGCGCAGTCGATTGGTTTCTTCCTGGCCAGCGCCAGCGCCGAGCGCGGCGCTGCAGCGGCTCGCAAGTGCCAGTCCTGCCACAGCTTCGGCGAAGGCGAGCCCAACAAGATGGGCCCGAACCTCTACAACATCGTCGAGGCCTCCAAGGCCCACGCCGAGGGCTTTGCCTATTCCGACATCCTGCTCCAGCAGAAGGCAGAAGGTCAGGTCTGGTCCTATGACAACCTCAATGCCTTCCTGACCGATCCCAAGGCCTATGCCCCGGGCACCAAGATGAATTTTGCCGGTGTTCGTTCGCCTGAAGAACGCGCCGACATCCTGGCCTATCTCCAGACCTTGTCCGCCACGCCCGTAGCCTTCCCTGCCGCGGAAGATGTTGCTCCTGCCGCCGACCAGCAGGCCGGTGCCGCCGAAGACAATGGCCAGTCCGAAGAAGACGCGCAGATTGCCCTTCTGATGGCCAGCGCCACCGCAGAGCGCGGCGAAGCTGCCGCACGCAAGTGCCAGTCCTGCCACAGCTTCGGCGAGGGCGAGCCCAACAAGATGGGTCCGAACCTCTACAATCTGGTCAATGGCCCCAAGGCCCACGCCGCCGACTACGCCTATTCGGACATCCTGCTCCAGCAGAAGGCCGAAGGTCAGATCTGGTCCTTCGCCAATCTGGACGCTTTCCTGACCGACCCGAAGGCCCACGCCCCCGGCACCAAGATGAACTTCGCCGGTGTGCGCGCCCCCGAAGAACGCGCCAACATCATGGCCTATATGCGCAGCCTGTCGCCCGACCCCGTTCCGCTGCCGGGCGCCGGCAGTGCCGCTGACGCACCCGCAGTCGACGCGCAGACCACCCCGGCCCCGGAAGGCACCGAGCCGACGGCACCTGCTGCGGCCACCGCGACGCCGACCACCACCTCGACCGAAACGCAGGTCGAAGGCACACCGGTTGGTTCGGGCACTCCGGCAACCGAGTCGGCCCCGGCAAATCCTGCGCCTGCCGCAGGCGCCGACGCACCGGCAACGCCTGCCGCGCCCGCCCAGTAGGCACTCGCCTTCTGATGCAAAACCATTCGAGCCGCGCCCTTGCGCGGCTCTTTTTTTGAGGGGGTAGACCAGACCAATGTTGTTGCTTCACCTGACCGATGTCGACGAGTCCCGCTGGGGCAACGCCTATGCAGAGGCGCTCGGAACCTATCCCGTGGTGCGCCGGGGAGACGATTTTAACCCCGCCGATATCGAGTATATCTTTGTCTGGAAACCCAAGGCCGACGCCTTTGACGGCCTGACCGGCCTCAAGGCCGTGCTCTCGCTCGGCGCCGGCGTCGATGCGCTGCTCAAGCATCCGAATTTGCCCGATGTTCCTATCGTACGCTTCGTCGATGATCAGCTCAGCCAGCAGATGACCGATTATGTGGTGGCACACGTCACCATGCATCACCGGCGCTTCACCCGCTTTGCCGCCGACCAGAAGGCGCGGACCTGGCGCCAGTTCTATCCCCCCATTTCAAGCGAAACGAGTGTGGGTATCATGGGCCTCGGCGTGCTCGGCCAGGACGCAGCCCGCCGCCTGCGCGCACTCGATTTCACCGTGCGCGGCTGGAGCCGCAGCCCCAAGAGCATCGAGGGTGTGGAGTGTTTCGCCGGCCCCGGGCAGTTCGAAGCCTTTCTCGCGGAAACCGATATTCTCGTCGATCTTTTGCCGCTGACCCCCGACACGACCGGCATCCTCAATATGGAGACGTTCCGCAAACTGCGGCGCGGGCGCCTCGAAGACGGACCAGTCATCATCAACGCTGCGCGGGGCGGCCATCAGCGCGAAGCCGATATCGTCGCAGCCCTCCAGGACGGCACGCTGGGGGCCGCCAGCCTTGACGTGTTCGAAGTGGAGCCGCTGCCCCAGGACAGCCCGCTCTGGTCCCTGGAAAATTGCTTTGTCACCCCGCACATCGCGGCAATTTCCAACCCCCGGACCGGGGTTCGCTACTTCTCCAAGATCATCAGCGACCATCGCTCCGGCAAGCCCTTGGTCAATGTCGTGGACCGCGACCGCGGCTATTGACGCAATTTTCACTGGCGCCGTGACATTTTTGCAGGCAAGCATGGTGCCAGGACCAGACTATCAAGAGATTGCATGACCGAAACCGCGATTGCCAACAAGACCAGCCTGTACGACCGCCTGAAGCGGGCGACCCGGCACAGGCTGGCCGAGCCGATCCTCGCAGCATTGTGCTTCCTCGAAGCCATGATCCTCCCGATATTCCCGGAGATCATGCTGGCCCCGATGATCATAGCAGACCGGACGCGCGCCTGGAGACTGGCCGCAATCTGCACGATCTCCTCCGTGATCGGCGGTCTCGCCGGTTATGCGATCGGCTATTTTCTCTTCGATACCGTCGGGCGGCCGATCATCGATTTCTATGGTGCCGGGGACGGGTTCGAATCCCTGCGCCACAGCTTTATCGACAACGGCCCGCTGATGATCATCATCGGAGCCATCTCTCCCATCCCCTATAAGGTGATCACCATCACCTCGGGCGTGGCGGGATTGGACCTCTGGACCTTTGTCATCTACGGGCTGATCGGGCGGGGTCTCCGCTATTTCGTGCCCTGCGGCCTCTTCTACTTTTTTGGCCCCATCGCCGGCGAATTTATCGACAAGCACAAGAAATGGGCCGGCTGGGGCATGGTCGTCCTCGTGGTCGTCGGTTTTGCCATGGCCCCGCTCCTGTTTCCCAAGAGCGGCACGGCAGTGATGGATGCGCCGATCGAGCAGGCCGTCGGCGTCGACCTAGTGCCCGAAAGCTGAAATGAAAAACGGGGGCCGAGGCCCCCGTTTCCTTTTGGCGATTGTGCTCCGCCTATGATCCGTAGCGTTGCCGGATCACGCCATAGACGGCGCGGATCGCCTGGTCGGTGGCGCCCACTGGCCGCCCGGGACGCGCTTCCGGCGCCCATCCGAAAATGTCGAGATGCACCCAGGCCTTCGCCTTCGACACGAAGCGGCGCAGGAACAACGCAGCCGTCACCGATCCGGCAAAGCCACCCGCACCGGTATTGTTGATATCGGCGATCTTGGACGAGAGCTGCCCGTCATAATTGCCCCAGAGCGGCATGTGCCACAGCGGGTCTTCCACCGTCAGGCCGGTTTTTACCAGGTCCTGGGCCAATGTCTCATCCGTCGCATAGAGCGCCGGCAATTCCGGCCCCAGCGCGACGCGGGCAGCGCCGGTCAAAGTGGCCATGTCGACAATGAGATCGGGGCTTTCCTCGTCGGCCAGCGCCAGCGCATCGGCGAGGATCAACCGCCCTTCGGCATCGGTATTGCCGATTTCGACCGTGAGCCCCTTGCGGGAGTGCAGGATATCGCTGGGCCGGAAGGCATTGCCTGAAATGGCATTTTCCACCACCGGCAGCAAGACGCGCAGCCGCACCTTCAGCTTTGCGGACACAATCGCATGGGCAAGGCCCAGCACATTGGCCGCCCCGCCCATATCCTTCTTCATCGCCAGCATGCCGGCCGCGGACTTGATATCCAGCCCACCCGTATCGAAGGTGACGCCCTTGCCCACCAGTGTCACCTTGGGGTGGCTCTCATCACCCCAGCTGAGGTCGATGAGGCGCGGCTCCTGCGCACTGGCGCGGCCGACGGCGTGGATCATCGGGAAATTGGCAGCCAGGAGCGCCTCGCCCCGGGTCACATGGATCTCCATATAGCGCTCGCGGGCGAAATCCCCGACGATCATCTCAAGCTCGTTCGGGCCGAGATCGCTGGCCGGCGTATTGATGAGATCCCGCGCGAGGGTCGCGGCCACCACGTGCCGGTCCACTTCCGCGGCATCGGCCCGCTCATCGAGCACCAGTTCGGCCACGTTCTTGGCCTCCCGATAGCGATCGAAACGATAGGCGCCGAGACGGAACGCGATGGACGCCAGCGTATGGTCGCCAACTTCCCCTTCGAGCTTGTATTGCCCCGGCGGCAGCGCCGCAGCGGCCAATCCGGCAACAAAAGCGGGCCGTGCGTCCTCGGGCCCGATGCCGAACACATAGGCCTCGATCCCGCCCTCGCCATCCGGCAGTGCCAGAAGCTTGCCGCGCTGGCCTGAAAAGCCGTTGGCTTCGGCCCATTGACGATTTTTGGGGGACAGGCCGGCGGCATCGAGTCCCGTGTCGGACACAAGGCGCACGGGCAGTACAGTCGGGGCGGACATGAACATCTCCAGAATATGGAATTGGCTACGCTTCTATCCCCCCGGCAGGGCTGCGGCAACGCCCCAGAAAACCTCCGTTTAACCGGCTGTTAGGGTTAATGATTTATTGCTCGAAGCGTGGATTTGTCGCCCGCGTCGGGAGTGCCGTGCCGTGTTGCCATCGAACCGCTTAGTCCAATCCTGCCGTGTCCTGCTTCTGGCCGGCGTCGCAGCTTTGGCTCTGGGGGCCTGCGCCTCCAATCGCGGTCAGCTCGGCAGCACGGACTATGCCGGCCTCTCCGCCAGCGACCGCCAACAGACGCTTGCGGAACTGACCGCCCGCTACAAATCCAATCCGCGCGACCGCAACCTCGTCATCCACTACACCGCCGCCCTGCGCGCCGCCGGACAGTCCGAGCAGGCCGCCGCGGCCCTCGAACAGGCCATGTCCGCCTATCCGGGGGACGCCGAACTCGCCATCGCCTACGCCAAGGCCCTGACGGCCATGGGCCGGTTCGACCAGTCCATCGGCGTGCTCGACAGGGTCATCCGCCCCGACGCGCCAGATTGGAACGCGCTTCTCGTCAAGGGCGCCGCGCTCGACCAGATGGGCAGGCATGCCGAGGCCCGCGCGCTCTACCAGCAGGCTGCACTGATCGCCCCAGCCGAAGCCTCGGTCGAAACCAATCTCGGCCTGTCCTATGCCATGACGAGCGATCTCGCTTCGGCGGAGCAGCATTTGCGCCGGGCCCTGCAGATGCGTGGCGCCAATACCAGGACCCGCCAGAACCTGGCCCTGGTCGTCGGACTGCAAGGCCGGTTCAGCGAAAGCCGGGCCCTCTATTCCGCCGAGCTGCCGCCTGAGCAGGTCGAGGCCAACATGGCCTATGTCCGGGCCCTGCTGACCCAGCAGAACCGCTGGGATCTCATCGAAAAAAGCTGAGTTTGCGGAGGGCGCTTCCGCGGCCCCACCCACCGGACCGATCCCTTCCCCTTCCAGCGGAGGTTGGGAGGGAGCGCGCCAAGGCGTCGAACGCGCCTACCCCATCAGCCCGTTGCTCATCACCTTAATGATGGCTGGGGCCATGATGACGATGAACAATACCGGCAGGAAGAACAGGATCAGCGGCACGGTCAGCTTCGGCGGCAGGGCTGCGGCCTTCTTTTCGGCGTCCATCATCCGGGTTTCGCGCCCCTCTTCGGCCATCACGCGCAGCGCCTGGCCCACGGACGTGCCGTAGCGATCGGCCTGGATCAGCGCGGTCATCACCGCTTTGACATTGTCCAGCCCGGTGCGGCGCCCGAGATTGTCGTAGGCGCGGCTGCGCTCCTCGAGAAATGACAGTTCGGCCGTGGTCAGCGTCAGCTCTTCTGCCAGTTCGGCGCTCTGCTGCCCGATCTCCCGCGCCACCCGCTTGAAGGCGTGCTCCATCGACATGCCCGCCTCCACACAGAGCAGCAGCAGGTCGAGGCAATCCGGCCAGGCGCGCCGGATCGAGGCCTGTCGCTTCTGCGTCGCGTTCTTGAGCATCAGCACCGGCAGATAGGCGCCCACCAGCCCGGCACCGATTGCATAAGTGACGTTGAGGAAGACCGGCCGTTCACCCGGCATGACGACGAGCAGGTAGAAAGCGGCAATCGCGAAGATGATGATCGGGGCGGCAAGGCGCTGGAAGAGGAACGTCGTCAAATGTCCCTGGCCGCGAAAGCCGGCCATGGCAAGCTTGTCGAGCGTGGTGTCGTCCTGGAAGGCGCGCTTGAGATCAAACCGATCCACCGCCCGCTTCATATAGGCCTTGGTTTCGCCGCTCCGGCGCGCGCTTGTGCGCGCATCCGCAGCATTGCCGCCGCGCAGGCGCGCCATTTCCTCGGCGCGCAAGCGGTCGCGCTCGACAGCGACCCGCCTGATGCGCTTGCGCATATCCTGCTTGACGACGAGGCTGGAGCCGAAGGTGAAAACCATGGCGGCAGCAGAGATCGCGGCCAGGATGCCGATCAGAAATTCCCGCTGGGTCAAGAGTTCGACAATGTTCACGCCATTACCCGCCTGAAGCTAGATTTCGAACTGGATCATGCGGTTCATGGCGAACGCGCCCAGGCACATCATGAGAAACGCCACGCCGAGCCAGAGATTGCCAAGCGGGGTATGGAACAAGGGCTGGAGATATTCTGGCGATACCAGCGAGACGAGGATGGAGACCACCACCGGCAAGGATCCGATAATGCCGGCAGATGCCTTTGCCTCCGAGGACATGGCGGCGACCTTCTGCTTCATCTTCTTGCGATTGCGCAGCACCCGCGCCAGATTGCCCAACGCTTCGGAGAGATTGCCGCCGGCCTGTTGCTGGACCGAGATCACCACCACGAAGAAATTGACCTCCGGCAGCGGCACCCGTTCATAAAGCACCTGCACGGCCTCGGTCATGGAAAAGCCGAAGGCCTGCTGGTCGAGGACGCGGCCGAATTCGGAGCGCACGGGCTCTTTGGTGTCCTTGGCCACGACGCGCATGGAATCATTGAGCGGCAGGCCGGTCTTGACGCCGCGCACGATCGCTTCCACCGCATTGGGCAGCTCATCGAGGAAAGCGTTCTGATATTTCTTTCGCTTGCGACCGATATAGAGCCGCGGCAGCAGATAGGCGCCAGCCAGCGCCAGGATCGCCGCGAAATAATAGGGCACCTGGATGACGAGCAGGACCAGGAACAGGACAATTCCCAGGATCACGCTGTTGCGGATGAAATGGCCGGTACTGATGGTCATGCCCGCCTGGAACAGGAGATCGGGCAGACGCACGCGGCGCTTGGCCGCCAGCTCCTCGTTCTGGGCCTTGAGCGCCTGTTGCACGCTCTTGCGGCGCTGGTCGCGGACGCGTCCGGCATCGACCTCGCGCCGATTGGTGCGGATGTCGCCCTGCAGCGCCTTGCGGCGCTTCTGCGCGCGGTCATCGCCCAGAACCGAGGGAACGAGCGCCACGCCGGCCGCTCCGATTGAAATCACGGCCAGGATGAACAGCAGCACCACATTGGTCATCGATCAGCGCCCCAATATCTCGCGTTGCTCGGTATTGGACTGTTCCAGCGCCTCGACCAGATTGGCCTCCTCGTTGAAATAGCGGGCCCGCTCGGTAAATTGTGGCTTCGTGATGCCGGTCGAGCGGTGCTTGCCGAGCAGCATGCCGTTCCCGTCTTCCCCCATGATGTCATAGACGAAGATGTCCTGGGTCACGATCACGTCGCCTTCCATGCCCAGCACTTCGGAAATGTGGGTGATGCGGCGCGAGCCGTCGCGCAGGCGGGCTGCCTGGACGATGACGTCGATCGAGGAAACGATCATCTCGCGGATCGTGCGGCTGGGGAGGCTATAGCCGCCCATGGTGATCATGGATTCAAGGCGCGACAGGGCTTCGCGCGGGCTGTTGGCGTGCAGCGTGCCCATCGAGCCGTCATGGCCCGTATTCATCGCCTGGAGCAGGTCGAAGCTTTCGGGTCCGCGCACTTCGCCCACGATGATGCGTTCGGGACGCATGCGCAGGCAGTTCTTGATCAGATCGCGCATGGTGATCTCGCCCTCGCCCTCGAGATTGGGGGGGCGGGTTTCGAGGCGTACCACATGGGGCTGCTGCAGCTGGAGCTCGGCGGAGTCCTCGCAGGTGATGACGCGCTCATCCTTTTCGATGAAGGCGGTCAGGCAATTGAGGAGCGTCGTCTTGCCCGAGCCGGTGCCGCCGGAGATCAGCACATTGGCGCGGACGCGGCCAAGGATGCGCAGCACTTCGGCCCCTTCGGGCGATATGGAGCCATATTTGACCAGCTGCGCGAGCGTCAGCTTGTCCTTCTTGAATTTTCGAATTGTCAGCGCTGCGCCATCAATAGCCAGCGGTGGCGCGATGACGTTGACGCGCGAGCCATCGGGAAGACGGGCGTCGCATATGGGCGAGCCTTCATCGACGCGGCGGCCGACCTGGCTGACGATGCGCTGGCAGACATTCATCAGATGGGCGTCGTCGCGGAAGCGCACATTGGTCAGGCGCACCTTGCCGCCGACTTCGATGTAGCATTTCTGGCTGCCGTTCACCATTATGTCGGAGATGTCGTCCCGCGCCAGCAGCGGCTCGAGCGGACCATAGCCGAGCACGTCGTTGCAGATATCCTCGAGCAGATCTTCCTGCTCGGAGATCGACATGACGATGGATTTCAGCGCGATGATCTCGGCGACGATATCGCGGATTTCCTCGCGCGCCGCCTGGCTTTCCATGGTCGCCAGCTGGCTGAGATCGATGGAGTCGATCAGCGCGTTGAAGATGGCCGACTTGGTCTGGAAATACTCCCGGTCGCGCTGGACATCGGCCGGCGCGCGCACATCGAGAACGTCGTCCGTGGTCTTGACCCGCCCCGCCATGCCTTCGTCAAATGTCCGGCGCGCCTGTTCGGGCGTCGGCGCAATCGGCGCAGCGCGAGGCGGACTGGAGATGGGCCGGGGGATTTCCCCGACGCCCGGAGTATTTCCGCCGAAACTGGTACGCTTGCCAAACATTGTCGAAAATTCCTTGCTTCGTCAGTCCCCTTGCCGATCAGGCACGCTTCTTGAGGAAGGACGGCATTCTGATGAGGCTGGCGGGCTTGGCGGCGCCGTGCACGCCCTGCCGTCCGGTCACATGCATGCCGATGCTGCGATAGATTTCATTGGCCTTATGGTTCGCTGAGATCTCGGCGATCATCTGCCCGTTATTGGCGGCGGTACCGAAAAGCTGCGCGTCGAACCCGATCTGGCCGATGAGCTGGCAATCGATCGAGGAGGCGAATTCAGTGGCCGAGATCTCGGGCCGGCGCGGCACGCCCTGCTTGTTGATCACGAGGCTTGCCGGGCGCTCGGTCGGGCGCAGGGCGCGGATCGCGTCGCTGAGGTTTTTCGCATTGCGCAGATTGGCAAGGTCCGGCTCGGCCACGATGACCACTTCATCGATCGTCGCCAGCGTATGGCGAACCCAGCCGTTCCAGCTGTGCGGCAGGTCCAGAATGACCACCGGCACCGAGCGCTGGCAGATCTCGATGATCTGCTCGAAATCGCGCTCCTCGAAATCCCAGGTCCGGTCCAGCGTCGCCGGAGCAGTCAGCAGGTTGACGTGATTGGCCGCCTTGCTCATCAGCCGGTCCAGCATGGTCTGGTCGACCTTCTGGTTGGCGAGAAGCGCGTCGGCAAGGCCGTGGGGTGGGTCCTGGTTGAAATTGAGCCCCGCCGTGCCAAAGCCGAGATCCATGTCGAGGATCAGCGTGTCCTGGCGCAGGCCGGTGGCGATAGCCCAGGCGACGTTGTGGGCGAGGGTGGATCCCCCTGCCCCGCCCTTGGCGGAGACGAAACCGATCGAGCGCCCGATGGGAGCGGCGCCATCGCCGGCAAAGAGATCGGTGATCGCCGTGACCAGCAATTGCGATGTCGCCGGCAGCACCAGATATTCGGAAATGCCCGAGCGGATCAGGTCGCGATAGAGCAGCACGTCATTGACATGGCCCAGGACGATGACGCGCGTGCTGGCGTCGCAGACCTCCGCAAGGCGCTCCAGCGCCCCCGGAATGGCATCGGGCGGCAATGTGGTTTCGATGATGACGAGGTTGGGCGTTGGATTGGACCGATAGGTCTCGATGGCCCCGTCGAGCCCGCCATTATGCGTGGTCAGCGCCACCTTGGACATGCGCCGGTCGTAGATCGCGCTTTCGACCAATTGAGCCGTCTGGGAGTGCTCGCAGAAAGCCTGGATGGTAATGCGCGGCACGAGCCGAGCGCCTGCGGCGATCTCGGCTGCCGGCTCTTCGGCCTTGGGATTTTGATCGGGGGTCAGAAAACTCATCGTGCCGAATTCCTTGCAAACTGGCCCAATTTCAATCGAGCACGAAGCCCACTGAACCGCTGAAACTGCCGCGCATCCCTGCGCCGCCACCGACGCTGTATTGCTTTTCGAGCCGACCGAGGAAAATGGCCTCGGCGTCGCTCGACGCCTGGACATGATCGGTCGGGACGGCAATCGCGTTCACGGGGCTCGGAGCCACGAGGTACGGCGTTACCAGGATGACCAGCTCGGTTTCTTCGCGCTTGAAGTTGTTCGAGCGGAACAGCGCCCCCAGGATCGGTACATTGGCGAGGCCCGGAAGCTGATCGATGGCGCGGCTCATCCGCTCATCCAGCAAGCCTCCGATTGCCAGCGTCGAGCCCACGGGCAGCTCGACACTGGTCTTGACGTCTCGCCGCGATAGCGTCGGTTCGCCCTGCGAGCCAGCCTGCACCTCCGAGACGCCGGTCTGAATGGCGATATTGACCGAACCGTTCGAGCGCACCACCGGGGTGAATTTCAGCTCCACCCCATAGGGCTTGAAGCTCGTGACCTGCTTGCCATCCGAGTCAGTCGTCCTATAGGGAAACTCGCCGCCCACGAGGAACTCGGCGCTTTCCCCCGACATGGCCGTCAGCGTCGGCTGGGCCAGGAGACGCAGGGCTCCGCGTTGCTCCAGCGCCCGCACGGCCGCATTGATCTGCGTATTGCCGATCGGGAAATTTCCGGAAACGCCGTTGGTCAGCGTCGTCTGGGCACTATTGAAGCTGAGGCTGCCTGCCCCCAACGTGACCATGCCGGAGAGATTAATGCCAAGCTGCAGGGCGTCGGAGCGACGGATTTCGGACACCGTGACCTGCAGCATGACCTGCTGGGCGCCGGCGACCTCGAGAATATTGGCGACGTTTTGCGGATCGCCCGCAAACTGGATGGCCACCTGTTCGGCCCGCGCCTTGTCATCGGACGAGAGCACGGAACCCGTCAGCACAACCCGGTTGGTGTCGTCCTTGAGCGTCACCGATTCCACCGAGATCTTGGATCCCGGGATCACGCGCGCCAGCGCCTCTTCAAGCGCATTGCCGACCTGGGACGGCTCCTTGATGACGCGCAGATCGAGCACCTGGATGGTGCGGCCATTGTCGTCGAGGAAAAAGATATTGGTGTCGCCGCCGCCAATGCCCTGGACGATGGCGCGGGTGCGGGTGCGCATGATCGCGGCCGCGACGCTCGGCTGGGACACGATCACCTCGGCGACCCCCGCCGGCAGGTCGACGATCATCGATTTGTTGAGTTCAAGATCGATATTGCGCACGCCGCCATAGGCAGAAGATGAAACGGCGATCTGGGCGTCTTGGCCCATGGCCGGAAGCGCCTGTGCGCCAAGGCTGACAAGGCCGGCCAGGAGAAGCGGACGAAACAAGGCGGTGGTGGCTTTATTCATCGGAAACTCCGGCCTATTGCGGCATCATCTGCGGCTGGACCGCATCGACCTGAAACTGGGATTCGCTGTAATATTCGTCGGAAGAGCTGTAATCCTCGCCCATGGGATAGAGCTCCGGCTGCGTCGTGACCTGCGCAACGCTGCCCGCCAGAACATTCTGCTCCTTGCCCGCCCGGATCACCCGCACGGTCTGGCTCGAGCCGGCAGGCCGCTGCACGTCGGCCGCGCGTCCGAAATCGACGACCGAGCGCAGGGTCAGCGACAATTGCCCGCGCATGGACGCGTTGATCAGGGACTCTGCCTGGACCGGCGTCAGTTCGAGCGTTGCGATCGTGCTCTTGTCGAAGGTTACGGGAACGGTGTTGTCACTGCTCGTCGAATTGCCCCCGCTGGCGCCCATTTCGCCCAGCCGCTTGCCGATGGCGAGCACCCGCACATCGGAGAGAACCACTTCCGACTGCTGCCCCATAGTGGTGGACGTCGTCAGGATGACATCCACATGATCGTTTGGCACGACAAAGCCACCGGCGCTCGAGACGGCGCTCACACCCACCGACACGCCGCGCATGCCCTGGGCGAGCACGGCCGACAGATAGCCCTGGTCGGAGTGCACCAGCTTTTGCTCCCGGATGGGCTCGCCCGGGAAAAATTCAAACCGCGCCACTGCCCCGGTGAGTTCGACCGGCGCATCGGGCATCGCCGATATGGTGACATATTCGGGACGCAGTGCGCCCTCGGGCCAGTCCTGCCATTCCAGCGCGTTGGCCGTCAGTCGCTCGCCGATGCCGATGCCCGCCTTGGCGACGAGGATCTGTGTCTTGGCCTCTTCGACGACCTGCGTCACCACCTCGCGTGAGGGTGCCGGCGCGCTGCCCGAGCGGGTCACCAGGAACGCGGCAAGACCGCCGGCCACCAGGGCAACCACGACAAGGATAATACGGGCTGGACTCATTAACCCCACTCCGGTTCTGCACGGACGACTTCGCCCAATTGCACGGGGTGGACTATGTCTCTAAAGGGTCAAAGTTTGGTTAACCGGTGCTTGCTCTATAAGGTAAACAACTTATGAAGCTTGGCATTCTGCAAGTAATGGGCACAAGTGCGACGTCCAAATCCCGAACTGCGCAGGCTTTATTCAGCACTGCGCCGGCGTGGGGGAACTGAGGGACGGAACGGATGAAGCCCGGTCAGGCTGCCAGATGGGCAAAAATGGCAGTATTGGAATAGACAACGACGCCCGCGGCGGCCATGGCGATGCCATAGGGAACGCCGGTCTTCTTGTCATGCAGGCGCTCGAGCCAGGCAAAACGCGCCAACATCGGAAAAAGCGGCAGGCGACGCAGCGCCAGGATGAGGAGGGTCAGCAGGCCCCCGAACACCGCCGAATAGACGAGGTAGGGCAATGTTAGCCCGAAGCCGAGCCAGAGCGTTGTCGCCGCCGCCAGCTTGGCGTCTCCGCCCCCCACCCAGCCCATGGCAAAGAAGGTGAAGGCGACGGCCAGCACCACGAGGGCGCACAGGACATGCATGGCCAATTGCTGCATGGGCATGTTGATTGCCAGCGCCACGACAAAAAACCCGGCCGCAAGCAACAGCACGAGCTTGTTGGAAATGCGCATCGTCAGGAGATCTGACGAAGCGGCAAACGCCATCAGCGCGGGAAAGAAGAACAGGGCGATGGTCGACATGATCATTGTCCCCGAAGCGCCGGATCCAGGGTTCTTTCGATATAGCCGAAGAGATCGACCATGCGCTCGTTGACGACGACGAGCGAGGACACAATGGCGACGGTGATCAGGGACGCGATCAGGGCGTATTCGATCGCGGTTGCGCCGCCTTCGTCATTGCAAAACTTCCACACCAAATGTCGCATCGTCCCTCGAATATCCGGAGAACACGCAGAGCGCTTCGGCCAAGCTGCCATCGAAAGGTTAAGCATTGGAAAAGCGAGGGCCCCCAATATGGGGGCCCTCTAAAACTATGTCACGACGGATAGATTAGTTTCCGGCTGGAGGGGTACCGCCGCCGCCAGCTGGAGGCACCAGCGCGTTGGCGATATCGTCAAACACGGTGGTCAGATTGTTGCCCAAGAGGGTGACGGCCGTGATGATGACAACGGAAATAAGAGCGGCGATCAGGCCATACTCGATAGCGGTTGCGCCGGACTCGTCCTGCGCGAAGCGTGCAAAAATGTTCATGTCCCTGGCTCCTTTGTATAACGTCCCCGAGTGACGGCTGTTCGCTTACGTCACACAACGAAGATGCCAAGACACTAGCCGGCACTCATTGCAATTGGGTTAATCGCAGAGCGCGGCGCAAAGCAAAACGGGCAAGAAAAATGTATCACTTACAGCACCTTAATGCAATGCGTTGCATTTTAGGCAAGAACATCGGCAGCCGCGAAATAAGTGTCGAAGACGAGCTGAAACAGATCGAGGCATGAGCGCAGGGAGCCGCCTCTTCATCGCTGAACAGGCCATTTGCAAATCTTTGGGCGCGCGTTTGCCAAGTCTTTACCATTCGAGGCGAAACATGTGGGCCTGTCGTCGTACCGGATAATCGCCATGTTCCGCCTGAGTGTCCTTGCCAGCCTCTGTCTTGCTACCCTGGCCTTTCAGGGACCCGTGCTGGCGCAGGACAATGCGCCGATCTCCGTCAACATGAATATGGCACGCGTGTTGCGCATCAGCGCACCTGCCGCCACTGTCATTGTCGGCAATCCCGGCATTGCCGATGTCACCATTCAGGACCCCATGACCCTGATCCTCACCGGCAAGAGCTACGGCCAGACAAATCTGATCGTCCTGGATGCCGGTGGCGAGCCGATTGCCGATACATTGATCGAAGTCATGCAGATGCAGGCCGGCGTCATGACGGTCTATCAGGGGCAGTCTCGCACCACCTTGACCTGCGCTCCCGTCTGCCAGCCAACCGTTGCGGTCGGCGATGACAATACTTTCACCACCCAGACCCTGGCCTCCTCACAATTGGTGCAGTCGATAGGCAACTAGGCCGCGCGCCGATTTGCGATAGTCTTCCCTTAGGCAGGCAAGACCTCGTAAACCATCGTCACAGGATGCAGTGTTCCAATCCCGTTCTGTAACCAAGACTTAGTCTGGTGCGCCCTAGCATGGCGCCAGTTCTTGCAACCGGGACGAGGGCAGTGGCAAGTCGGCAAACTAAAAAGCCCGCATATGGAAGAGGCTCGTTCCGCAAGGACGATCGCGGCGCAACCATGCTCGAATTCGCCCTGCTTGCGCCCATCTTCTTCGGCGTTCTGGCCGCAATCCTGCAGACCGCCATGGTCTTTCTGGCCAGTCAGTTTATGGAAAGCGCCGTCCACAACGCCAGCCGCACCATCCGCACCGGTCAGGCGCAGCAAACCAACTGGACGCTCGCCGATTTCCGCGCCAGCGTGTGCGGCGGACTTTACGGCCTTCTTGACTGCACGGGCCTTCATATCGAAGTCGACACCATCGACAATTTCCGGGCCGCCAATGTGAGCCCACCCTATGACCGGGCGTGCGAAGAGGATTGCGACTGGACCCGCACTGAAAAATGGGTGCCGGGTGCGCCCTCAAATATCGTACTGGTTCAAGTCCACTATAAATTCCCCCTCCTTCTGCCGTTTGCCCAGCTGACGTCCAACGCGCTGCCCGACGGCTCGCTCCTTCTCGGTTCTGCCGCAGTGTTTCGCAATGAGCCCTTCTGAGATGATCGATTTTCGCACCATCCTGGGCAAGATCAGGATGTTCGCATTGGCGGACCACGGCGTGGCGGCGGTCGAATTTGCCATGATCCTCCCCATCATGTTGGCGATCTATGTCGGATGCACCGAGGCCGGCGGCCTGCTCATCACCGATCGCAAGGTGCAGTCCGTCGCTGGCGCAGTGGGCGATCTTGTCTCGAGGACCAACAAGAACCTCGCGAGCGAGGATCTGGAAGATTACTTCCTGGCATCAACCAGCATCATGTCGCCCTATACGGTGAGCGACCTGCTGCAGACCGTAACCGCAGTAAAAGTGTCCACGAGTGGCGTACCGACCGTTTCCTGGTCAGTCGAATATGCCGGCGGTGTCATGCGCAACAGCACCCGTCACCGGCCCGAAGACGCCTTTGTCTTGCCCCAGGAGATGATCGACATCGCCCGTGGGCAGACAGTCATCGCCACGGAAGCCGATTACGTCTACCGGCCCCTTCTCGGCCTCTTCTTTGACCAGAGCATCGGCCTTCACCGGTCCAATTTCTTCCTGCCGCGATTTGGCGGAACCATCTCCGTCAACTAGCCCCGCGCTGCCGCCTTGCAGGGCGCCGCCCACCATGCGACAAGCCGTGACCTTCTGTTTGCGGGCGCGAAAATCATCATGGACGATACACTTATTCCCGTCTTCGACCTCGGCGGCGTCTTCGTCGACTGGAACCCGATGCATCTGTTCCGCAAGCTCTTCGAGACCGAAGAGGACGCGCTCTGGTTCCATCAGAACATCTGCACGGGCGACTGGAACCTCGAATTCGACGCCGGCGAAATCTATGCCGAGGGCGTGGCCAAGCTCGTCACCCGGTTCCCCAAATACTGGCGCGAGATCAAGGCGTTCGACGAACGCTGGACCGAAACCTTCGGCCCCCTGATCCAGGGCACGATCGACATCCACAATGAGCTGATCGACCAGGACATCCCGACCTTCGCCATCACCAATTTCTCGTGGGAGAAGTGGATGACCCGGCTGGGCGAATGGCCCTTCCTCGAAAAATTCGACGGCGTCATCGTCTCGGGCCTCGAAGGCCTCGTCAAACCCGATCCGCGCATCTATCGCGTCTTCTGCGAGCGCTATGGCATGGCTCCGGATAGCTGCGTCTTCATCGATGACAGCGAGGCCAATATCGTTGCAGCCCGCAAATTCGGCATGCACGGCATTCACTTCAGGAATCCCGAGCATCTGCGCGACGACCTGATCGCGCTGGGCCTGCCGCTGAAATCCCGCTGATAAACAAAAACCCCGGATCGCTCCGGGGTTTTTTGTTTCACTTGAAGCGGCCACCCTTCTGGATGACTTCAATCTTGTAGCCATCCGGGTCCGTGGCGAAAAAGAACTTCGCCACCGGCACGTCGCCATTCTTGAAGTCCACCAGCTTGCCCACGGTCAGCCCCTCGGCCGTAAATCTGGCATGCTCGGCCTCGACATCGTCGACCACCACCGCCAGATGCCCATAGCCATCACCGATCGCATAAGGCTCGGTGCGGTCCTTGTTGATCGTCAATTCCAGCTCGAACCCCACGTCGTCGCCGGTCAGATAGAGAAGCGTAAAATCAGGAAAATCCACCCGGTCGGCGATCCTGAGGCCGAAGGCCTTCTCATAATACGCAACCGACCGCGCTTCATCGATGACCCGGATCATCGAATGTACAAGCTTTGCCATTTTCTATTCTCTCAAGTCTGGTCTGGACGAGCGAAGCGAGGACCTCGCGCCTCGCGCGCCCCGCCCGGAGCACACTCATCGCGGAAAAAGGGCCTATTTCGTCCCGTACATGCGATCACCCGCATCGCCGAGGCCCGGCACGATATAGCCCAGCTCGTTGAGGTGGCTGTCGATGGCGGCAGTATAGACCGGCACGTCCGGCTGGCTCTCGGTGAAATTCTTGATGCCTTCCGGTGCCGCGAGCAGGCACAGGAAACGGATATTGTTGGCGCCGCGCTCCTTGAGCTTTTCGATGGCCGCGGTCGCCGAATTGCCGGTCGCCAGCATCGGATCGACGACGATGATCAAGCGGTCATCGAGGCTCGACGGCGCCTTGAAGTAATATTCCACCGGCTCGAGTGTCTCGTGATCGCGATACATGCCGATATGGGCGACGCGCGCCGCGGGCACGAGGTCGAGCATGCCATCGAGCAGGCCATTGCCGGCCCGCAGGATCGAGGCAAACACCAGCTTCTTGCCCTTGATGGCCGGCGATCGCATCGGTGCCATCGGGGTCTCGATATCGATCATCTCGAGTTCGAGATCGCGCGTCACCTCATAGCACATCAGATGCGCGATCTCGCGCAGCAGCCGCCGGAACCCCGCGATCGAGGTCTCCTTGTTGCGCATGATCGTCAGCTTGTGCTGGATCATGGGATGATCGAGGACCGTTACATTGCCCGCACCGACGCTCATCTCGATCACCTCTTGCTCTAAAGGAAGGATTTGCCGTGGCGGCCTGGAGCCAGGCCCAGCCATGCGGCTATGCTTTCGCCAATATCTGCGAATGAAGAGCGAATGCCAATCTCTCCCGGCGGCAGGGCTGGGGAAAAGACGAGGATCGGCACTTGTTCGCGGGTGTGATCGGTGCCCGGCCAGGTCGGGTCATTGCCATGGTCGGCGGTCAGGATCAGCAGATCGTCATGCCGCAATTTTGCGATCAGCGCGGGCAGGCGCGTGTCGAAATATTCGAGGGCTGCCGCATAGCCGGGCACGTCGCGCCGATGTCCGTATTCGCTGTCGAAATCGACGAAATTGGTCATGATAAACGCCCGGTCGCCGGCCATTTCCATGGCGTCGAGCGTCTTGTCGAAGAGCTGCGGAATGCCCGTGCCCTTGATCTTGTGGGTCACCCCGGAGCCGGCATAAATGTCGGAAATCTTGCCGATGGCATAGACTTGGTTGCCAGCGGTGCTATTGCGGTCGAGCAGCGTCGCCTCAGGCGGTGCAATCGCAAAATCCCGCCGATTGCCGGTGCGTTTGAAACTGGCCGCATCCTCGCCCACGAAGGGCCGCGCAATGACGCGCCCGATCTTGAGCGGCGCGGTCAGCTCGAAGGCGATTTTGCAGATCTCATAGAGCCGCTCCAGCCCGAAATGGCTTTCATGCGCCGCAATCTGGAAGACGCTGTCGATGGAGGTGTAGCAGATCGGCTTGCCGGTGCGGATATGCTCCTCGCCCAGCGCCGCAATGATAGCGGTCCCCGAGGCATGCTTGTCGCCCAAAATCCCCGGCAGCCCGGCCCGCTGCACGAATTCGGCGATGAGATCGGGCGGAAAGCTCGGCTCGGTCTGCGGAAAATAGCCCCACTCGAACGGCACGGGCACGCCGGCGATTTCCCAATGCCCCGATGGCGTATCCTTGCCCCTGGACACTTCTCGGCCCACGCCGAACCGCCCGCCCTTGGGCGTATCGGATAGGCCCGGCGGCGTCACGCCCGACGAGAGTTTGACTGCGGCCCCGAGCCCCATCGCGTCCATATTGGGAACATTGAGCGCGCCAGAGCGCAACCCCTCCCGATCCGCCTTCCCGGCGGCAGCCCATTCGGCGATGTGCCCCAGCGTATTGGCGCCCGCGTCGCCATAGGTCACGGCGTCAGGCGCGCCGCCAATGCCGACGCTGTCGAGGAGGCAGACTATGGCGCGGGGCATCGGGGTCTCCGGAAAATAGGACAGCGTTTCGCTTTATGTGGGATTGATCCGCTCTGCAATAAGCGGCGCAGCGGCGTTTACGTTCCCGAACCGATAGGCGGCCAATATCCGCTTTTCGGCTTCGGCCGCACTGGTCTCGTCGGCCGCGTGCATCCGCGCAATCGGCGTCTTGCCGTCGACGCGCGCGCCCAGCCCCGCCAATCGGTCAAATCCAACCCGATGATCGATACTGTCCGCCGGATTGGTCCGCCCGCCGCCCAGGGCCACCACCGCCATGCCGACCCCGCGCGTATCGATGGCGCTGACGACACCGTCGCCCGACGCAAAGACATCGCGCACGATTGGCGCCGCGGCCAGGTGCCTGTCCATCTGCGCGATGAAATCGCTGGGCCCACCCAGCGCCGAAACCATCTGCCCGAATTTTTCGGCCGCCCGGCCATTATCGAGCGCCGCTGACACCATCTGCAGGGCCTCCTCGGCGCTGCCTGCCTTGCCGCTCATCACCACCATCTCGGCACAAAGCGCCAGCGTAACCTCGCGAAGACGAAAATCCTGCTGCGCTCCGGTGAGGAAATCGACGGCGTTGCGCACTTCGAGGCCATTGCCCGCAGCGCTCGCCAGCGGTTCGTTCATGTCGGTTATGAGCGCACTGGTCCTCAGCCCTGCCCCATTGGCCACCGCGACGAGGCTTTCGGCCAGCTCCCGCGATTTTTCCAGCGTCGGCATGAAGGCGCCGCTGCCGGTCTTCACATCCAGCACCAGCGCTCCCAGCCCCGCAGCCAGCTTCTTGGAAAGAATGGAGGCGGTAATCAGGGGAATGGATTCCACCGTCCCGGTGACGTCGCGAATGGCGTAGAGGGTCTTGTCTGCGGGCGCCAGGTCGGCCGTCTGCCCGATAATGGCGCAGCCCACATCCTTGACGACGCGCCGAAACAGCGCGTTGTCGGGAGAGGTCTGGTATCCGGGGATGGCATCGAACTTGTCGAGCGTGCCCCCGGTGTGCCCAAGCCCCCGCCCCGAAATCATCGGCACGTAAATGCCCAGCGCCGCCAGGATCGGTGCCAGCATCAGCGAGACATTGTCGCCCACCCCGCCGGTCGAATGCTTGTCGGCCACCGGCCCGTCGAGATCGGACCAGTCGAGCACCGTGCCGCTGTCGCGCATGGCCAGCGTCAGCGCCACGCGTTCGTCCATGCCCATGCCCTGGAAATAGACCGCCATGGCGAAAGCTGCGGCCTGGGCGTGTGAAACACTCCCCTCGGTGAACCCCGCCACGAATGCAGAAATATCGGCGGCTTCAAGTCTATGTCCATCGCGCTTGAGCGCGATGATTTCCTGGGGCAAATGGCTCATGCGTCGGAATCTACGCCATGTCGGCTGGACAATCCAGATTGAGCGGCTTTTTCCGCATGCTCACTGGCCATGCCCAGACGAAGACGGCGCAGCTCGTTGCGGGTGCTCTCGGTATATTTGATCAGGAAGGATCGCACGATCGTCGCCTCCTCCTCGGAGAGGGCGCTGATCACCTCGGCGTTCACCGCCTTGAGGTGCTGGCGCAGATTGAGGAAAGTTTCCGAATTCGCGGCCGGCCCAAGGGTCAGCAGAACCCCGCGCCGGTCCGTCGGATGGGCTTTCCGCTCAATATAACCACGATCGGCCAGGCGGTTGAGCATGATGGTCGTCGCGCCGCTGGTCAGGCCCAGATATTCCGAAAGGCTCTTCGGGGTGATCTCACCATCATGGTTCCGGACGAAATACAGAGCCATCAAATCCGTGGAATTGATGCCCGCCGATTCTGCCAGCCAGCGGTGCATTTGAGTGATCTCGGAACTGAGCTCCCGGATCAGATCGCTCATGGCCGATGCCGATCCTTCACTCATATGCGCTCCCTTCAACGTAGCTATGCGACAAAGTATCTTTATTGCAAAGTTAAATGTCGGTCTCTAGATATGCCCTCTGCACCGGAGGCACCGACACTTATGGCACAAGCCGCAAAAGCCAGCGAGGGAGATAAGACTATCCCTGCAACGACCCCCTTGGACGAGAAGAATTCCGCCCTCGCCGTGGTAAAATCAGAGGATCAGTCCAAAGCGCTGGAAGCGGCCGAACCCGTTGACCCCGCAGTCTTGGCTGCCGCCAAGGCCAAGCGCAAGAAGGCCGGACGGATCGCCCTCGTGCTGCTCCTCATCCTTGTTGCCTGTTTCGCCTGGTATCCGCTGTCGGACCATAACGCGCCCTATGCCGGGTCGGGGTCGGTCACCGCCGACGTGACCCAGATCGCCGCTCGCGTCGCTGGGCCTGTCGTCGAAATGGCCATTCGGGACAATGCCGAGGTCAAGGCGGGCGACACGCTCTTCCGCATCGATGAGACCACCTACAGCATGGATGTCGAGCTGGCCAAAGCCCAGCTTCAGACCGTGCTCAATAGCGTCAATTCCAGCATTGCCAGCATTCCCGGCGCGGAAGCCAAGCTCGAACAGGCCCGGATCGCGCTCCAGACCGCGACCGATGATTTGAGCCGCGCCCAGCAATTGAGCGAGAAGGGGCTCGTGGCCCCCAGCAAACTCGCCGCCGCCCAGGCCGCGCAGGACAATGCCGCGCTGACCGTTCAGGCAGCCGAGCTGGAAATCGAACGGCTGCGCACCTCGATTGGCGCCGTGGACGACAACAATCCCAGCCTGCGCACGGCGCGCGCCAATCTGGAGAAGGCCGAATTTGCCCTCGCCAATACGACCGTGATCGCTCCGGCCGACGGCTATGTCACCAATCTCACGCTCTCCGAGGGCCAGTTCGTCGGCGCCGGCACGCCGGCGCTCACCTTCATCAATCCGGCCACCCAGATGGTCATCGCCGATTTCCGCGAGAACCAGCTGGTCAATGTGAAAGCCGGCGACAAGGCCGTCGTCACTTTCGAAGCGGCACCCGGCAAGCAATTCTCCGGCGTCGTGGACAGCGTTGCCTGGGGCATCAATGCCGGCCGCACCACTGTCAATGGCCTCTCCCAGCCCACTTCGGATACCCGGTGGTTCCCCCCTGCCCGCAAGATCCCCGTGCGCATCAAGCTCGACGATATTTCGGAACTTCCCGCCAATATCCGTCTCGGCTCGGAAGCCGGCGTGCTGATCGTCCCCGAAGACGGCATCATTCCGACCATCGCCAAGGCGCTGTTGTCCTTCGGCGGCCTGACGGCCGGGCTGAACTAGGGTCATCGCGCCATGGAAGAGCTGCCCAGAGTCTACGCCAGCGACGACCCCTATCTTGCTCTGCGAACGGCATTGGCGGTTCTGCTCTGTCTGTTGCTTGCCGAACCCCTGGGCATCACCATGCCCATGCTGCCGGTGGTAATGGCCATGAGCATCATGTCCAACCAGCGCGGGGCGCTTAACCCCCGTGTGTTTGCAACGCCGATCATTCTGCCGATCGTCGGCATCGTCTTCAGCTGGCTCGCCGCCGTAACGGTGAACGAGCCGGCGGCCTTTGTCTTCATCAATGCGGCTCTCGCCATTGGCGGCCTTGCACTGATGATCCTCAGGGGCTCGCGCGGCGGCATGATGCTCACCGTGTTTCCGCTGATGATGGCCATGTCGGCGATCTATAGCGACTACGCCCTTGCGGTCATGCGCGACAGCATGGTCATGGGCGGCGTGGCCCTTGGCATTGCCATTGTCGGGCTCAACATGCTGTTCCCGCCGATCACCAAGGTGGTGCATGTCGAAACCATCGCGCCGCTGCGCAGCAAGCAGCCCTTCCGCCACCTGATGATCCGCGCCGCCATCTATGTGCCCGCGTTGATCTGGCTGTTCGCCTCGGGCGACATGAACCTGATGACCTGCGTGATCATGATGCTCTTCGTTTGCGGCGAACCGCGTCGGGGTACGCAATGGAACCAGATCATCGGTCGGGGCGGCGGCACTGTCGTCGGTGGCCTCATGGCGGCGGCGGTGCTGGCGATCTACAGCCTCATCCCGGAACTGCCGGTCCTGATCCTGCTCTGCACTCTGCTCACCTACTACCTCATCGACAAGATGACGACCGGCAAGCGGCTGCCGCTGATCTATCAGTACACCTGTTCGGCCGCCCTGGTGATGATCCTGCAATCGACCCAGGGCGCCCGCGATGCCCTGGAAGTGGTGCTGCAACGTGTCGTCATGACGGGCGGCGCCATGCTGGTCGCCATCATTGCCATTGCATTGCTGGAAGCGATCTTCCTCGAACCGGACGAAGAGCTTCCTCCTCTTGCGGTGCCAGCGTGACCGCATAAAGAAAAAGGGCCCGACGGGCCCTTTTTGCTGTCTGCAGCATTTCGCAGGGATCAAGCCCCGTAGGGGATCCAGACATTCTTGACCTGGGTGGCCTTGCTGAGGAGATAGTCTCCGGCAAAGTGCGAACTGGTGAAATCGTATTCGAGCCCGCGGCTCGTCCAGGTCTGCTTGAGATTGCTGACCGAGGCTCTCTCGACCATGGTCGAGCCCTCGGCCGAACCGAAGAACCACATCCCGTCGACACCGTCATGTTCGGCCAGCGTCTTGGCGAGGCTGAGACTGTCGCCGGTGACGATATTGACCACCCCGGCGGGCACGTCGGAGGTTTCCAGAACCTGGTAGAGATCGGTCACCGAGAGGGGGGCGGTTTGGGATGGCACTAGCACCACGCAATTCCCCATCGCCAGCGCAGATGCTAGCAATGTGCTAACACCAAGCAGTGGTTTGCTATCCGGTGCGACGATGCCGATGACCCCCAATGGCTCCACCATCGCCGCCGCGATCGCCCGCATGGGCGGGTTGTGCACCGCCCCGTCATATTTGTCCGCCCAGCCGGCAAAAGCGAAGATCCGCTCGATGGATTGCTCCACCTCCTCGGCGCCATCGAGGCCGGTCTGCGCCTTGAGGCGCGCCGCAAATTCGTCCCGGCGGTAATCGAGGTTTTCTGCAAGGAAATAAAGCACTTGCGCCCTGCTATGGGCGGCGGTCGTGCCCCAGCTCAGCGCGCCCCGCGCCTTCTCGACGGCGTTGCGGATGTCCTTGCGATTGCCTTCGCCAACCTCACCAATCAGCTTGCCATCGGGCCCGAACACCGGCCGGTTGTAGCCGCTGTCCGGCCGCGCCTGCTTGCCGCCAATATACATTTTCGCCGTCTGGTCGAGCCCATGGCTGTCCAGCGGATTGGGACTGGCGGCCGGAGTAACAACCGGCAAGGCGGGAGCCGGCTTCAGCGCCTTTTCCCACTTTGGTTTCAGATAGTTAGCCATGCCCTCGCGGCCACCTTCGCGACCAAAGCCGCTTTCCTTGTAGCCGCCAAAACCAACCGCCGCATCGAACTGGTTGGTGCCGTTGATCCACACCACACCCGCCTTGAGCTTGGGCGCTATGTCGAGGGCAAGATTGATGTTTTCGCTCCACAGCGTCGCCGCGAGACCATATTTGGTATTGTTGGCCAGCTGCACCGCCTCCTCCGGCGTCCGGAAACTCATCGCGACCAGCACCGGCCCGAAAATCTCTTCGGATACCAGCGTGTTAGCCGGCGAGACATTGGTGACGAGCGCAGGCTTGAGGAAGCACCCTTCCCCCGGAATATCGCCATCCGGCTCATAGACCACCGCGCCTTCCGCGACCCCGCGCTTCATCAGGTCACGGATACGCTCGACCTGCACCTGGGCCACCAGGGCACCAATATCGACAGATTTATCAAGGGGATCACCGACACGGAGCTTGGCCATGCGCGCCTTCACCTTGGCGATGAAGCGCTCCTCAATGCTCTCCTGCACCAGAAGGCGCGACCCGGCACAGCATACCTGCCCCTGATTGAACCAGATCGCCTCCACCAACCCCTCGACCGCACTGTCGAGATCGGCATCCTCGAAGACGATATAGGGGCTTTTGCCGCCAAGCTCGAGGCTCAGCCCCTTGCCCGTCCCGGCCGTCGCCTGGCGGATGATTTTCCCCACCTCGGTGGAACCGGTAAAGGCAATCTTGTCGACATCAGAATGGTTTACCAGCGCCGCACCGGTATCGCCCTCGCCGGTGACGATATTGACTACACCCTTGGGCAGGCCCACACGCTCGCAGATTTCGGCAAAGAGCAGCGCCGTCAGCGAGGTGAACTCGGCCGGCTTCAGCACCACCGTATTGCCCGCCGCCAGCGCCGGCGCGATCTTCCAGGCCAGCATCAAAAGCGGGAAATTCCACGGAATGATCTGCCCACACACCCCATAGGGCACATGATCGGGGAACTCGCGCTCGAGGTGCGTCGCCCAACCGGCGTGATGATAAAAATGCCGTGCGGCCAAGGGGATATCGGCGTCGCGACTCTCGCGGATCGGCTTGCCATTATCCATGGTTTCGAGCACGGCAAACAGCCGGCTGTGCTTCTGGATCATTCGGGCAATGGCGTAGAGATATTTGCCGCGCTGATATCCCTTTAGCCCGCTCCAGGCCGGAAACGCCGCGCGGGTGGCTTTCACCGCTGCATCGACATCGGCGGCGGTGCCATTGGTGATATCGGCCAGCGGCGCGCCGGTGGCCGGGTTATCGGCCGAAAAAGTCTGGCCGGGCTCGGTCCACAAGCCATTGATGAAGTGGCCGAATTTGCGCCCCTTGCTGTCGAGCCAGGCGATGGCCTGATCGGGTGCCTCGGGAGCCGGGCCGTAGTCGAGACTATCGAAGATTTGCATGATCTTGTTCATCGCTGAGGCCTCAAACCATCGGCTGGCGGTAGTCCGCCGCATAGTGTCCGGTCAGCCCATGCTCAAGCTGACGCTCGATATCGGTGAGCAAACTGCTGGCACCAAAGCGGAAGAGGTGCGGTTGCAGCCAGTGCGTGCCCAGCTCTTCCTTCATCAGCGCCATATATTTGAGCGCATCACCTGCCGTGGAGATCCCACCGGCCGGCTTGTAGCCGATCTCGACGCCGGTCTCCTCGGCAAACCAGCGGATCATTCGGATCATCGTCAGCGAGGTGACGAGATCGGCATTGGTCTTTTCCTTGCCGGTCGATGTCTTGATGAAATCGGCCCCAGCGAGCATGCAGACCAGCGAGGCCTTGGCCACATTGGTCTGAGTGGCCAGCTCACCGGTCCCCAGAATGGTCTTGATATGGGCCTCGCCACAGGCCTTGCGGAAGGCCCGGACCTGGTCGTAAAGCGCCTGCCAATCGCCGCGCAGCACCATGCCGCGCTCGATTACGATATCGATCTCCTTGGCCCCGTCGGCCACGGACATTTCGATTTCGCGGATTTTTGTCTCCACTGGCGCGAGGCCATGCGGGAATGCCGTCGATACGGCGGCCACCGGAATGCCGGTTCCCTCCAGCGCCTTGACGGCGGTGCCGACAAAACTGTGATAGACGCAGACGGCACCGGGCAAAACGCGCAGATCGCCGATGCCAAGCTTCTCGCGAATATCCGAGCGCAGCGGATTGCGCGCCTTGGCGCAGAGCCGCTCGACCCGGCCCGGCGTATCGTCGGCATTGAGCGTCGTCAGGTCGATCATGGTGATCGCCTTGAGCAGCCAGGCGAGCTGATAGTCCTTCTTGACCGTACGGCGCGCGCCGATGGTGCTGGCGCGGCGCTCAAGGGCTGACCGGTTCATGCGAACGCGGCCGACCCAGTCGAGATCGAGCGGATAGCCGGGATTTCGCTTGTGGGCGATCTGGCCGGACTTGTTGTCGACGATTTTGAGACTCATAGCTCCTCCACGAGAGCCGGGATCAGCCTTTTGAGCTTGTCCGCTCCCTGCACCGCCATGGTCTTGGTGTGCTCATGGCTGATGTTTTCATTCGACAGGCCAGCGCCCATATTGGTGACGGACGAGCAGGCCCAGACCTTCATGCCGAGATAACGTCCGAGGATCACTTCCGGTGCCGTCGACATGCCGACCGCATTGGCGCCAAGGCGGATCGCCATCTGGATTTCCGCAACGGTTTCAAAGCTGGGACCGGAATACCAAAGGTAAATCCCCTCCCCGACCGCGAAACCGAGCCGTTCGCCGATTGCCTTGGCCTTGCCGCGCAGGCCGGGATCGTAGCAATCGACCATGTTCACAAAGCGGCGGTCCGTCGGTTCGCCGATCAGCGGGTTCATGCCGGCATAGTTGATGTGATCGGAAATCAGCATCAGATCGCCGGGCCGGAAGCGCTCGTCGACCGAGCCCGCCGAATTGGTCAGCAGCAGAGTTTTGACGCCGATGCCGGCCATGGCCTCGAGCGCCGGACGCATCGCCGCGGCATTGCCGTGCTCGTAATAATGCTCACGCCCGGTGAGAATGGCGATGCGCTTGCCACCCATGCGGCCGATGACGAGATCGCGACCGTGGCCCGAAACACCGCCACCGGGAAAGCCTTCCAGATCCGAGAAGGGAATGACGACCCTGTCCGCGACGAGTTCGCCAAGCGCAGAGAGGCCGGAGCCGAGGACCAGCGCAATTTCGACCGGCTCGGTGCCGGCGATGGTCTGGATGGTGGTGATGGCATTGGTCATTTGTTCAAAAACTCCGGGCCGAAGCTATGGGGCAGAAGCTGTTCCAGGGTCTGCACCAATGGCTCGCCATCGACCCCATGGGAGATGATCTCCACATCGAGATCGGCAAATTCGCGGATGCGCTGGCGGCAGCCGCCGCAGGGGGTAACGGCGGCGGCGCCTGGGCCGGTGACATAGATGCGCTTAATCCGCCGCGCCCCGCCCGCGATCATCGCGGCGATGGCCGATGCCTCGGCGCAATTGCCCTGGGGATAGGCGGCGTTCTCGATGTTGCAGCCTGAATAGATATTGCCGTCATCGGCAAGGATGGCCGCGCCGACATGGAATTTTGAATAGGGCGCATAGGCCTTGGCCCGAATGGCTTCGGCAGCGGCAAAGAGGGCCTGGTCGGTTGTCGTCTTCGTCATGCAATACTCACGCCTTAATTGTCGCCCCTCTTCCATGAAGAGGGAAAATGGCCCGCGGGCCGGATGAGGAGGTCAACTTTGCGGCCACATCGATTGGGGCCTTTATTCCTCATCCCATCCCTCTCCCCCAAGGGGCGAGGGGAAAAAGAGCGGATGCCGTGCCGCCAGCGGCGAGACTACCGCTCTTTGGTATAGGGCACGCCACCCGCCTTGGGGCCAACGGCCTTGCCAATGAAGCCCGCCAGCAGAACCACGGTCAGCACATAGGGCAAGGCCTGGATCGCCTGAACCGGAATGTCGATGCCAAACAGCTGCGCGCTTTGGAGACGGATCTGCAGCGCATCGAGAAACCCGAAGAGCAGGCAGGTGAACATGGCCGGCATGGGTTTCCACTTGGCAAAGATCAGTGCCGCCAGCGCGATGTAGCCCTTGCCGGCCGTCATGTTGTTGCCAAAGCCGGATCCCTGCGCGATCGAGAAATAGGCCCCGGCAATGCCGCAGAGCAGGCCCGTGATGATGATCGCCTGATAGCGCTGCTTGACCACCGAAATGCCGGCCGTATCCACCGCCTTTGGGTTTTCGCCGACGGCGCGCAGGCGGAGGCCGAAGCGGGTGCGGTAGAGCACATAGGCTGTTACCGCCACCATGATGAAGGCGATATAGACGAGAATATAATGGCCTGAGATCAGTTCGTAATAGATCGGGCCGATGATCGGCACGCCCTGCAGCTCATTGGCGAATGGCAATGTGATCGGCTCGAACCGACCGCCCGGCGCCAGCGGCGGCGTGCGCCCGCCCTGGCGGAACCAGGTCTGACCAAGGAAGGTCGTGAGGCCGGCGGCCAGCATGTTTATGGCGACGCCCGCAATCAGCTGATTGCCCTTGAGGCTGATGGCGGCCGCCCCCTGGAGCAGCGTCGTGCCCAGCGACACCGCCATGCCGGCGAGAAGTCCCAGCCAGGCCGATCCGGTGACGGCGGCGACGGCACCGGCGGCAAAGGCCGCCGCCAGCATCTTGCCCTCAAGGCCGATGTCGAAAATGCCGGCCCGCTCGGAATACATGCCGGCGAGGCACGCCAGCAAAAGCGGGGTCGACAGGCGGATGGTGGCGTCGAGAATGGAGAGGATGGCGGCCAGATCCATGGGTCAGCTCTCCGACTTGGCCGTGGAGACGGCAATGGCCTCGGCCTTCTGCTCGGGCGAGGCGAGCATGAAGGCGCGCTCCAGTGCCGGGCGGAACAGCCCTTCCATGGCGCCGGTAAAGAGGATGACGAGCGCCTGGATGACCACGATCATCTCGCGGGTAATGCCGGGAATGACGAACTGCAATTCCTGCCCGCCCTGGTAGAGCGCCCCGAACAAGAGCGCGGCCAGCAAGATGCCGACCGGATGGTTGCGCCCCATCAGCGCCACGGCGATGCCGACAAAGCCGGCCCCGGCCACATAGTCGAGCACGAGGCGGTTCTGCACGCCCATCACCTCGTTGATCGCCACCATGCCGGCGAGCGCGCCGGAAATGGTCATGGTGATCATGATCATCTTTGAGTTGGAAATGCCGGCATAGCGCGACGCCGTGGGATTGGCCCCGAGCACGCGCATGGCATAGCCGAACTTGGTGTGCCAAATGAGGATATAGACCCCGATCAGCGCCAATATGGCGATGACGATGGAGAGATTGACCGGCGAATAGCCGAAGAAGGAGAAGAATTGCCGCAATTGCGGCACGCGGCCGGCCACATCGATGGTCTCGGATTCCGGAGCCATGGTCGACGCTGGCTTGAGAACGCGATTGACCATGTAGACCATCAGCGCGGCGGCGATGAAATTGAACATGATGGTGGTGATGACAACATGGCTGCCGCGCTTGGCTTGCAGCCAGCCCGGGATAAACGCCCACAATCCGCCCATTGCGCCGGCGGCGATCATCGCCAGCGGCATGGCGATCAGCCAATGGGTCTGGTCCAGCGCCAAGGCGACGACGATGGCGCCGAGGCCGGCGACATAGGCCTGGCCGTCACCACCGATATTGAAAAGCCCCGCATGGGCCGCGACCGCGACCGCCAGCCCGGTAAAGATGAAATTCGTGGCGTAGTAGAGCGTGTAGCCGAGCCCATCGCCATAGCCGAAGGCGCCATAGATGATCACCTGGATGGCATGGAGCGGGTTCTCGCCGACCAGCAACACCACAAGGCCGGAAACCAGGAAGGCAAGCGCCAGATTGATCGCCGGCAGGAGGGCAATATCGGCCCAGCGCGGAAGGGGTCTGCGGGCGCTCACGATTTTTTCTCCTGAACGGCTGCGCCGGTTCCTGCGGCAGCATCTTCCTTGCCGATGCCGGCCATCATCAGGCCAAGCTCGCCTTCGGTGGCCGTGGCCGGATCGGCTTCGCCCACGATGACGCCGTCGAACATGACAAGGATACGATCGGCGAGCGAGCGGATCTCGTCGAGCTCGACCGAGACGAGCAGGATGGCCTTGCCCTCGTCGCGCATCTTGATGATTTCATTATGGATAAACTCGATGGCGCCGATATCGACGCCGCGCGTCGGCTGGCCGATGATCAGCACATCGGGGTCGCGCTCCATCTCGCGCGCCAGCACGATCTTCTGCTGGTTGCCGCCGGAAAAGAGCGAGCTCTTGAGATTGATGTTGGCCGGACGCACATCGAACAGCTTGATGTGGTCTGCCGCCGCCTTCTTGGCCGCGGCAATGTCGAGGAAGGGACCCGAGCCGTATTCCGGGCTGTCCTGATAGCCGAGAATGGCGTTTTCCCATTCGGCAAAAGAGGTGACGAGCCCCATGCGCTGGCGGTCTTCGGGCACGTGGGAAAGACCCGCGGCGCGGGCGCGCGCAGCGCCGTCATCGCCCTTGAGCGAGAGCGCATTACCCTTGAGCAGGACATTGCCCGCTTTCTGGTCGCGCATGCCGCTGATCGATTCCAGCAATTCGCTCTGGCCATTGCCCGACACGCCGGCAATGCCGACGATTTCGCCGGCGCGGATGGAAAAATTGACGCCCTTGACCCGGGTGATGCCCATATCGTCGTTAACGACGAGATTTTGCACCTCGAGCAAGGTCTGGCCGGGATGGGCCGGGGTCTTGTCAACGCGCAGCAGCACGCGGCGGCCGACCATCAGCTCGGCCAATTGCTCGGGGCTGGTCTCGGCCGTCTTGACCGTCGCGACCATTTCGCCCTGTCGCATCACCGAGACATTATCGGTGATCGCCATGATCTCGCGCAGCTTGTGGGTGATAAGGATGACCGTCTTGCCCTGGGCCCGAAGGGTTTCGAGCACGCGGAAGAGATCGTCCGCCTCCTTGGGCGTCAGAACGCCGGTCGGCTCGTCCAGAATGAGGGTTTCGGCGCCCCGATAGAGCGCCTTGAGGATTTCGACGCGCTGCTGCTGGCCGACCGAGATATCCTCGATGATCGCATCGGGATCGACCTCGAGGTCGTATTCCTTTTCCAGCCGGTCGAGTTCCTGGCGGGCACGGTTGAGACTAGGCTTGATGAAGCCGGAATCCTCGGCGCCAAGGATGATGTTCTCGAGGACGGAGAAATTGTCGACCAGCATGAAATGCTGGTGCACCATGCCGATGCCGAGCGCCAGGGCGTGGCGGCTGTCGGTTATCGCATGTTCGGCGCCGTTGACACGGATCGTGCCGCTGTCGGCGGTATAGAAGCCGTAGAGGATGGACATGAGCGTCGACTTGCCCGCGCCGTTCTCCCCGACAATGCCGTGGATGGTGCCGCGCGCGACCTTGAGGTCGATATCCTTATTGGCGTGAACCGCGCCAAACCGCTTGTTGATCTTTTCAAGCTCGATCGCCCAGCCATTGGCAGGTGCGGCTGCAGCGGCCGTTTCCGGCCGCTGCGGGTTCAATGTGCCATCCTGGCTCATGCCGAACGCTTAGAGCGGACAGGTCGAGTCGGCGGTGTAGTCGTGGACCGAGATCTCGCCAGCGATGATCTTGGCCTTGTAGTCCTCGGCGGCGGCCGCCATTTCGGGGGTGATCAGGGCTTCGTTGTTCTCGTCGACGGCATAGCCGACACCATCTTCGGCGAGGCCGAGAATGGTGACGCCCGGCTTGAAGGTCGCGTCATCGGCAGCTTCGGTCAGGGCGTTCTGGACGGCGACGTCGACGCGCTTGAGCATCGAGGTCAGCACAGAGCCGGGCTGCATGTAGTTCTGGTTGCTGTCCACGCCGATGGAGAACTTGCCGGCATCCTTGGCAGCCTGCAGCACGCCGATGCCCGAGCCGCCAGCAGCGGCAAAGATCACGTCGGCGCCGGCGTCGATGGCACCCTTGGTCAATTCGCCGGCGGTGACCGGGTCATTCCAGGCGGCCGGAGTGGTGCCGGTGTAGTTTTCGATCAGCTTGATGTCCGGATTGGCCGCCTTGGCGCCCTGGGCATAGCCGCAGTAGAATTTGTGGATCAGCGGGACGTCCATGCCACCCACGAAGGCGACGGTGCCGGTCTCGGACTTGAGAGCCGCCAGAACGCCGACGAGGAACGAGCCGGTGTGCTCGTCGAACAGGATCGACTGCACATTCGGCGCTTCGACGACGGTGTCGATCACGACGAAATTGGTATCGGGAAATTCAGGAGCCACGGCCGAAAGTGCAGCGGTCCAGGAGAAACCAGCCATCACGACCGGATTGGCACCCTGGCCAGCGAAGCGGCGCAGGGCCTGCTCGCGCTGGGCATCGTTCTGCAGTTCGAGATCGGCGAAATTGCCGCCCGTTGCCTCTTTCCAGGCCTGGCCGCCATTGTAGGCAGCCTCGTTGAACGACTTGTCGAACTTGCCACCCAGATCATAGATCAGGGCAGGATCGGCCAGCGCCGCGCCCGTGAGCACCGCACTCAGGGCAACGCCACCGGCGACAGCCTTCGTAAGGGTCGAGAATTTCATTGTTTTCAATCTCCCTGTCTCGCACCCGGATTGCGAGAAGCCCGGCTTCTAAACAATCCGCTTGCGCTAGAGGAAGATAAAATCGTGCAATGTCCCCGGCTGCAAGGGGGGAGCGAGCTTATTTTTCCGGATGGTCAAAATTGGGCGGCGGCCGCTTTGCCCTGTATTGCACCGGCCGGCGGCCCTAGACGCGCTCGATCATCGCCGCGAGCAACGTGCCCAGATCTGCGTCCGCATAAAGCGTCACCAATACGGCTGCTGCGGCGATGAGATAGAGGGCTAGGCTGTCACGCGTCTGGGAGGTCATGGCAATTTAGTTCAAATTGGAGGGAGTGGACGTCCCGTTCCTACACCCTCCCCTCCGGCCAGATTATGGCCGAGAGCGGTCACATTGCGGCATGGTTAAGCTCTTGTTAAAACGGGCTTATTGGGCAGGGTCGGCACGCTCCAGCGCTTCGATATCGGCACCCATTGCCGCAGCAAAACGCTCGAAGAACCCATCGATGACCCGTTGCGCCGAATTGCCGATCAGCGCCTTGCCCATCTTCATGATCTGGCCCGAGGCACCGCCTTCGGCGGCAAAGTCGAGCAGCGTATCCTCGCCCGCATCGGACAGCACGACATCGGCCGCACCCTCGGCGAGGCCCATCAGGCCGCCCTTGCCCCGGCCGGAAAGCCTGTAGCGCTCGGCAGGCGTCACATTGGAAAGGGCCAGCTCGCCTTTGAAGACAGGCTGCATGATGCCGAGATTGACCTTGATCTCGAGATCGAGCGTGCCCTCCCCCGACCAGGCGATATGGCTGCATCCCGGAATTGCTGCCTTGAGCATGTCGGGATCGTTGAGCGCAGCCCAGACGGCGTCGCGCCGCGCCCCTATACGATAGCGCCCACCAAAGTCCATCCGGCTCTCCTCGGAAACGAATATGATGCGAAAAAACAACGTTCTATCGCATGTTCATTCGGCGCTCTTTACCTGCGGCTTTTTCGCACCAATATGGACTAAATAGTTGCCGAATGGCGCTGACGCAATTGTCAGCGGGGTCGGCAGCAGCAATCTAGGGCGCATAGGCGCTGCTTGCCCACAAGGGCGGTACTCTCAGGGAGCGACGAATGACCGATCAAGTGACCACTGCCACTGCCTCAACCAGCTCGGCGATCGCCGAACGGCCCCTGCAGTATCTGGACAAGGCGGTCAACGCCATCCGCGATCTGGGCATCTGGCCGGAGAACCAGGGCGAGCAGCCGATCACCGGTCTTTTGAGCCAGATTACCGAACTCGACGAAACCCGCGTTATCCTCATCGGCCGCACCCTCAGCCAGGCTTCTGCCTTCAATGAAGTGGTGCGCGAACAAGTCGCCGCCATGAAGATCGGCGAGCGCTACGAGGAGATCACCAAGGGTTTCGACTCGATTCGCGATGACGCCAAGATGATGGTCGACCAGCTCCAGGACAATAAGCTGGACCTGGTGGAGCGCGTTTCCAATGTCTGGATGAAGGTCAGCCGCGGCGACATCGCCACGCGCTTCAACAAGATCCGTGACACCTATCTGGATGTCACCAAGGACACCAAGGATCAGATCGACCGCGAGCAGACCATCCTCGAGGCCTATCGGGACTTCCGCGGCGCCCTCAAGCAGTCCGAAGTGATGGCGCTCGAAGTGCTGCACACCGCAGAAGGGCGGCTCGAAGAAAAGAAGAACATCCTGCAAAAATCCGCCGACGAGCTTGCCGCCTATGCCGGCAACGTCCCGGCCGATCGCGCCCGCCTCGAAATGGCGCGCGACGAGCGCCTGCGCGAAATGCAGAACGAGGAAAAGCGCTACCAGATCGCCAAGGATCTGTCGGACAATCTGACCATTTCCTACAATACCTCGGAAGTGGTGATGGCGCGCCTGATGCAGACCACCAACGCCAAGGAACGCGTCTACCAGCAGTCGATCTCCTTCTTCTCGACCAACGAGACCGTTCTGACTGCCCTGTCGGCCTCCTTCACCGGCATGTTCGGCCTGCATGAATCCACCCAGACGCTGAACGCGATGAAGGAAGGCATGTCCAAGAGCCTCGAGACGCTCTCGGAAATCGGTGACAAGGTGCAGGAAGAAGCGGTCAAGGCCGGCTACGGTCCCACCGTGCGCGCCGACGCGGTCAAGAAACTTGTGGATTCGGTGGTGAACTTCCAGGAGAAGAGCCGCACCATCATCAACGAGATGCGTGTCGCCTCGACCAAGAATTCGGCGGAAATCCGTGACGCCGTCGAAGACGGCAAGCGGCGCCTTGCAACGCTTGCCGCCGAAGGCAATGCGCTGCTGCTCGAAACCCGGAACTGAGACACGGCTATCCAAGGGAATATAGGCGCAGGATGAGTGACGCGACGGCCAAGCCCGCTGCTCCCCTCGATGAAGTCATGCTGGCGATGGACGTGGTCGACACGCTCCGTCACCGGCAGGACCTGGCGATCCGCGAACTCGACGGTGCGGCCCGCGAGGCTCAGCTCATCGAGCGCTTGCGGGACATCTATCACCAGCAGGGTATCGAGGTTCCCGACCATATCCTCAAGGAAGGTGTCTCGGCCCTGGCCGAAAGCCGCTTTACCTATGTTCCGCCTGCACCGGGCCTGGGCACGACCCTGGCTCGGCTCTATGTCGGTCGCAAGCGCTGGGGCAAGCCCGTCGGCGCGGCGCTGCTCGCCCTTCTCGTCCTGGGCATAGGCTATTTCGGCGTCTGGCAGCCTTATACGGCCGGCCAGGCGGCACGGGCCCGCATCGAATTGACCGAGGGCCTGCCCGCCCGGATGGACGCGCTGCGCGAAACCATTTTCGAGGAAACCAAGGTCCAGCAGGCCGTTGTGCAGGCCGATGCCCTGGTGGCCCGCGGCAAGGCCTTTGCCCAGGAAGGCAATCGCGCTGGAGCCGTCGAGGCCGTTGAAAGCCTGACCGCCCTGCGCGACCAGTTGCGGCAGGAATATGTGCTGCGGGTCGTCAACCGCCCGGATGTGCAGTCGGGTTTCTGGACGTTTCCCGAAATCAACACCGCAGCCACCAATTACTACATCGTCGTCGAGGCCCTGGCGCCGGACGGCCAGGTGCTGTCACTGCCCATCCTCAACGAGGAGACGGGCGAGACCGAGACGGTGCCCATCTGGGGCGTCCGTGTGCCCGAGAGCGTTTACAATGCCGTGGCCGCCGACAAGCGCGATGACGGGATCATCCAGGCCAATGAAGTCGGCCGCAAATCGGATGGCTTCCTCGATGTGGAATATCTTATGCCCGTCCAGGGTGGCGCGGTGACCCGGTGGTGATGCGATGAGTATTCGTGGTCCAGAAGCCCTCGCCAGCCTCGAAGAGGCCATGCGCGACATTCGCCGCGAGGAAGACGAGATTTCCCGCCGGCTCGCCCGCTCCTCCGAGCGAATCGCCAAGACCAAGGAAAGCGAGGCGGAACTGTTCCGCCAGCTGGCCAAGCTGCGCCTTGATCCAACCGTCCAACCCGACCTCGACGGGCGCCTCTCCACGGCAGAACTGAAGGCACGCGAAACGCTCAAGGGCCACGCCAAGGCCGTGGAAAAGGCCGAGCGGGCCATCGCCGAACTCGAAACCGAGCGCACGGCACTGGTCGAGCAACGCCGCCAGGCCACGATCCGTCTCGGCGACCGCCAGGACAGGCTCAAGGCCATGGGCAATGAGCAGGCCGAAAGGCTCGCCGCCTCGCCTGAATTCCAGACCCTGCGCCGGACCGCCGAAGAATTGGGCGAAATCGCCGAGCAGTCGATCCGCAAGACCGAATTGGCCGAGACCGATCGCGACCAGAAGGGCCATGTCTACCGGGACGACCCGCTGTTCATGTATCTGTGGGACGCCGGATATGGCACTTCGGGCTATCGCGCCAACAATCTGGTTCGCTATTTTGACGGCATGGTTGCGCGCCTGGTCGACTTTCACAAGGCGCGGCCCAATTTCGCCATGCTGAATGAAATTCCACTGCGTCTGCGCGAGCACGCCGAGCGCCAGGAGCAGAACGCCCAGGCCGCCGAGGCCCAGCTGGAAAACATGCGCGACGCCGCTGTCGACGCCGCGGGGGGCAAGCCCCTGCGCGACGAGATCGTGCGCGTCCAGGCTGAGATCGAGGCGGTCGATGCCCAGATCCTTGCCTGCGAGGACCGGCGCGACGAAGCCGCACGGAGCCTGCAGGACCTGGCCGAGGGTCGAGATCCCGCATTCGAGACCGCGGCCAGCGAATTGGCCGCCGCACTGGAACGGGAAGACATGAAAACGCTCCTTGCCGAGGCGCGGCTGACCCGCACCGGCCACGACGACACCATCATCGCCCAGATCGACGAGGCGCGGGCCCGGCTGCGCGAAGAAGACGGGGAAACGCGCGACCAGCGCGAGCGGCTCAAGATCCTGGCGGCCCGCCGACGCGAGCTTGAGGACATTCAGTGGGAGTTCAAGAAGCAGCGCTTCGACGACCCCCGCTCGAGTTTCCGCGAAGACAAGCTGGTGGGCGATCTGCTCAACGATTTCCTGCGTGGCGGCATTTCGGCCGCCAGCTATTGGGATCATTGGCGCCGCAGCCAGGACTGGTCTCCGGGTAGCGATTGGGGGGCCAATGCTGGCTCCCATCGCCCCGCCAAGGCATCGCCCTGGGCGGAGAATGGCGGCAGCACCTTCCAGTGGCCCGACACCAGCTTCGGCGGCGGTTCATCCCGCAAGAACAAGCCGACCGGCGGCTTTGGTGGCGGCTGGGGCAGCGGATCGAGCGGCGGCGGCGGTTTCTCCCGCCCGCGCACCGGCAGCTCGGGAACGCGCAAGAATTCCGGCTTCAAGACAGGCGGCGGGTTCTAGATCTCTCGTGATTGGCGCGATGGAACGGCCTCTGCCGGCATCGCCTCCCAAGACGAAAAAAGGGGCTCCTCGGATTGCTGCCGAGGAGCCCCTTTTCATTCTTTGACTTTGCGATCAGACCGGCTGGCTGCCGAGCACGGCGAGCAGGCGCGGGTTGATCACGCCGCTTTCGGACATGCCGGTGCCCCGCTCGAAGGCGCGGATGGCCTCGGCGGTCTTCGGGCCGGCAACGCCATCGGGCGTGCCGACATCAAAGCCCAGCTTGCCGAGGGCCTGCTGCACGCGGGTCGTTACGTCGCGCGCCGATATGGTCTCGCCAGGATTGAAATTGGCCATCCAGGTGCCGATCGGAGCAAAATTGACGTCGAGCACCACCGGCTTGATCGACCAGTCCTGTACCGCTTCGCCGATGCGGCTGACCGCCTCGGCGGACAGGGATTTGGCGATGTCGTCGCGGGCCTGGGCAGCGTCCTTGTCCCCGCTCAGCGCTGCCAGCGAGAACCATTTATACGATTGCTCGAAATCCTGCTCGATGCCCAGCCCGCGGGCATAGAGCATTCCCAGATTGAACTGGCTGTCCGTCATCCCCAGGCCGGCGGCCTCGGTGAACCACTGCGCGGCAGCTTCGAATTGCTGTTCGCCCAATTCGCCGCCGGCATAGAGCGCGGCCAGATTGTGCATGGCCATGCGGTTGCCCGCTTCGGCGGCGCGCTGATACCAGAGTCGGGCCATTTCGAGGTCCTTCTCCACCCCGGTGCCGGCTTCGTAGAGATTGCCCAGACGATACTGGGCCGGCGCGAAGCCCTGCGCGGCCGACCGCTCATACCAGCGGGCGGCCTCTTCGATATTCTGGCCGACGGCGCGACCCTCGGTAAAGATGGCGCCAATCTCGAACTGGGCGCGGGCGTCGCCATCGGCAGCGGCCTGGCGCAACTCGAGCGGCCCGACGCCCTCTGCTGGCAGATCAAAGCTTGCGACGGCCTCTTCGGCCTCGTCTGGAGCGATCGATGCCAGGGCGATGGGTTCGTTGGTTTCTGCCGACGACAACAGGCCAGGCATCGGCACCGCCAGCGGATCCTTGGAGAAACTGGCCGGTGCAGGATTGATCGAGCCCACAGTGGTGGCGTCGATCATGTCGATGATACGGGGGGCGACGAAGGACTGGTCGTCCGAGGGTGCCGGATTGGCCGGCAGCGGGGCCTGAGGCGCGGCCTCGGCGACGGGCTGCGTTCCGACGCGCTGGGCGGCACTCCGCTGCAGCACCAGATTGAGCGTCAGGAGCGAGACGGCCACGAGGGCGGCGGCCAGCAGCAGCGGCCGACGATGGCGCTGGAGGAAGCTCGGCTGGGCGGCGTCGAGCGCTTCCACGTCGCTATCCGAAGCGGCTGGGGGCACGAATTCATCGGCGATAGAGGGCTCTGCGCGCTTCGGCTTTTTGTGTAGCGCAGCTTCGGCGGCGGGGGCAGGCTCGGCCGCAGCGGGCTCACCGAGGCTTTCGGGCTTTGCGACTGGCCGAACGCGGGCCAGCGCCCGGCTGATCAGCGAACCACCCGGCGCCTCGACGACAACCTGTTCCTGGCGCGCGCGCTGAGCCCGACGGGCCGCGGCAACGAAGGTACTGGTATTGCTGACCGGTGGCTCCACCCCCGGGACCACCGGAGCGGATGGCATGGGCGTGAAGGGTTCTTTTTCGCTCAGCGCGAAGCTCGACTGTGGACGGGGCGGCCGCTCGACGTGATTGGGGTCGAAATGCGGGCGATCCGGCTCGGCTTTCTTTTCTGCCGGAGCATGCCGGGCGACCGGGACAGCCGTCTGGGCCGCGGGAGCGGGTTGGCGCGCCGGCACATCCTTGAAGCCCTTGTCGATCAACGGGACCTCTTCGACCGGATTGTCCGGCATGGCATCACTGCTGCCGCCCGAAAGGCGCGACAAAATAGTATCGAGGCGCAGGCTGTCTTCCTGCGGCAGATGGAAAGGATCGGCCGCTTCGGGCGCCGCAATTGAAGCCGAAGATTGCGCAGGCTGGGCGGAGCGGGACGCCAGGGTCGCCTCCAGCCGGGCCAGTCGCTCGGCCGTATCGCGGCCCGCCGTGTTGAGCAGCGCGGTCATGCGCTTTTCGAGCGCGTCCATGCTGGTTCCGTCCATGCCGGCAGCCGGGCCGCGCGCCTGGGCGACGGCCAGCGAGGTCTTTTCGGCGACGATGTCGGCCAGCGTCTCGATATCGGGCTGCTTGTTGACTGAGCGGACGAGGCTCGAAATGCGATCTTCGATGCTCTTGAGGCTCTCCGGACCGAACATGGCGACCGGCGCCGGCGACTTGCGGGTCACGGCATCGCTGGTGCGCTCGGCCACCATCGTGGCCAGCGATTCGAAATCCGAGCGCTCGCTGGCATCGTGATAGAGCCGGGCAAGGCCATCGAGCTGGGACCCGGCCTCGTCCATGCGCGACATCAATTGCTTGAGCTGGCCTTCGACGGCGCTGGTATCGACAGGCGCGATGCGGTCGCTGAGCGCTTCGATCTTGCTTTCGATGCGCAGGAACCGCGGCTCCATCCCTTGCAGCACGGCGTTCTGCAGGCCGACGATTTCGGTTTTGAGCGCGAGGACATCGCCATTGCCGCTGTCGACGCCGTCCATGCGGGCGACCAGAGCCTCAACCCGATCGACGAGGATATCGGGCGATCCGGCCTGGTCCCGCATTGCCTGGGTAAAGGCCGCCATTTCGGACGTCAGGCGCTCGAAATCGCCCGAGGACAGCGCAAGGCTTTTTTCGATGGCGTCGATGCGATCGTAGACGCTGCGCACGCTGTCTTCGATGGCGTGCATGGCCGGTTCGAGCTTGGCCGCGCCCTTGCCTTTTGGCGCAGCGTCTTCGCGCTCCTGGCGCACGATTTCGCGCTCCATCTGCTGGGCCTGCAATTCGGCGAGCTTGCCCACCGTGGCGGACACATCGTCGAGCCGCGCATTGATGGCGCCGAGATCGACCTGGGCCCCCTTTTCGATCATGGCGCCGAGGCCGGCAATCTGGGCCTCGAGGCGCTTGACCTGGCCCGTCTCCCCGACCGCGCCCGCAAGGAGCTCGACCACCTGGGTCAGCTGCTCAACCTGGCTGGCGACTTCCATGACCTGGCTGGAATTGCCCCGCTGCTGGCGCAGATCGCCTTCGAGCCGCCCCAGCCGGTCGCTGATACCGTGGACCAGGCCACTCAATTCGCGGAATTCCGGTGCGTCGGCCGGACGACGGTCGATTGCGGAAATATTTGCCGCGCCCTGGCGGCTGCGGATTTCGGCAATGGCCGAGGTCAGGGCGTCGTCATCATCGTCATGGCGATCGTCGCGCGGGCTGAAACGATCGACGGCGCGCTTGACCGTGCGCAGCGCCTCGCGACGCCGCAGCGCCGGCTCGGGCGCTTCCACCTGATCGCGGAGATACCGAACGCGCTGGGAGAGACCACCCAATGCACTTTCATCCCCGGCGGGGCGGGCAAAGCGGCTTTCAACTTGATCGAGCAGCGCGACCAACTCGCCACGCAGCGCCTGCCACTCCCCGCCACTGGCGTTTCGGGGTGTGTCGGCGTAATCCGATTGAGGATAAGCGCGGGCCATGTTCAGTCCCTGTCAAATCTAGACATCTCCCCCGCGATGCATCACGAAGGTCTAGCGGTCACTCTTGGGAAAACATGGTAAAGAACCCGTTAAGGATTGCCGCAATATGCAAGTGCCCTGGCCGTGAATCAGTGATTTTCGTGCGGTCTGGTGTTTTTTGGAGAGTATGAGGCTCATGACACGTCGACGTATCATCATCGTGGATGACCACCCGCTGTTCCGGGCTGCCCTGCGGCAGACCCTTGCCGTGGGCGATGCGACGGTCAATGTCGAGGAAGCCGGAGACCTCAACAGCTTGAGCCAGTCGCTCGACGCCGAACGCGATTGCGATCTCGTCCTGCTCGACCTCAACATGCCCGGCGTGCGGGGCTTTTCGGGCCTGCTGCTGCTGCGCGCCCAATATCCCGATATTCCGGTAATGATCATTTCGGCCGTGGAAGACGCAACCGTCGTGCGCCGGGCTTTCGAGCTGGGCGCTTCGGGCTATCTCCATAAATCCGAAGGCCCGACCGAAATCCGTCGCGCCATCGAGACGGTTCTCGCCGGCGAGGTTTTCGTCCCCAAGGGCACGACGCTGGGCGCCGAGGACGAGCAATCGGCGCTGATGAAGCGTCTGGCGACCCTGACCCCCCAGCAGGTTCGCGTGCTGATGATGCTCAGCGACGGACTTATGAACAAACAGATCGCCTATGAGCTGACGATCTCGGAGGCCACTGTGAAGGCCCACGTCTCGGCCATTTTGCAGAAACTGGATGTCGACAGCCGCACCCAGGCCGTGATCGCGGCAGCGCGCATCGAGGATGGCCAGTTCGAGGCGCTGTTTGCGACGGGCGGCGAAAAGTCCTAACCTGTCCGTCAGTAGAGCGATTTGCCGCCGCGCGTGGCCAGCAGCAAGAGGTGGCCATGAAGCCCAAGATTTCCATCATCACCATTGGCGTCGACGAACTGGAACGGGCATTCGTGTTCTATCGGGCCCTGTTCGAGATTGCCGACGAGCAGATCGGCGCCGGGGAAGACCATGTGGCCTTCTTCTTCGACGAGGATTTTTCCTTCGTGCTGTTCCCGCGCGAGCAAATCGCCCAGACGGCCGGCAAGCCCGAAGCGCTGGAAGGCACGCCCGGTTTCGTGCTCAGCCATCGGGCCGAATCGCCCGAGGCTGTGGACGCCATTCTCGAACGCGTACTGATCGCCGGCGGCACCATCATCACGCCGGGCACCGAATCCGAATGGGGCTATTCGGCCTATTTCGAGGATACGGAAGGCAATATCTGGGAATTGATGGCCACCCCGACCGCCAATTGATCCCGCAGCGCCGGCCTCGCTGATGATTTAGCCGGGATATCGCCAAAAACTGCCGTTCTTGACCTCTTGTTGACAGACTGCCCGCTAGAATAGGGCCCTATACGCATTTTCTGAACGGGACCCAGGGTCTTGCAGGTCTATCTGCCGATCGCCGAGCTTTCCGTGAACCTCTTCTTTCTCGTGGGGATCGGAGGGGCGGTGGGGTTTTTGTCGGGCCTGTTCGGGGTGGGCGGCGGATTTTTGCTGACCCCGCTGCTGATCTTTTCGGGCGTGCCGACTTCGGTGGCGGTGGCCTCGGTGACCGGCCAGGTGGTGGCCGCCTCGACCTCGGGGGCGCTCAGCCATTATCGGCGCGGCGGCATCGATCTGCATCTAGCGCTCTATCTCGTGCTCTCCGGCATATTGGGGGCCTTTGGCGGCGTCGCCGCCTTTTCGCTGCTGCGCCAGGCCGGCCAGCTCGATCTCGTCATTGCCCTCGGCTTTTTGATTTTGCTGGGTTTTGTCGGCCTTCTGATGCTGCAGGAGGCGGTGCGCGCCATTCTCAAGCAGCGCCAGGGGATCGTCGTGCGCGAGCGCATGCCGCACCAGCACAGCTGGATCCATGGCCTGCCCTGGCGCGTCCGCTTCAAGAAAAGCCGGCTCTATATTTCGGTGCTGCCGGTCCTCGCCATCGGCCTCTTCATCGGCTTTGTCGGCTCGCTGCTCGGCGTCGGTGGCGGCTTCATCATGGTGCCGGCGCTGGTCTATCTGTTGCGCGTGCCCGGCAATGTGGTGATCGGCACCTCGCTGGCCCAGGTGGTGGCGATGATGGCGGCGACCACGATCCTGCACGCCGTGCAGAGCCAGAGCGTCGATATCCTGCTCGCCTTCTGCCTGATGGTGGGCGGTACCGCCGGGGCCCAGTTCGGCGCCGCAGCGGGTAAACATCTGCGCGGCGAGCAGCTGCGCGGCCTGCTCGCCCTGTTGGTCCTGGCCGTCGCCATCCGCTTTGGTCTCTCGCTGGTGCTGACCCCGTCCGATGTCTTCTCCATGGCGGTCATGGGGGCGGCGCGATGACCAAAATCCTCGTCATCATTGGCTTTTGTCTCGCCCTTCTGACGCCGGCGGCGGCGCAGAACGCCCGGCTGGTCTCGACCCTGTCCAATGACACGATCGAGATCACCTCGAGCTTTGATGGCGAGCGGATGACCTTTTTCGGCAATATCGCCCCCGAGGCCGGCTCGGGGCAGCGCTTTATCGAGGGGCCGTTCCACGTCATCGTCGTCATTCTCGGCCCCACCCAGGACCGGGTGGCCCGGCAGATGACGCATAATTTCGGCATCTGGCTCAACACCGACGAAGTGGCCTTCCCGCGCTTTCCCAGCTATTTCCACGTGCTGGCCAGCGGGCGGCTGCGCGAGATTTCCGATGCCACCACCCTGACCAGCAATTTCATCCTGCCCGAGGCCCATGCCATGGTGCCCAATCCGGCCGGCTGGTGGAAAACCCTGGTGTTCGGGCGCGAACTCATTCGCCTGATGACCGAGGAAAACCTGTTCGGGGTGCAGGAAAACGGCGTCAATTTCCTCTCCGACACCTTCTATTCGGCGCAGCTGATCCTGCCCAGCAACGCCCCGCCCGGGCCCTATATCGCCCAGACCTATGTGTTCCGGAATGGCGAGATCATCGCCCGCAAATCCGAAGGCTTTGCCGTGCGCAAGATCGGCTTCGAGCGCTTCCTCGCCCAGTCGGCCACTCAATATCCGCTGATCTACGGCATTTGCTGCGTCATCCTCGCCCTCTTCACCGGCTGGCTCGGCGGCGTTTTGTTCAGGCGCTGAAAGCAGTTGAGCGAACTTATCCCGCTTATCCCGCGATCAGACGTCGCGGCGAGACGGGATAGGCGCGATCCCGGCCCAGCATGGTCACTTCCACCGAGGGCCAGTTTAGCAGGCCCGAAAAGGCCGGGGACAAGATATTGATCGCCCCGGTCGAGGCGCCATAGGCGGGCAGGATCATCAGGCGATTATCGTGCACGAAGCAGGGTTTTCGCGTTGAGCGGCCATTGATGAGCAGTCGCGCCGCCGGGTGAAGATGCCCTGATATCAAGCCCTTGGCGCCCTTTTGCGGCTCATGCGCGAGGGTGAGGCCATCCAGCTCCAGCACTGAGAGACAGGTGCCGCCAATGGCGTGCGGCACGGGGTCGTGATTGCCCGACAGCCAGATGCAATCGACCATTTTCGTAATCGCATCGAGTCGCATTCGGTCGGAATTGGTTAGCAGAATGCTAGCATCTGGCCGGTGAAAACTGTCACCCAGCGAAACAAGGCGCTTCGCCCGGGTGCGGCTGAGATCGGCTTCGAGGCGGGCAAGGGTGAGCCCGGTATCATAGGGGGGCAGCATCTGCCCCTTGCGGGCGAAGCTGGCCATTTTTTCGAAATGGAGATCGGCCACCAGCAGCGTTTCGCGCGCATGCCAATAGAGCCCGCCAGAGGGGAGTGGTTCGAAATTGTGACCGGCAAAGCGCAAGATCTGTGTCTCCGTGATCTCGGCTCGTGAAAACGAATAGTTCAATTTCGCCCGCGCATCTGTCTGCCCGCAATGGAGCGTTTGCCGCCTTCTAGCAGATTCGGAAATGTTCCCGAAGTGTTCCAATGGTCGCGGGACGCCCCCACCTAGTCTCCCCCTGAAGCAGGGGGAGGGACCGTGCGGTGCGGCGGAGAGATTGGGAGCCCAATACTCTCCTCCTTCTTCATGGGGAGGCCGGGTGGGGTGAAGGTCCTCCTCGGCGGCTTCCCTCGGGCCTGACCCGAGGGCCACTATCCGCGCGCACATTGCAGGAATCGAGGCTCCCCGAATGGCCCTCGGGTCGAGCCCGAGGGAAACGCGGTGCGCAGGCTTAGCCAGTGCCAAAAGACCAAAAACCCCAAAACCCTAAAAGACTTCGCCCATGGATTCGCGCAGCAGTTCGTCGGCGGCTTCGGCCATGGCACTCTCGCGGGCTTCGCCGAAGATCGGCTCCTTGCCGATGTCGAGGAGGATGGGCACGGCGAGGGGAGAGACGCGTTCGAGGGGCTTGTGGACAATGTGGGTGCGGACCCGGGCGAGCATCTGGCCAAGGCGCTCGATGTCGAGCAGGCCGCGCGCGGCATCGCGTCTTGTGGCCTCGATGAGAATGTGGTCGGGCTCATGCTGGTAGAGCACGTCGTAGATGAGGTCCGAGCTCATGGTGATCTGGCGCCCGGTCTTTTCCTTGCCGGGGTGACGGCGCTCGATGAGGCCGGCGATGATCGCGCAATTGCGGAAGGTGCGCTTCATCAGGGCCGATTCATCGAGCCAGGATTCAAGGTCATCGCCCAGCATATCCTCGTCGAAAAGTTCGTCGAGCGAGAGCCGGTCGGTGCGGATGAGGGCCGAGAGATCGCCCAGCCCCCAGATGGCCAGCGCATATTCGGAGGCGACAAAGCCGAGCGGACGCGCACGCATGCGCTCGAGCCTTCGGGTGAGCAGCATGCCCAGCGTCTGGTGGGCGAGCCGCCCCTCGAACGGGTAGCAGACGAGGAAATGATTGCTGCCGCGCGCAAAGGTTTCGACCAGCAGGCTGTCGCGGCGCGGCAGGACGGAAAAATCGCGCTGCAGGCGCAGCCAATCGGCGACCTGGTCGGGCAGTTTGTGCCAATCGTCGGGGCTGTCCATGATGCGGCGGACACGCTCGGCCAGATAGGTCGAGAGCGGGAAACGCCCGCCCATATAGGAGGGAATTTTCGGGTCCTTGGCGAAGGCGCGGGAGACGAAGGCCTCATTGTCCTTCATGCCCTCGAAGGCGACGATTTCCCCGCCAAAGACAAATGTGTCGCCCAGGGTGAGCGTGCCGAAGAAATATTCCTCCATTTCGCCCAGGACCCGGCCGCCCGCGCCGATGGGGCCAGTGGTGCGGCCCTGCTTCTGCCCCCTGCCCCGCACGAGGCGCACCCGCACCATGGGCTCTTCGACGATGGTGCCGATATTGAGCCGGTATTGCTGGGCCACCTGCGGATTGGCGATGCGCCACAAACCGTCTTCGGTCTGACGGAGCCGGGCATAGCGCTCATAGGCGCGCAGGGCATAGCCGCCGGTGGCGACGAAATCGAGGATGCGGTCGAATTTTGCCCGGGGCAGATCGCGATAAGGCCAGGAGCGGATCACCTCGGCATAGAGATCGTCTGCATGGAAGGGCTCGGCGCAGGCCATGCCCAGCACATGCTGGGCAAGCACGTCATAGCCGCCGGGGAGTGGGTCTTCGCTATCCTGATGCCCCTCGGCCACGGCCTCGACGGCGGCCTCGCATTCGAGCACTTCGAACCGGTTGGAGGGCACGAGCAGGGCTTTTGAGGGGTCATCGAGCCGATGATTGGCGCGGCCGATGCGCTGCAGCATGCGCGAGGAGCCCTTTGGAGCGCCCACCTGGACGACGAGATCGACATCGCCCCAGTCGATGCCGAGATCCAGCGTCGAGGTGCAGACAACAGCTTTCAGATCGCCCGAGGCCATGGCCGCCTCGACCTTGCGGCGCTGCTCCACCGAGAGCGAGCCGTGGTGCAGCGCAATGGGCAGCAATTCGTCATTGATATTCCAGAGCCCCTGGAACAGCATTTCGGCCTGGGAGCGGGTGTTGACGAAGAGCAGCGTCGTCTTGTGCTGCTTGATGATCTCGTAGAGCTCATGATGGGCATAGATGGCTGAATGGCCGGCCCAGGGCAGGCGCTCTTCGGTTTGAAGAATAGCGAGCTCGGGGCGCGCGCCGCCGACCATGTGCAGGAGATCGGTGCGGCGCTGCGGCAGCGGCTCGGCGATCCAGTCGCGGAGGATTTCGGGCTGGGCGATGGTGGCCGAGAGCGCGGTGATGCGCAGATCGGGCGCCATGCGCGCCAGCCGGGCAAGGCCGAGCGCCAGGAGATCGCCGCGCTTGGAGGCGACGAGGGAATGGAGCTCGTCCAGCACCACCCGGCGGAGCGAGGAAAACATCAGCTCTGCCCGGGGGTGAGAAATGAGCAGGGCCAATTGCTCGGGCGTGGTCAAGAGCACATGCGGCGGACGGGTGCGCTGGCGGGCGCGCTTGGATGCCGGGGTATCGCCGGTGCGGGCCTCAACGCGGATGGGCAGGCCCATTTCGGCAATGGGGGTGGAAAGATTGCGCTCGACGTCCACCGCGAGGGCTTTCAAGGGCGAGAGATAAAGCGTGTGGAGGCCATCGAACTTGCCGTCGACGAGATCGGTCAGCGTAGGGAGAAACCCCGCCAGCGTCTTGCCCGCGCCGGTGGGGGCGATCAGCAGCTGGCTCGCCCCATCCGCATAGGAGGCAAGCACATCGAGCTGGTGCTGGCGCGGCGCCCAGCCGCGCGAGGCGAACCAGGACGAGATGACGGGCGGGAGTGCGGTGCTCAAGCTCACCCCCACCTAGCCTCCCCCTGGGAGGGGGAGGTTGGGTGGGGGGCTCTGGCCACCAGTCCCAAGCCCCCGAGAGGTTCGCCGTGTCATTCCCGCGCAAGCGGGAACCCCTGTTGAACGGAGGTCCCCGCTTTCGCGGGGATGACTAGGTGAAAATGAACTGTTCCTCGGCAAGTCCTGCTCAGCCTCTCTCCCCCTTTTGGGGAGGGATTGAGCATGGAGGAATGAGCCTGCACGGAAAACTGACACAGAGCACCTAACGAAAAGTCTCAAACAGCCTATATGATGGGCCGGACCCTGCCAAACGGAGCGGCGTGATGACAGAAGACTACAGGCCCGAAGAGCGTTCCCCGCTCGAAAAACTAATGGGCGGCAGGCCGGTCTGGGTGGTGGTCAAGCTCGCCCTCGTCTCGCTGTTCGTCGGCTTCGTCATGTCGGTCTTCGGCTTCAATGCCCTCGATCTGGTCAATGGCGCCGTCGACCTGGTGCGCGATGCCTTCCGCGATGGCGCCGGAATTTTCCGCCAGATGGGCGCCTATGTGCTGGCCGGCGCTGCCCTTGTCGTGCCGATCTGGCTCCTGATGCGGCTGAGCCGGAGGCGATAATGGCGGAGATCATCGCGCTGACGCCCCAGGAAGCATTGGCGCGACTGGTGCCGCATAGTCTTGAAATGGAAAGCGCGGCGAACGGGCAGCGGATCGCCATCGGCCTTGCCGGAGGTCCCGGCTCGGGCAAGTCGACGCTGGCGGCCGAACTCGTGACCATGCTCAACGCCGTCAAGCCCGGCAGCGCCGCCCTGGTGCCCATGGACGGCTTCCACATGAAGCACGCCAAAATCGAGGCCATGGGCCAGGCCGACTACAAGGGCGCCCCGCACACATTCGAGGGCGCGGCCTTTGTGAGTTTTCTGCACCATCTCAAGCACGCGACCGGGCCGGTGAGCGGGCCGGGATATTCCCGAAAGATCGAAGACGTGGTGGAAAACGCCTTCACAATCCAGCCCGAGGCCAGGGTTCTTGTCGTCGAGGGCAATTATCTGCTGCTGACGGAGGGCCCCTGGGCGGGGGTGAAGGCCCTGCTCGATTATGCGGTGTTCCTGGATGTGCCGCGCAATGTCATCGAGAGGCGACTGCTGAGGCGGCATGGGGAAGAGGGACTGTTTTCCGAGGAGCGCAACCGCGCCCATATCGCCCGCAATGATTTGCCCAATTACGATCTGGTGGATGGTTCGAAAGATCGGGCCGATGTGATTTTCGAGATGGTGGTGGAGATCTAAACAGAATTCCCCTCCCGAGCGCCGCTAGGCCTTCGGCCAAGCTCTGCTTGCCCTCCCTTCAAGGGGAGGGTGGCATAGTGTGTGTGGCAGCTTTGTGCCAATGCCGAAAATGGGCGAAGCGGCATCCCCACCCACCGGCAGACACCCTCCCCCTTGAGGGGAGGGCTGGGGAGGGGGGTCTTTTGGTGCATAGGGACCGAGGACCGTCCCTAGCCGAACCGGAAAAACCCTTGCTATAAGGGCGTTCCGCCCGCCTCGAGTCCTTTCATGAATACCCGCCCCCAGCATCCGTTTCAGGTGCGATCCGCCGATGTGTGGAAGATCGCCCTGCCCGCTTCGATTGCCTTCATCACCGAGCCGATGGTCGGCCTTGTCGATATCGCCGTGATCGGCCGGCTGGGCGAGGCGGCGCTGCTGGGTGGGCTGGTGCTCGGCGCGCTGGTCTTCGATGTGCTGTTTTCGATGGCCTATTTCCTGCGCATCGGCACGGCGGGGCTGGTGGCCCAGTCGATCGGCGCAAAAGACCCGCGCGACGGATTGCTCCATGTCAGCCGGGCCCTCGTGATTGGCGTCGTCATCGGTGCGCTGATGATCGTGCTGGCCGCGCCCATTCTCTGGCTCGCGGTCAAATTCCTCGCGCCCGATGCCGGGGTCGAGGCGGCGCTGGGCGATTATCTCCACTGGCGCATCTGGGCGGCACCCTTTGCGCTGATCAATTATTCGCTGCTCGGCTGGTTCTATGGACGGGCCTCGGCCAAGACCGGCATGATGCTGCAGCTTCTGCTGCACCTGATCGATATCACCCTGTCGGTCTGGTTCGTGCATGGTCTGGGCTGGGGCGTGCCCGGCGCGGCCTTCGGCACCGTCATCGCCCAGGGCATGGCGGCCATTGTCGGGCTGTTCCTCCTCGCGCGACACTATGGCGGGCTGAAATCGCTGCTGGCGCGGATCAAGCCGGGCGAACTGGGCGATGCCACGGCCGTGACCCGCATGTTCGGGCTCAGCCGCGATATCATGATCCGCTCGCTGGCGCTGATGGGCGCCTATGCCTGGTTTGCCGCGCAGGGCTCGCGCATGGGCGAGGTGCCGCTGGCGGCGAACGCGGTGCTGCTGAACCTGCTTATGGTGGTGGCCTTCTTTCTCGACGGGATCGCCCAGGCGGCCGAGCAATTGACCGGCAAGGCCGTCGGCGCCAATTGGCGGCCGGCCTTCGAGCGCGCCTATGGGCTCTCCATGCTCTGGGGCCTCGTCATTGCGGTGAGCCTCGGGCTCGTCTGGTATCTCGGCGGGCCCTTTGTGATCGGCTTCATGACCACCAATGCCGAAGTGCAGGACTATGCGCTGACCTATCTGCCCATCGCGGCGGCCTGTACGCTCGTCTTCATGCCGGCCTTTGTCTATGACGGCATTCTCATCGGCACGACGCAGAACGTCATCATGCGCAATGGCATGATCGTTTCGCTCGGCGTGTTCCTGACGGCCGCGCTGCTCCTACAGCCCATGCTCGGCAATTGGGGCCTCTGGGGCGCGATGCATTTGTGGTTCATCGCGCGCGGGCTGATCTATTGGTGGGCGCTGGAGCGCAAGAAGGCGAGCCTATTCGCCCCGGCCTGAAGCCCAGGCGAAAGGCGGCCTATTCGTCCCGGAGTCCCCCGCCATTCGAGCATAGCTCTCATGGCCTTCAGGCCTAAAATCGCTCCACCGGAGCGATTTTGCCTATTCGGCACGGCCTGAAGCCCAGTCATCGACCTTCGTCCCCACGAGCTGGGAGATATTGGTCTTGCCCTGGGCCCGGATGGCGCTGACGAGGCCGCTCTTGATGCGGTCGAGCAGGTCGAGCCCGCCAAAGACCAGCGCCGAATAAAGCTGGATGGCATCGGCGCCCGCCTCGTACTTGGCCAGCGCCGATTGCGGCGAATGGATGCCGCCGACCCCGATGATCGGCAGGCCGCCGACGCGCTGGCGCATCTGCGCGAGACGCTGGGTGGAGAGCGCAAAGAGCGGCTTGCCCGAGAGACCGCCGGTTTCGTTGGCGTTTTCGAGACCCGCCACCGCATCGCGCGAGATCGTGGTGTTGGAAACGATGAGCCCATCGAGATCGGTGTCGAGCACGACCCGCGCAATGGTGTCGAGCCCGGCCTCGTCGAGATCGGGCGCGATCTTGAGGAACACCGGAACGCGCGTTTTCGCCTTGGCGCGGGCCACCAGCACGTCGCCGAGCAGGCGCCGCAGCGCCTCATCGGCCTGCAGATTGCGCAGGCCCGGCGTATTGGGCGAGGAAATATTGACGGTGAGGTAATCGGCCAGATCGGCAAAGCGGGTGACGCCGGCGACGTAATCGGCGACGAAATCCTCGCTGTCCTTGTTGGCCCCGATATTGACGCCCAGCGCCGCGGGCACGCGCAGGCCCTTGAGGCGCTCGAACGCGGCCTCGTGGCCCTCATTGTTAAAGCCCATGCGATTGACCACGCCATCGGCCGCGGCGATGCGGAAGAGACGCGGCTTGGCATTGCCCGCCTGCGGGCGCGGGGTGACGGTGCCGATCTCGACCATGCCAAAACCCATCAGGGCCAGCTGGCGGGGCACTTCGGCATTCTTGTCGAAGCCGGCGGCCATGCCCACCGGATTGGTGAGGCTGAGCCCGGCCAGATTGGTCGCGAGCTCGGGCGCATCCATGCCCTCCTGCTGGGGCGCAAGGCCCAGGCGCAGCGCGGTGATGGTGGCGCCATGGGCGGTTTCGGCATCCATGCGCAAAAGGGAATCGCGCGTGAGATTGGCAAGGCCCGGCAGGCGCAGCAGCGGGGAAAAGGCGGACAGGATCATTTGACATCTCCGGGCAATTGGCAGGACCCGTCGGCAGCGACCGATATCGGCGCCTCCCAGACGATGGAGGCAAGGGCGAGCGGGCCGCCATAATAATGGGGGAACAGTTCGCCCCCGCGCGAGGGCTCCCAGACGATATCGCTGCCCAGATCATCGGTCCGCACGGCGAGCAGCACCAGGTCGGACTGTCCGGCAAAATGCAGCCGCAGGGTTTCGGCCAGCTGGTAGGCGGTCGAAAAATGCATGTAGCCATCCTCGGCATCGATGGGCATGCCCTCGAAATGCCCGACGAGGCGCGCCGGGGCATAGGCCGATGCGGTGGCGATCTTGTAGATGAATTCAGGTGTGGCGGATGCTGTCGACATGGGCGGGAACCTAGTCTTGCCGGACCGGCGCCGCAAGCGCCTGAGGCACTCTTTACACGCGCTCCACCCAGTCGTAAAATAGGACTGCATTCCATACATCAAGACAAATTTCCTCGGGACGCCGCCACGCATGCTCTCACATCGGTCAATTTGGGATGGCATTGACGCCCTGGCCCGCCGACATGGCGTGTCGGTGTCGGCGCTTGCCAAGCTGGCCGGTCTCGACGCGACGGCTTTCAACATCTCCAAGCGGGTCAACAAGGACGGTCGGGAGCGCTGGCCATCGACCGAGAGCATTTCCAAGATCCTGGAGGCGACCGGCGAGACATTGGACAGTTTTCTGACCGGCAGCGGTGCCTTCATGCCGGACCACGGCCTGTCCGAGCCGCCGCGCATGTCGATCGTGCCTTTGCTGGGACTTGCCCAGGCCGGCGCAGGTGGTTTTTTCGACAGCGCGGGCTTTCCTGCGGGCCAGGGCTGGGACGAAGTGGCCCTGCCCTCCCCGGTCGATCCCGGCATCTATGCGCTCGAAGTGCAGGGCGACAGCATGGAGCCGCTCTATCGCGAGGGCGACCGTATCGTCGTCTCCCCCACCGAACAGGTGCGGCGCGGCGACCGCGTCGTGGTGCGCACACGCGATGGCGAAGTGATGGCGAAAATCCTCGCGCGCCAGACCGCCAAGCAGATCGAGCTGCATTCTCTCAACCCCGCCTATGAACCCCGCTTCATTGATCTCGTCGATGTCGAATGGATGGCGCGGATCATCTGGGCCAGCCAGTGACAACGATCCGCAACTGCACATTGGCCGATGTCGACGAATGGGCAGCATTGCGGCTTGAGCTGTGGCCCAAGGGAAGCATTGCCGAATATCGAGCTGAAAATATCGCGGCGCTGGCCGAACCAGACAAGCTGCTCAACCTGCTCGCCCGCGATGCGGCCGGCAAAGCCATCGGCTTTGCCGAGGCAGCGATCCGGCATGACTATGTCAACGGATGCAAGACCTCGCCTGTTGGGTTCCTCGAAGGGATCTATGTCGATCCGGAGTATCGACGTCGCAGCGTCGCGCGGGATTTGATTGCCGGAGTGGAAGCCTGGACCATTGAACGGGGCTGCACGGAACTGGCTTCCGATGCCGCGCTCGACAATATCCGGAGCCATCAGATGCATAATGCGCTGGGGTTCGCGGAAACCCAGCGCGCCGTCTTTTTCCGCAAGGTGCTGGCGTAGGCGCGTCGCCCCGTCAGATTATTGTTTTACGATAATAATCATTGTGAAACGATAATTCTCATGTCATATTTCCATCGTTCAGCGCGGAGATCCCCGGCATGTCCACCCCCATTGATGCATTCGGCACGGCGAGCGTAATCGACTTTACCCCCCGGCAGATCCTGCTGTTCAACGGCCTTGGCGTCACCGCCGTGGCGTTTGCAGCGCTCCTGCCGCCGGCAGTCGTGCTCTACTGGCTGACCATCGCGCCGGAGGACATTCGGGCCCTCTTGGCGCTGACAGCCGATGTCCTGCCCGACATTTCGCTCGGCCAGCGCCTGATGGCCGCGATCGTCGGCCTCTCCACCGTCATCCCGCTCGCCTGGGGCCTCTCGCGGCTTCGGACCTGCCTTTCCTGTTTTGCCTCCGGCCATCCCTTCGCCACGGAGGGAATTTCGGGCCTCCGCGGCTTTGCCCTCGGGGCAATGCTGGCGGCGCTGGCCCAGTTGATCGGCCACACGCTGATGGGTCTCGTGCTGACGATGAATGCGGTGCCCGGCCACCGGCAGGTGATCGTGCGGATCGACGCCGAGATGCTGCTGCTCGCGCTCTTTGCCGGGATCGTCGCGTCCCTCGTCTGGGCGCTGGAGCGGGCCAGCCTGATCGCCGAAGAAAACAGCCAGTTCGTCTGACATGGGCATCAAGGTCAATCTGTCCGAAATGCTGGCGCGACGGAACGTGAAGTCCAAGGAATTGGCCGAGTATATCGGGATCACCGAAGCCAATCTCAGCCTTCTCCGGCAGGGCAAAGTGAAAGGGGTGCGGTTCGACACGCTCGGCGCCATCTGCCGCTATCTCGATTGCCAACCCGGTGACATCCTCGTTTTCGAGGACGATCCCCCGGCCGCACCGGAATAAAAACTGCACCATGGAGAAAAGATATGCGGACATTGTCTTGCGCCGCCGCGATGGGTCTCGCCCTGATTTCCGCATCCGCCATTCCGGCCGCCCCCCTCACGCGGGCGGATGGCACGATTATCCACTACACACTCGACCGGCCCGAAGGCGCGGTTGAAGGGCTGATCCTGATTGCCCAGGGCTCGGGGTGTTTGCCCACTGCCAAGAACCCCTCGCTCGCTACTGTGCGCGCCGCCTTCCCAAATTATGCGGCGCTGATGATGGAAAAATCCGGCGTGATGCCGGATGCCGGGATCATCGAAGGTTTTACCGACTGTCCGCCCGAATTTCACGCCGGCTACACGATCTCGCAAAGAGTGGCGGATTATCGCGCCCTCATCGCCCATGTCCGGCAAGAGGCGCCGGACCTCTTACGTCGGCTCGTTCTGTTCGGCGGCTCGGAGGGCGGGTTGGCCGTCGCGCGGCTGGCTGTCACCGAAGGGCCGCAGGCGAGCATCATCCTCTCATCGGCCACGGGCATGAGCTTGCGGGACTTGGTGCTCGAAACAGTGCCGCCCGAAGGAAAGGCCAGCGTATCGGCGGGCTTTGACGCGGCCAGTCTCGACCCGGAGGGCACGACGCTCTTTGCCGGTTCCTCCCATCGCTTCTGGGCGGATATTTTGGGTCAAATCAGCCTCGATTACATGCTGGAGGCCGAGGGGCCATTCCTCCAGATCCAGGGTGGGCGCGACGCGTCGAGCCCACCTTCGGCCTCGCGCCGAGCGCTGGAGGCATTTGCCGAAAGGGGCTCTTGCGCCCTGACCTATTGGGAGTTTCCGGGCCTCGACCATGGCCTGGCGGCCCCGGACGGCACCGCGTATTTGCCTGACATAATCGCCATGGCGGCGCTTTGGGTAGAGAACGCACCAGAGCCCTGCGAGTAACAAGACCGTCGCCACAGACTGGGCTGAGCGATTGTCGAGCAATCTTTTTGCGATGTGTGCGGCACGGCAACTTGTCGGGGCGAGGAGAGAGATCATGCCGCAAAACACCCCCACCCGGCCTTCCCCCTGAAAAGGGGGAGGAGAAGAGAGGGTTTCCTATCTCTCCTCATACACCGGCCGGCCCCTCCCCCTACTTCAGGGGGAGGCTGGGTGGGGGTCTCATCGCCCAAGAACCAAAAAGGGCCCCGCGAACCGCGGGGCCCCAAACTGCAAACCCTAAAAAATCAGCCCTGCAGCTCGCCGGCCAGGGCCCGGGCGATAAGCTTGCGGGTGTTTTCGATGCCGTAGAGCGCCGCGAACGAACCGAAGCGGGGGCCGCGTTCCTGGCCGATCAGCACCTGGTAGAGCATCTGGAAGAACTCGCCGGACACACCGGGGCCGCCATTGGGGCTCTTCTTGGTGTGGTCCTGGTAGCGCTCGAACGTGCGCGCAACGTCGAGCGCAGCGTTCTGGATATCTTCGTTGCTGGCATCGGCCGGCAACGTGGCGAAGGTTTCCGACAGGGCTTCGAGCGCAGCGCGCTCTTCGGCGTCGGGAGCCCGATAGGTCTTTTCGACGAAATCGCGGAAATAGCGCATCGCGTAGCCGACCAGCGCATCGAGCTGCGGATGGGTGGCAGCCGAAACGCCCGGCGCATAGGCCGAGATATAGCCCCACATAACCTCGGGCGTTTCCGGATTGGACGCCGTGGCGAGGTTGAGCAAGAGGCCGAAGGTGACCGGCATGTCGACCGCGGGCACATCGCCGAAATGGACATGGAAGGCCGGATTTTCGAGCCGTGCGGCCGCATCCTGCTTCTGGTAGGCGGCGACATGGGCGAAATATTCGTCGACGGCGCGCGGGATGACATCGAAATGCAGGCGCTTGGCGACGCGCGGCTTCTGGAACATGTAGAGCCCCAGGCTCTCCGTCGGCGCATAGGTCAGCCATTCGTCGATGGTCAGGCCATTGCCCTTCGACTTTGAGATCTTCTGGCCTTCGGCGTCGAGGAACAGCTCATAGACATAATGCTCGGGCGGGGTGCCGCCGAGGATCGCGCAGATCTTGTCGTAGATGTGCTGGTTGGTCTGGTGGTCCTTGCCGAACATCTCGAAATCGACGCCGAGGGCAGCCCAGCGCATGCCGAAATCGGGCTTCCACTGCAGCTTCACATGGCCGCCGGTGACCGGAACGGTGGTGTCGCGCCCGTCTTCGTCGGTGAAGGTGATCGTGCCGTCCTTGGCGTCGACTTCCTTCATCGGCACATAGAGCACGCGGCCCGAAATCGGCGAGATCGGCAGGAAGGGCGAATAGGTCGCCTGCCGCTCGGCGCCGAGGCTGGGCAGCATCACATCCATGATGTCCTGATAACGTTCGGCAGCGCGCAGCAGCACGGTGTCGAACTTGCCGGAGCGATAATAATCGGTGGCGCTGGCGAATTCGTAGTCGAAATTGAAGGTGTCGAGGAAGCGACGGAGCATGGCGTTGTTGTGGTGGCCAAAGCTCTCATATTCATTGGTCCACGGATCCGGCACCGAGGTCAGCGGCTTTTGCAGATGCGGCTCCATCGCCTCCTTGGAGGGGACGGTGTCCGGGATCTTGCGCATGCCGTCGAGATCGTCCGAAAAGCAGAGGAGCCGGGTCGGGATCTGGTCGCGCGTCAAAAGGCGGAAAGCCGTGCGCACCATGGTGGTGCGGGCCACTTCGCCGAACGTGCCGATATGGGGCAGGCCCGAGGGGCCATAGCCGGTCTCGAACAGGGCTTCGCCCTTGCCCGACTTTTCGAGCCGTTTGACGATCTTGCGCGCTTCTTCGAATGGCCAGGCGCGGGCATTCTGCGCGGGCTCAAAGAATGAGGGATCGAGGGCGGGCAAAGCGGCAGACGACACGGGCTGACAGCCTTTCTGGAGGGCGGAAGAAAGCAAGGTCTGGTGTGTTACATTCCCGTCGGCCCGCGTCAATGACGCAGGTGGTTGCGCCACGCAAGCGGGCAGCCTAGCTATTGTCGAGTTCTACAGCTGGAAACTGCCATGACCGCCCAGATCCACGACGCCCTGATCGATTTGATGATCGTCGCCGCCTCCTCCGACAGCACCATGACCGAGAGCGAGCTGGTGCGCATCAAGGCGCTGATCGACCGGCTGCCGGTGTTCGAAGGGTTCGACCGGAACCGCCTCGGCACTGTGGCCAATGATTGTGCCGATCGGCTGAACGGGGATCACGGGCTGGACGGCGTGCTCGACGCGGCCATTGCCGCCCTGCCGGACAAGCTGCATGACACCGCCTATGCGCTGGCGGTGGAGGTGACGGCGGTCGATCTGCGGCTCGAGCAGGAAGAACTGCGCTTTCTCGAAATGCTGCGCGACGGGCTGAACCTCGACCGGTTGACCACCGCTGCCATCGAAGTGGCCGCCCGCGCTAGGCACCGCCGCGTTCCCGCTTAGAGCGGATCCCGGTTTCGCTGAAACGCTCTAGTAGAACCCGACAGGGAACCAGCGCAGGTAAAGCTCGTCCAGCGTGCCATTGGTCTTGAGCCGCACCAGCGCCCAATCGATGGCATGGCGCACCGCGTCCTGCCCGGCAGGGACGGCGATGGTGAGGCCATCGCCGAAAAGGGCGGGCCGGAAATAGGCGTCGCCGGCAAAGCTGCAACAGGCCAGATTTTCGTTGAGCCAGAACGCCGCGCGCATGCCATCGCCGAAATAGGCGTCGACAGCGCCGGTGCGCACCGCGTCGAGCGCTTCGATCTCGGTGGGGAACGGCCGCACATCGACTTCCGGCAGGTAGCGCGCCATGAACTGGGCATGGGCGCTCGCAACGCGCACGGACACGCTCTTGCCGCCCAGCGCCTCGGGCGAGAAACCGGACACCGCATCGGCGCGGGTGACGAAGCGCCCGGGCAGGGCCAGATAGGTCGATGAAAAATCGAAACGCTCGCCATTTTCCGGGGTGATGGCGAGCCCGGCAATCAGCGCGTCGCCCTGGCTATCGGCCAGGGCATTGGCCGCCTGGTCCCAGGGCCAGGCCTGGAGCGTGCAGGCGACATTGACCTCGGCGCAGATGCGGCGCGCCAGATCGACATTGAACCCGATCAGCTCCCCGGTCTCATCGCGAAAATTGAAGGGCGGGAAATCGGCCGTGGTGAGAAAGCGGATCGCGGGCACCGAACCCTGCACCGGCAGGATTTCGCGTGCGTCCGGGTCGGCGTGATAGGGCAGGTTTTGCGCATGGGCGGGGGCGAGGGAGAGGGAGAGGGAGAGGGAGAGGAGGATGGAGGCAATGACCGCAAATCCCACTGCGCCGCGCCGAACATCCCCCCACCCCATCCCTCCCCGCGAGGGGGAGGGAGCGAGGCCCGTGCGCGCGGCAATAGCCCGCCAAAGACGCGATGCGGCTCCTCCCCCCTGGCGGGGGAGGTTGGGAGGGGGGGCATGGCAGGCAGGAACCACCACCCCCGTCATCACACCTGATCCAGCCCGTACATCAGATCGGCAATCAGATCGTCGGCGTCTTCCAACCCGACCGACAGGCGCAAGAGCCCCGGGGTGACGCCGGTTTCGAGGCGCACCTCTTCGGTGAGGCGCGCATGGGTGGTGGTGCGCGGATGGGTGATCAGCGATTTCGAATCGCCCAGATTGTTGGAGATCAGCACCACGGCAAGGCTGTCGGACAGCGTGAACGCCGCCTCCTGACCGCCCTTGAGATCGATCGCCATCAGCGTCGAGCCGCGCTTCATCTGCCGCTTGGCCAATTCGTATTGCGGATGGCTCTCGTGGTGCGGATAGACCACGCGGGCGATCTTGGGATGACCGGCCAGGGCATTGGCGATCTTTTCGGCGCTGTCCGTCATGTGCTGGACGCGCAGCGCATAGGTTTCGAGCCCCTTGAGCAGCACCCAGGCATTGAAGGGTGAGAGCGTTGCCCCGGTCTGGCGCAGGAAAGTGTGCACCTCCCCTTCAATGAGCGCCTTCGACCCCAGCACGACGCCGCCCAGCACCCGGCCCTGCCCGTCAATATGCTTGGTGGCCGAATAGGTGACGAGATCGGCCCCCAGCTCGAGCGGCTTCTGCCAGAGCGCGGTCGAAAACACATTGTCCACGATCAGCTTGGCGCCGTGGGCATGGGCGATTTCCGCCACCGCCGCGATGTCGACCAGCTCCAGCGTCGGATTGGTCGGGGTTTCGAGGAACACGACCTTGGTATTGGGGCGCATGGCGCGGGCGAAATTCTCGGGATCGCGCCCGTCGACCAGGGTGGATTCTACGCCAAAGCGCGGCGCGTAATCTTCCACCACATAGCGGCAGCCGCCGAACAGGGCCTGCGCGGCCACGATATGGTCGCCGGCGCGCACCTGGCTCATGATCGCATTGGTCACCGCAGCCATGCCGGTGGCAAAGGCGCGGGCCGCTTCAGCCCCTTCGAGCAGCGCCATCCGGTCCTGGAACATATCCATGGTCGGGTTGGCAAAGCGCGAGTAATTGTGCGCGCCCTCGATCTTGTTCTGGAACAGCAGCTCGGCATGCTCGGAGGACGGATAGGAATATCCCGAATTGAGGAAAAGCGCCTCGCTGGTCTCGTTGAAGGCGGTTCGCTTGCCCCCGCCATGGACCATTTGTGTCGCCGCCGCGCGGCGCTTGGGGTCAAGGAGCGGGTTGTGGGCTTTGGTCATCGCGCGTCGCTTTCAACAAAAAAACCGGCGCGCAAGGGCGGCCGGTTCGACGGTCTTTAGCTATTTGTTTTGAGTGGCTGCAAGCGACCGGCCAAATCACCACTATGGGGCGCGATTTAACGGCAATTGCCGGGGCGCGTCAATGACGGTGGCGCAATGCGCTTGCCTTTGCTAGGGGAGTGCAAGCATTTTTGTACCGGATTGATGGGGCACCATGACCGAGCTTTGGCCCAAGGGCGTTTTCCCGGCGCGACTGATCGAAAAGCTCCATAAGGAAGCGGCGATCGTCTCGACGACGCCATTCGATGTCGACCAGGTCCAGCCGGCCAGCCTCGATCTGCGCCTCGGCGCAAAAGCCTTTCGCGTGCGCTCGAGCTTTCTGCCCGGTCCCTCCCATTCGGTGGCCGAACGCATCGAAGCGCTGAAACTCCACGAAATCGACCTCAGCCAGGGCGCGGTGCTCGAGCGCGGCTGTGTCTATCTCGTGCCGCTGCAGGAAAGCCTCAAACTCCCCGCCGATGTCAGCGCCTCGGCCAATCCGAAAAGCTCGACCGGGCGCCTGGACGTCTTCACCCGCGTTATCGGTGACCGGGCGCGGGGCTTTGACCAGATGCCGGCCGGCTACGAAGGCCCGCTCTATCTCGAAGTCAGCCCCCGCACCTTCCCGATCCTGGTGCGCACGGGCTCGCGCCTCAGCCAGATGCGGTTCCGCTCGGGGGACAGCCGCCTCAACGCCGCCGAGCACCTTGCCCTCCACCAGAGCCAGACCCTCGTCGTCGACGGCCAACAGCCGGTCGGCGAAGGCGTTGCGCTCTCCATCGATTTGCGCGGCGAAGGCCGCAACGGGCTTGTCGGCTTCCGCTCCAAACGTCACACCGCCGTGGTCGATGTCGACAAGAAGGGCGCGCTCGACGTGCTCGATTTCTGGGAGCCGATCTATAGCCGTGACCGCGCCGAGCTGATCCTCGACCCGGATGAATTCTACATTCTCGTCAGCCTCGAAGCCGTGCATGTGCCCCCGACCCACGCGGCTGAAATGGTGCCATTCGATCCGCTGGTGGGTGAATTCCGCGTCCACTATGCGGGCTTTTTCGATCCCGGCTTCGGCCACTCGGAGGCCGGCGGCACCGGCAGCCGCGCCGTGCTCGAAGTGCGCAGCCGCGAAGTGCCGTTCCTGCTCGGCCACGGCCAGACCATCGGCCGGCTGGTCTATGAAGAGCTCGCCGAAGCCCCCGACCGGCTCTACGGCACCGCGCTCGGCTCCAACTACCAGGCCCAGACGCTCAAGCTGTCCAAGCACTTCAAGCCGTTCGAGGGCTGAGCATTTCTTCGAGCATATTCTGCGGGGATCTTGCGCCCCGCAGACCCTGATCGGGCGCGTCGAGCCGAGCCGGGCGCGTCCCCTCCCCGCTCGATCCGGCCTCTCCACCGTCCCATGCGGGCATCATCGCGTCCACCATCGCAGACATCTTGACGCCCCCAAACTTTTCGCGCATTGATCCCGGCAATGCGGGTGTAGCTCAATGGTAGAGCAGAAGCTTCCCAAGCTTACGACGAGGGTTCGATTCCCTTCACCCGCTCCAAAATCTCCAATAAACCGAGACATCGCGCGACCAGCTGCATCCCGCCTGGGGATGGTGCACTCGTCTGACTGTGACCACAGATTGGACTGACCGGCTTTGCCGACGGCCCATGAGAGGGCGTTCATGTCCCCCTCCCAGCGCGTGCTGCGCCGGGAGCGGACGGTGCGTGCCGGATCCATCGAGGACGGCGGCACGCTGGTGCAATTTCCGCCTGGGCGGGTAGCGCCCAAGCGGCAGACAACTTGAAAAGGAGCGGTCAGGAGCCCCAGCCGTCGCCCGTATAGTAGTGGAACAGGATCTGCCCGACCGTGGCCATTGTGCCCTCCGCAAAGGTGACGACGATGTAGGAATAGCCGCCACCATTGCCGTTATAGTCGGCAATCAACTGCATGATGCCTGTGTCGGTATTGGTGTAAAGGAGCAGAGCGCCTTGCGCGTCCGGAAGCACCGAGTCCGTATATGCTCCAGCTCCCGAGCGTTCGATGACAGTGCCATATCCCGGGAAATCCAGCTCACTGATGGCGATCCTGTCCTCGCTGGAGAAATCGGTGATCGTGTCACCGCCCTCCATCGGCTCAAAGTAGCGGAAGATGTCCGCGCCGGCGCCGCCGGTGAGGATGTCAGCGCCGTTCCCGCCGTCGATCCTGTCGTTACCATCGCCGCCATTGATGGTGTCATTGCCTGCACCGCCGAAGATCGTGTCGTTGCCCGCCTCGCCGTTGAGCACATCGTTTCCGTCGTCGCCCCTGATTTCGTCATCGCCACCACCACCGTAGATGGTGTCGAAGCCGTAACCGCCTCGGAACGAGTCATTACCTGCGCCGCCAATGAAAACATGAGTTGATGAGGCCAGCGACGACACGTTCATGGTGATGGCATTGGTCGCGGTGACGGCCGAACCATCGACCGTCAAAACTTTACCGCTTGCGACCATACCTGAGGTGACCGCCACGTAGTTGCCCGGAGCATCGGCGAGCTTAATCGTCGTGTCTTGCCGGAAGAGAGCAGTACCTAAACTCGCAGCGTCCGTATAAATTACTTCAGTGAGATTGAGTACGCTGAGAGACATATCGCTTCGAATGGCCGACAGCGCAGAACTGATCCGCGTTCACCCCGGTAATCGTCGTAATTGAACCGGCAGTGATCTTCCCCCCCGTGGCGGTGTTGATCGCGTTGAGATCACTGGCCTCCGCCGTACCGCTGTCTGAGAGCGTCACGACAACATTGTCGGCCGTTCTGATCGTGTCGCCCGTCGTGCCCTTGTTGGTCACGAGCATCAGCTTGGTATCCGCGATCGTTCCAGACAGGGTCGTAATCGCACTTGCATCGACGAACCCTGTGGTCGCAGCCTCCAGCGCCCTGAGCTCGGCGGCCGTCGCCGTCGTCGTGCCCGTGATCAGCACACCAACATTGTCGGCCGTCTTGATCTTGTTGCCCGAAATTCCCTGATTGGTCACGAGAAGTGCAGTCAAATCAGCGACTGTGCCGATGATTTTCGAATAGGCCGTCGCATCGAGCAGGCCGGCCACGGCATCCTGATGGCCCTGCAGTTCGGTGGCGAGGATCTCGCTGCCATCCGGATCGGTGATCTTGATGGTACCAGGCCCACTAAAGGCGCTGATCCCGGCAAAATCGGCTTCCCGGATGGTTAGGGTCTTGCCTGCGGGCACGACGATATCCGTCACCGCGCTCGTGACCTGGACACTGGATGTGCCCGTCATCGCTCCAGACGTGGTAAATTCATAAGTCTTCGGCGCGGTGCCGCTTACCGTGAGGACGATGTCTTCGCCAGGATGGTTGAAGCTGATTGTGTTGCCCGAAAGCACTGCCGAAAACACCGGAGGTGCTGGTGGCGGCAACTGCCCCGTGCCGGTGGCATCGGCAACGGCCTTGGCCACGATCAGGTCCAGATTGGCGATCGAACTGGCAGCATCGGTGATCGTGCCCAGAAAATCGCGCGCAATAGACGCTGCATCGGTATACAATTAGTCAAAGAGAATTCTCTTTAGGGTCCGTAGGTTACGAAAATATCGCCGAGATTATTCGTTCCGATCGAGGCGAAAATCGGGCTGGACGGGCCTGCCCGTCACATCCGCGCCAGGATGGCCTGGAGTTCGAGGCCATTGCGCAGTGCGGCGCCGGAAGCGGTATTGTCGAAGATGCACCAGATATCGGCCTGGGCTTCGCGCATGATCTGGGCATAACGGGTTAGCTCCTGGACCGAATAGGCCGAAAAATAGACCCGTGGCGCGCCGTGCAGGCGCAGATAGGTGAAACTCCTTGCGCGCGGCTCGCGCCGCAGTTCCGGCTTTTGCGGATCGGCGAACACCCTGCCGATATCGGATTCGGCGAGCACGGCATCGACATCGGGCTGGCCCCAGCTGACATGTCGGGGCTCGATCACCACCTGGCCGCTGAGCCGTCGGCGCAGCAGGGTGAAGAAGAGGGCCGCCCGGGCGCGCTCGAACGCCAGGGAAGGCGGCAATTGCACGAGGATCGGTCCGAGCTTTTCGCCGAGCAGGGCAACGTCGTCGGCGAAGGCAGCGATCTCCTCCTCCGCATCCACGAGCTGCCGCTCATGCGTGATGGTTCTGGGCAGTTTCACGGAAAAGCGGAAATGAGCGGGCACCGCATCGTGCCAGTTCTGCCAGGTGGACGGGCGGTGGCGGCGGTAAAAGCTGGAATTGATCTCGACGGCGTCGAACACTCTGGCATAGCGCGCCAAGGCACTGCCGGCGCCCGAAAAGCGCTGCGACAACTCGCCCGAGATGCCCCAACCGGCGGTGCCGATGTGCTTGCGCGTAGCCATGCTAGGCGCTCCTTGCCACAAGAATGACGGCCAGCCGAGGCCTCCGCGCTGGCGATAACGTTTTAGGTGTAGCCCCGTTCCGATCAAGGATGGTGCGCAGGCGCGCGACGCGTCGGGGGAGGCGAAAGACGCCGGGCGTTCACGGAAAGCTGAAAAGAGCCGGGCCGCCGGTGAACCAAACTCCCTTGCCGGGCGTTGGTCCGTCAGACCCGGCATGTCTGCGCTGCGGCCTTCCCTATCCGAACCACTTCCGAGGAAAACCCCAATGGCTAGTGTTATAACCATGCGTCGTGCTGGCAGGAACAATCAGATCGGATTATGGGCGAGTGTCGCAATGGGCAGTTTGCTGCTTGCGCACCCCATGATCGTGACCGCACAGGAAACGCCGGTCGAGATCGAAAAAGGACAGAACGAATTGTTCTCATCGCGGGTCCTGACCACCGCGCTGAGCAATCCATGGGCCATGCACTGGGGTCCCGACGGCCAGATCTGGCTGACCGAGCGCACCAGCGGCGAGGTCACCAAGGTCGACCCCGTAACCGGTGCCCAGCAGGTCATCCTGACGTTGAGCGATGTCTATACCGGGCCCCAGCACGAAGGCCTTCTTGGCCTGGCGCTGCATCCCGAGCTTGGCGAAGGCACCGGCAACGACTTCGTCTATATCGGCTACACCGTCAATGTCGGCGACGAGACCACACCCCAAGCCTCCGCCCAGATCGTGCGCTACACCTATGATGCGGCCACCGGCCAGCTGGGCTCGCCCGAAGTGCTGATCTCCGGCCTGCCCGGCGGCAATGACCACAATGCCGGTCGCGTCGTCTTCGGACCTGACAACAAGCTTTATTATTCCATCGGCGAACAGGGCGCCAATTTCGGGCGCAATTTCCGCCTGCACAATCGGGCGCAGGACCTGCCCACCGCCGAGCAGGTGGAGGCCGAGGACTGGCAGACCTATTCGGGCAAGATCCTTAGACTCGAGCTCGATGGCTCGATCCCCGAGGACAATCCTGAAATTAACGGGGTGAAGAGCCATATTTATTCCTATGGCCACCGCAATCCTCAGGGCATCGCCTTCGGCCCCAATGGCGTGCTCTACGAAACCGAGCACGGCCCCTCGAGCGATGACGAGATCAACATCATCCAGCCGGGCGGCAATTATGGCTGGCCGCTGGTGGCCGGCTTTATCGACGACAAGGCCTATTCCTACATCAACTGGAGCGAGGCGCCCGAAAGCGTGCAGCGCATCACCACGCCCACACCCGAAGGCGTGCCGGAAACCCTCGAATCCGCGTTCCAGGGCGAGATGGTCGATCCGCTGGCGACCTATTTCACCGTCGAGAGCGATTTCCCCTTCGGCGAACAGTGCGGCTTTGTCTGTAACCCCACCATCGCGCCATCTTCGATACTCTTCTACGATGCGGGCGAGGACGGCATTCCCGAATGGGACAATTCCCTCCTTCTCCCCACCCTCAAGCATGGCGTTCTCTACGTCCAGAAGATGAGTGAAGACGGCACTGCCGCAGAGGGCCTGCCCGTTGCCTGGCTGGGCACGCAGAACCGCTATCGCGACGTACTGGTCTCGGAAGACGGCAAGACCGTTTATATCGCCACCGACGCCTTCGGCTCTGCCGCCCAGCTCTATGGCGACGAGCTGACCACGAGCGTATTGCACAATCCCGGCGCCATCCTCAAATTCACCTATGGCGGTGAAGAGGGGAATGCCCTTGGAGCAGGCGGTGGCTCGGCTGCGGGTGACGAGGCCCAGAAATTGGGCGGCCCGGAAGAGTCTGAAAATCCGGCCAATCTCGGTGCAGCCCCCGGGGCCGCGGCGCCCTCTGCCCCTGAAGCCTCGGCCACTCCAGCCGGTGGTGAAATGGACCTCGCTGCGCTGGTCGCGGCCGGCCAGCCGGAATTTGTCGCCAATTGCTCGGGCTGCCACGGGGTAAACGGGGAGGGCGGCGCCGGCGCGGTTCTCGCCGCCAATCCAAACCTGTCCGACGCTGCCTTCGTCGCCTCCACCATCATCCACGGCATGGGTTACATGCCGGCGGTGGGCGCTGATCTCTCCGATGAAGTCGTCGCCCAGATCGGCAGCTATATCCGCAATTCCTGGGGCAATGATTTCGGCCCGCTGACCCCTGAAGAGGCAGCCGCCCAGCGCTGATCGCGCCACAGGCAAAGTGTTTGGAGAGGCGGGACAGTCCCGCCTCTTTTTTTGACCGTGCGCCCTAATGGCCCATGGGCTAGAGTGCCGGCAAACAGGATTTGAGCCGGACTTTTCATGACCATAGCAATCATCGGTGGCAGCGGATTTCTGGGCCGCAACGTGGCCCTGCGCCTTCTGGCCCATGGCGAGAAAGCGCTTGTCGTTCACCGTGGCAACGAGCCGGCCAACCTCCCCGACGCCATTGCCATCGCCCATGCCGATCGCGCCGACGAGGCCGCGCTGGTCGAGATCTTCCGCCAGCATGATGTCAGCGTCGTCATCGACATCTTTGCGCTCAGCCTTGGCAACACGCAGGCCGTGATCAATGCCGCGCGCGCCGTGAAGGCCCGCTATATCCTCACGAGCTCCGTCGACGTCTACGCCAATTATGAGGGCCTTCTCAAGAAGGGCGCGCCACCGGTCCGTCTCGAACCATCCGATGAAGATGCGCCGCTGCGGACCATGCGCTACCCCTATCGCGGCAATTCCCGCCGTCCCCAGGGTGTCAGCGACGACCTCTTCGACAATTACGACAAGATCGTCATCGAGGATGCCGTGCGCGCTGCCGGCATGGACTTTGTCATCCTGCGTCCCCCGATGATCTTTGGCGTCGCCGACAAGCAGCGCCGTTTCGGCTGGGTCGCCGACAATGCCAAGGGCGAGACTTTTGCCATGGATGAGCGCGCCTATGGCTGGCTCAATTCCTATGGCTATGTCGAAGATATCGCCGAGGCCTTCGTGCTCGCCGCGCTCCACCCCAAGGCCAGCGGCCGCACCTATAATGTCGGCCAGAACTTTGTTCGCCCCGCCGCCGACTGGGCTCGCCTCCTGCTCCCCATGCTGGGCTCGAAGGCCGAAGTCGTCGCGGCGCCGCCCGGGCAAGGCATCTGGGCAGACCGGGCCGAGGCCATGGATCTGCGCTATCCCCTCACCCTCGACACCACCCGCATTCGCGCTGAACTCGGCTTTGCCGAGATCATCGATGAAACCGCGGCACTGGAAAAAACGCTTCATTCCTATACAATTAGACAGGATTGACCGCCGCTTTCCGATCTGTTTAGTGTAGCTAAACAGATCGACGACAGGGAGGGCGCGTTGGATCCTGCTACCACCGCACCGACCCTGGGCAACAGGCTGAGGGCTCGTCGTCGCGAGCTCGGCCTCACCATTGCCAGCGTCGCCCAGGCGAGCGGGCTGACCGTCGGTTTCATTTCCCAGATCGAGCGCGACATTTCCCGGCCCTCGCTTGTCTCGCTCTATGCGGTGGCGCGCGCGCTCGATACCGGCGTCGATCAGTTTCTGTCTGAGGCCCCGCCCCGCCAGCACCAGATGGTCTCCCACTCGACCAAGCGGGCGAAATTCTCGCTCGGAGCCACTGCGCCCTCCTACGAATTTCTGGAGCCGGGCTTTGCCGATGCGGCGCTCAATGCCTGCATCACCCATATTCCCCCCGGCTTTGCCTCCGAAATCATGCGCCATGAAGGCGAGGACTTCGTCTACCTGATCAGCGGCACCATGCTCTACGTCGTCGACGGGGTGGAATATCCGCTCGAAGCGGGCGGCACGCTGCATTTCGCGTCCAGCCTGCCGCATATGTCGCGCAATCCGGGCCAGGACACGGCCATAGAACTCTGGGTCGGCACCATGAAGGTGTTTTCCGAATATGCCGGCCCGGCTGAAAAAATCGTCGCCGCTGCCGGGAACGCAGCCGATAAACCAAGGGAGATTTGACGATGAAACTAATGAGGACGCTGACCGCGGCGCTTCTGGGCATGACCATGCTCACCGGCGTCACCTATGCAGCCACCCCCGCCAATACGCTGGTGATCGCCGACGCGCTCGACGACATCATCACCCTCGACCCCGGTGAAGTGGGCGAAGTGGGCGGCATCATGGCCGCCAAGCAGATCTACCAGACCCTGATCGCCCCCGACGTCAAGGACCCGACCAAGATCTACGGCGTCCTGGCCGAAAGCTGGACCGTCTCGGAAGACGGCAAGACGTTCACCTTCAAGATGAACCCGGCCGCCAAGTTCGCCTCGGGCAATCCGGTCACCGCCCATGACGCCGAATTTTCGCTGCGCCGCGTGGTCAAGATGGCCTCGCGCTCGGCCTTCCTTTTGACCCAGCTCGGCCTCTCGGCTGAAAACGTCGAAGAGCGCATCAAGGCGACCGATGACGCGACCCTCGTGTTCGAAATCGGCGAACCCTACGCCGAATCCTTCGTGCTCTATGCCCTTTCCTCGCACAGCGGCGGCATCGTCGACAGCAAGCTCGTGATGGAAAACGAGGTCGATGGCGACATGGGCAATGCCTGGCTCAAGCAGGCCAATTCAGCCGGCTCCGGCCCCTATGTGCTCGGCACCTGGACGCCCAAGCAGTCCATCATGCTCAACCGCAACGAAAACTTCTGGCAGGAAGCCCCTGCCATGGAGCGCATCTTCTTCCAGCACGTTCCGGAAAGCGCTGCCCAGCGCCTCCTGCTCGAAAAGGGTGACATCGACATCGCCAACAAGCTCGGCGCCGACGACCACGCCTCGATCGCTGGCAATGCCGACGTCAAGACCCTAGATGGCAGCTCCGGCGTCATCTATTATTTCGGTCTCAACGTCCGCAACGAAGCCCTCTCCAAGCCCGATTTCGTCAAGGCGATGAAGTATCTCGTCGACTATGAAGGCATCGAGCAGACCATCGGTCAGGGCACGATCAAGACCCACCAGACCTTCGTTCCCGAAGGCTTTTTGGGCGCCATCGACCACAACCCCTATTCGCTCGATATCGAAAAGGCCAAGGAACTGATCGCTTCGAGCGGCGTGCAGACGCCCGTCAAACTCGACGCCGTCGTCTGGAACACGCCTCCCTACACCGACTTCGCCCAGGCCGCTCAGGCCACCATGGCGCAGGCCGGCGTTGAGCTGAACCTGCTCGTCGTCGACGGTCAGCAGTGGCTGGAACGCTACCGCTCGGCCGATCTCGACATCTGGGTTGGTCTCTGGGGTCCGGACTATCCAGATCCGCACTCCAACGCCAAGGCCTTTGCCGTCAATTCCGAAGACACCCCGGATGGCTCGTCGAGCCTTGCCGACCGCTTCGGTTGGGACGCTGGCGATATCTCGCCGCGCACCATGGCCGCGCTGCGCGAGAACGACAACGAGAAGCGCCGTCAGATGTACGAGGAAATCCAGCTCGAACACACCGACATCTCGCCCTTCCTCTACATGTTCCAGGAAGTGCGCCGCGTCGCCGTCCGCGCCAATGTCGAAAACCTCGAACTGGGCCTGACGCTGTCGGACGACCGCTATTGGAAGGCCACCAAGAACTAGTCCCCAACTCCGGCGTGGCGGCTCCGGCCGCCGCGCCCTCCTCGTGACCAGGACCGATCCGTGGCCGCTATCGCCTCTCCAAATCTCGTGCGCCTCAAGCGCATCGCCAACGGGCTGGTCACCACCGCCATAACCCTGCTCGGCCTTGTCGCGCTGACCTTTTTCATCGGCCGCGTCATCCCGATCGATCCGGTCCTCTCCATTGTCGGCGAGAAGGCGACGCCGGAAGCCTATGACAAGGTTTTCTACGAGCTCGGCCTCGATAAACCGGTCTGGGAACAGTTCACCTCCTATACGCTGAAACTCCTCCAGGGCGATTTCGGCACCTCCTTCACCACCACGCGCCCCGTCCTCACCGATCTCCTGAGCTTTTTCCCCGCCACGCTGGAGCTGGCAACGCTTGGCCTCGTCCTCGGCGTTGTGCTCGGCATTCCTGCCGGTGTCGCCTCGGCCTATTGGCACGACAAATGGCCCGATCACCTCATCCGCATCATCGGCCTGATCGGCTATTCGGTGCCCATCTTCTGGCTCGGCCTCGTCGGGCTCTATGTGTTTTACTATAAGCTCAGCTGGGTCGCCGGCCCCGGACAGCTCGACGTCTTCTATGTCGGCGTGGTCAAGCCCATCACCAATTCCATCCTCATCGACAGCCTGCTGCGCGGCGAGTGGGAGGTGTTCTGGAACGCTGTCAGCCACATCATCCTGCCGGTCTGCCTCATCGGCTATTTTTCCATGGCCTATCTCTCGCGCATGACGCGCTCGCTCATGCTCGACCAGCTCACCCAGGAATATGTCCTCACCGCGCGCCTCAAGGGCGCCAGCGAGCTTGAGGTCGTGCTCGGCCATGCCCTGCGCAATGCCGCCATTCCGCTCGTCACCATCATCGCCCTCTCCTATGGCGGGCTCCTCGAAGGTTCGGTGCTGATCGAAACCGTCTTCGGCTGGCCCGGCATCGGCAATTACATTGCCTCCTCGCTGTTCCGGGGCGACATCAATGCCGTGCTTGGCGGCACCTTCCTTGTCGGCGCCATCTTCATTCTCCTCAATCAGCTTTCGGACGTGCTCTACGCCACGCTCGACCCGCGCACCCGGGAGGCCAGCAAATGAGCGCCGTGGACACCGCGCTTCCCGTCGACAGCGCCGGTCGCGCTCGCTGGAAGCAGATCGTCAGCTTTTCCCGCCGCTTTGCCCGCAATCCCCTGGGCATGTTCGGCCTCTTCATTCTTCTGGCGCTCCTCTTCTGCGCCGCCTTTGCCGAGCTGATCGCGCCCTTTGACCCCTACCTGCCCAATCTTGCCGCCCGCCTTACCGCGCCCGGGGCCGAATTCTGGCTCGGCTCGGACGAACTCGGGCGCGACATCCTCTCCCGCGTCATCTATGGCTCGCGCCTGACCCTCCTTATCGTCGCGCTGGTGATCGTCACCTCGGCCCCCATTGGCCTGCTCATCGGCGTCGTTTCCGGCACCTATGGCGGCTGGCTCGATGCGCTTTTCATGCGCATCACCGACGTTTTCCTCGCCGTCCCCAAACTGCTCCTGGCGCTGGCCTTCGTCGCCGCCCTCGGCCCCGGCATCGTCAATGCCGCCATCGCGATCACGCTCACCGCCTGGCCGCCCTATGCCCGCATGGCCCGCGCCGAGGCCCTCGCCGTGCGCAACAGCGATTATGTGAACGCCGTCCGCCTCGCCGGGGCGTCGGAGTTCCACATCATCTTCTTTCACATCATCCCGATGTGCCTCTCCTCGGTCATCGTGCGCATGACGCTCGACATGGCCGGCATCATCCTCACCGCCGCGGGCCTCGGCTTTATCGGCCTCGGCGCCCAGCCGCCCCTGCCCGAATGGGGCGCCATGATCTCCACCGGCCGCAAATTCATCTTCGACCAGTGGTGGGTGGCAACCGTCCCCGGCTTTGCCATCTTCATCGTCTCGCTCGGCTTCAACCTTCTGGGTGATGCCATCCGCGATCTGCTCGACCCGCACCTGAAGGCCAGATCATGACCGCGCCCCTGGCCGAAATCAAAAACCTGCGCATCTCCTTCCCCACCGAAGAGGGCGGCTGGCATCAGGCCGTGCGCGGCGTCAGCTTCGCGCTCGGCCGCGAAAAGCTCGGCATTGTCGGCGAGAGCGGCTCGGGCAAATCCCTCTCCGGCCGCGCCCTTCTCGGCGTCCTGCCCGATTACGCCCGCGTCGAAGCCGATATATTGTCGTTTGACGGGATCGACTTGCTCAAAGCCAGCCGCGGCGAAAGGCGAAAACTGCGCGGCAGCCGCCTCGGCATGGTACTGCAGGACCCCAAATTCTCCCTAAATCCGGTCATGCCGGTGGGCAAGCAGATCGTCGAAGCCATCCGCATCGGCAATCGCAAGCTGGGCAAGACCGAGGCGAAAAAGATCGCGCTCGACATGCTTGAAAGCCTGCACATCCGCAATCCGGAGGCCGTGTTCGATCGCTACCCCCATGAGCTTTCGGGCGGCATGGGCCAGCGCATCATGATCGCCATGATGGTGGTCCGCGAACCCGATCTGCTCATTGCCGACGAGCCCACTTCTGCCCTCGACGTCACCGTGCAGATGCAGGTGCTCAACATTCTCGACGAGCTGGTGACCCGCCGCCAGATGGGACTGATCTTCATCAGCCACGATCTGCAGCTGGTCAGCCGCTTCTGCGACCGCATCATCGTCATGTATGCCGGCCAGATCGTCGAAACCCTCGCCGCATCCGATCTGCACAAGGCCGAACATCCCTATACCAGAGGCCTGCTCGCGTGCCTCCCCACCATTGACGGACCGCTCGATCCCTTGCCCACCCTACAGCGCGAAGACGCCTGGAGACAGGCGCTATGACAAAGCCAGACAATATCCTCACCGTCGACAATCTCTCCGTCCGCTTCAGCTCCACCACGGTGGTTGATGATGTCAGCTTCGCCGTCGCCCGCGGCGAGAGCTTTGGGCTCGTCGGCGAAAGCGGCTCGGGAAAATCGACCATTCTGCGCACCATCATGGGGCTCAATGCCGACTGGTCCGGCACCATCACGCTCGACGGCGCCCCGGCCCCCGACCGGTCGCGAAAAGCATTCGCCCAGCGCGCCCAGATGGTGTTCCAGGACCCCTATGCCTCGCTTCATCCGCGCCATCTCATCGGCAAGGCCATTGCCGAGCCCATGCGCATCCACGGCATGGCCAATGCCGAGGCGCGGGCGCTGGAACTGCTCGACCTCATCGGGCTGGGTCAGAATTTCGCCTATCGCTATCCGCACGAGCTTTCGGGCGGCCAGCGCCAGCGCGTTGCCATTGCCCGCGCCCTCGCCCTCTCGCCAAAACTGCTGCTGCTCGACGAGCCGACCTCGGCTCTCGACGTTTCCATCCAGGCCGAAATCCTCAATCTGCTCAATACGCTGCGCGAAAAGCTCGACCTGACCTTCATCATCGTCAGCCACAATCTGGCTGTGGTCTCTTACATGTGCGACCGCTTCACCGTGCTGCAGAACGCACGGCTGGTGGAAACCGTCACCCGCGAGCAATTGCGCGCCCGCGACCTCAAGGCGGACTATACCCGCGAGTTTGTCGCGGCCAGCAGCCTCTGACCGCCTCTCAAGGCGGTGGGATCAACCGATCAGTTCGGCCCGGAAGGAATAGCGCGCCGTCGCACCGGCCTCGAGCAGCACCGTATAGGGCCGCTGGTCGAGCGCATCGCTGCCGCCCACTTCGGCTGCCATCCCGTGCCAGGGTTCAAGGCAAATAAAACCCGCGCCCGGCTTGGTCCACAGCGCCAGATTGGGCAGATTTTCCCAGGTGAAGTGCACTGCGGGGCCGTTCTCGCTGGCATAGCGCAGGCCCTTGCCGGCACCCTGCGGGAAGATCATGGCGTCATTTTCAAAATCGGCGTGGTTGAGGGTCAGCCGGCCCGCCTCGAAGGGCGAATGTCCGGCCACCGGATTGACCAGCCCGCCGGAGAGCCGGAAGACCTCGGGAGCACCGCCATTGTCCAGCGCTACGGAATGGCTTTGTCCTTCTCCACCGGGCAAGGGCCAGGCAAAGGCAGGGTGAAAGCCCACGCCAAAGGGCATGGTTCTTGTATCGCGATTGCTCACGGTCGCGGTAACCACGACCGCCCGTCCCTCGAGCCGGTGCTCGATATCGAGCTGGAAATCGAACGGAAACATCGCCCGCGTCGGCTCGGAGGCCTCCAGCCGGTAGATGCAATGCTCGCGCCATTCTTCGACAAGGGTAAAGGCGCTGCGCCGGGCAAAGCCATGCTGGCCCATCTGGTAACGCTCGGTGCCGACGCTGATCGTATCCATCGGGGCGCGGCCCACCATGGGGAACAGGATGGGCGAGCGTCCGGTCCAGAAGCTGGCATCGCCGCTCCACAGCCAATTGCGACCGTCGCGGGTCGAAAGCGCCTGCATTTCCGCCCCGAGCGCGGCCACGTCGACGGTAAGCTCGCTATTGCTGATCCGCGTGAGTTGCATGCGTCCTCCGACGACAAAAGTCCTTTTTGGCACCGGACCCTAGCCCGCAGTCACGAAGAAGAAAACATTCGTCACCGGCAAGTGCTTGAGCCATTTACACCAGCCGGGTAAGCAGCGGGTAAAGGAGCCATGAAAATCCCCTTCCCCAAATTGCCACCCCTGCCCATCGATGCCGCCCTGCCCGCCCTCTGCGACGCGCTCGTAAAGGGCAGCGCCGCCGTGCTCGTGGCCCAGCCCGGCGCCGGCAAGACGACACGCGTACCCCTGGCATTGCTCGACGCATCCTGGCGCGGGGACGCCAAGATCATCATGCTCGAACCCCGCCGCCTCGCCGCCCGCGCTGCCGCCCGGCAGATGGCCAAACTCATCGGCGAGGATGTCGGCGGCACCATCGGCTACCGCGTCCGCCTCGAGAGCAAAATCTCCGCCCGCACCCGCATCGAGATCGTCACCGAGGGTGTCTTCACCCGCATGCTGCTCGACGATCCGGAATTGTCCGGCGTCGCCGCCATCATCTTTGACGAATTCCACGAGCGCAGCCTCGACGCCGATCTCGGCCTCGCTTTGGCGCTCGACGCCCGCGCCCTGCGGCCCGATCTGCGCCTCCTCGTCATGTCCGCCACCATCGACGGCGCGCGCGTGGCCAAATTGCTCGACAATGCCCCGGTGATCGACAGCCCCGGCCGCACCTTCCCGGTCGAAACCTTTTATGCCGAGCCCGACCCGCTCAAGCGCATGGAAGACCAGGTGACGGCCGCAACCCTAAAAGCCCTGCGCGAGCACGAAGGCTCCGCCCTCGTTTTCCTCCCCGGCCAAGGCGAAATCACCCGCACCGCCGAGCGCCTCGCCACACGCCTCCCGCCCAATACCGATCTGGCTCCGCTTTATGGCCAGCTCAGCCCCGCCGAGCAGGACGCCGCCATCCAGCCCGCCCCCGACGGACGACGCAAGATCGTCCTCGCCACCTCCATCGCCGAAACCTCGCTGACCATCGAAGGCGTGCGCATCGTCATCGATTCTGGTTTCCGCCGCGTCCCCGTCTATGAACCGGCCACCGGGCTCACCACGCTCGCCACCACCCGCGTCTCGCGCGCTGGCGCCGATCAGCGCCGTGGCCGCGCCGGCCGCACCAGCCCGGGTGTCTGCATCCGCCTCTGGAATGAGGGCCAGACTTCGGCGCTCGAAGCTTTCGACACGCCCGAAATTCTCGCCGCCGATCTCTCGGGTCTAGTCCTCGACCTCGCCGCCTGGGGCGTCTCCGACCCGGCGCAAATGGGCTTCCTCGATCCCCCGCCTGCGCCTGCCTGGACCGAGGCCAAAACACTCCTCACCCGCCTCGACGCCATCGACGCATCCGGCCATCTGACATCGGCCGGAAAAGCCCTCGCCAAACTCCCGCTCCACCCGCGCCTCGCCCATATGGTGGTCGCAGGGGCCGAGGATGGCGACGCGCAAACCGCTGCCGACCTCGCCGTGCTCATCGGTGAACGCGGTCTCGGCGGCGACGACATTGATCTCGCCCGCCGCCTCGACCGCTTCCGCACCGATCGCTCCCGCCGAGCCGACGATGCACGCAGCCTCGCCCGTCGATGGGCCAAGCTTGCGGGCGGCGCATCGGGCGAAAATCGCGACGCTGGCCATCACCTCGCCCGCGCTTTTCCTGATCGCGTGGCGCAGCCCGCCGGCCCGCGCGGCCGTTTCCGCCTCGCCAATGGCCGTCAGGCCCAGCTCGAGGAAACCCATTCCCTCGCCGGCGCGCCCTTCATCGTCGTGGCTGATCTCACCGGCAGCGCCACCCAGGGCCGCATCCGTTCCGCCGCCGCGCTCGATCCCGCCGATCTCGAAACCCTGTTCGGCCACCGCATCACCGACGACACCATTCTCGCCTTCGACACGGCCTCCGGTTCGGTCCGTGCCCGCCGCCAGCGCCGGCTCGATGCGCTGCGCCTCGCCGACGAGCCCGCGCAGGTCACGGATCTCGAACAAGCTGCCGAAATTCTCGCAGCCTCGGTGTTGAAACGGCCCGAAACCCTGCCCTGGAGCAAGGAGCAAAAGGCCCTGCGCGCCCGCTCCACCTGGCTCCACCAGACGCTCGGTGATGATTTTCCGGATCTCTCGGATACGGCCCTTGCCGCCGATCCGGCCTGGCTTGTCCCCCATATTCTAGGCGAAACGCGCCTCTCCGATATCTCGGCCGATCACCTCGGCATGGCGCTCGAAAGCATTTTGCCCTGGGCCAAGAAGCAGGAAATGGAAAAGCACCTGCCCAGCCATTTCCACGCGCCCTCAGGCAGTCACCTGCCCATCGACTACGCCGCCGAAAACGGCCCGGCGCTCGAAATCCGCGTGCAGGAATTGTTCGGGCTCGACCGCCACCCCTCCATCGCCAATGGCAAGGTGCCGCTGCTGCTGGTGCTCCTGTCGCCCGCCCGCCGCCCGATCCAGACGACGCGCGATCTCCCCGGCTTCTGGCGCGGCTCATGGAAGGATGTCGTCAAGGATCTCAAGGGCCGCTACCCGCGCCATCCCTGGCCCGACGACCCGATAGCCGCCCCGGCCACCAGCCGGGCCAAGCCACGCGGCACCTAGAGCGTTTCCAGGAAAAGTGGGCCGCGCATCCAGCCCAGCCCGGCGCTGGTGCCTCCCGCCGGTCGATATTCCGCCCCGACCCATCCCCCATAGCTTCCGAGCGCAGAAAACACGGCGTCAAAATCGATGCTTCCCGTTCCCGGCTCATGCCGTCCGGGGCAATCGGCGATCTGCACATGCCCGATCAGCGGCGCCAGCCGGACGAAATTGTCCACCAGCGCCTCGCCCATCATCGCCATGTGATAAAAATCAAATTGCAGCCTCAGATTGCCATGGCCCACCGCCTTGAGCACCCGCTCGGCCTCTGCAAGGCTCGACAGCCCATAGCCCGGCATGTCCACGGAATTGATCGGTTCGATCAGCGCCATGATCCCATGCTGGGCCAGTTTCTCCGCCGCCCAGCCGACATTGTCGGTGAAGACGGCCTCCGCCTCTTCGGCCGATACGCCCTCGGGCACATTCCCGGCCATGAGGTGCAGTTTCCGGCAGTCCAGTGCCTCGGCACAAGCAATCGCCGTCTCGATCCCCGCCCGAAAAATCGCGACCGAACCCGGCTGGCAGGCAAAGCCACGTTCGCCGGCACCCCAGTCCCCTGCCGGCGAATTGAACAGCGCCACCTTTACACCCGCAGCGCGCGCCGCCTCGGCCACCGCGTCGGGCGAAAACTCATAGGGGGAAACAAACTCGACGCCGCCAAACCCATCCCGGGCGGCGGCGTCGAAACGGTCGAGAAAACCATGCTCTGTGTAGAGCATGGTCAGATTGGCCGAGAATTTCACGCCTTGGGCAGGAAGTTCAGCGCCACGCCATTGATGCAATAGCGCAGGCCGGTCGGCGGGGGACCATCGGGGAAGACGTGGCCGAGATGGCTGCCGCAGGTGGCGCAATGGACTTCGGTGCGCACCATGCCGTGCGAGCGGTCGACAGTGGTCTCCACGCTGCCCGGCAGCGGGTCATTGAAACTCGGCCAGCCGGTGCCGCTCTCGAATTTCAGGCTCGATTCGAACAGCGGCGTATCGCATCCGGCGCAGGCGAAGCTGCCCTGGCGCGTCTCGTGCAGCAGCGCGCAGCTGCCGGGGCGCTCGGTGCCATGCTCGCGCATGATATAAAACTGCTCGGGCGTCAGCCGTTCGCGCCATTCCGCATCGGTTCGGGTCACAGGATAGGCATGGGCATCCATGGGGCGCACTCCATTGCTCGGGCTTTCATTTGGCTTTGATATAAGGTTAGCTTGCCGCCTGTGCCAGCGCTATCGCCTTCAATTCGCGCTGATCCCCCCTTTGCGCGTGGCAGACCCATGACCAGAATTTCCAGCATTGCCGAGCTTGAAGCGCTCTACCTGCCTGCTCCGGCACCCGCCTCGACCGTTAAGGTTTCCGACAGCATCACCCCGCATTATCGCACCCTGATTGCGGCCAGCCCCTTTGTTGCCCTCGCCACCGCCGGTCCGGAGGGGCTCGATTGCTCGCCCCGTGGCGACAGGCCCGGCTTTGTGCGCGTCCACGACGACAAAACCCTGATGCTGCCGGACCGACGCGGCAATAACCGCATCGATAGCCTCAAGAACATCATCCGCGACCCGCGCTGCGCCCTGCTCTTCCTCATTCCCGGCTCGGGCACCACGCTTCGCGCCAATGGCCGCGCCCATCTCTCCGTCGATCCCGATCTGCTTGAAAGCTTTGCCGTGGAGGAGAAAGCGCCGCGAACGGTCATCGTCTTCGACATCGATGAAATCTATTTCCAGTGCGCCCGCGCCATCATCCGTTCCGAACTCTGGAACTCCGCGCGCCACGTCGATCCGGCGACCCTGCCCACCCCCGGCGAAATCCTCGCCGCGATGACGGCCAACGCAGTCGGCGGCGACGCCTATGACAAGGCCTGGCCGGACCGCGCAAAACAGACCATGTGGTAGGAAAAAGAGCCCAACCCTCGTCTATGACGGCTCGGGCTGGATTGCCTTGCGCGCCGCCTTGTTGCGGTAGAGGTCCGTGTCACTGGCCGCAATAGCGTTGTTGAAATCAAGGCCTTTGCTCGCCCTCACCGTGCCAATCGATGTCCCCAATTCCACTGTGTTATCGCCGAGGCGTGCCCTGAACTTTCTGGTCGCGGCCTTGCTGATGGCGTCGATGTCCAAATCCCCAGCGCCCTCCTGGGAGCGGGGGGAAAAGGCACAGAACTCATCCCCACCGATTCGAGCGATCAGCGCCTTGTCTCCCAGGCGTTCCCGCAGCGCTTCGGCCACGGAGACAATGGCCTCGTCACCCGCCAAATGGCCCAGCCGGTCGTTGATCTGCTTGAGGTCATCGACATCGGCAAGCAGGAATATTCCGGCAATGCCGTGGTGCTGGGAAAGGTTGAACTGTTCGACAAAGCTGCGCCGATTGAGCAGCCCCGTCAGCGGGTCGACACTCGCACGCCGGGCCAGTTCGGCGGCGTCCGCAAGCAATTGCTTGTAGGACTCTTCGAGACGCTCCAGCCGCGTGAACCAGAACAGGCCGAGCGGCAGGGCGATCAAGAACGGCAATGTTATCCGCACGAGCACGGTAACGAGGTCCGCCTCGGCACCAATTGCCATCCGTACGCCTGTCGAGATCGATATCGACACGGCCCCTGCCCAGACCGCGACGATAGCCGTACGTCTCCAGACAAGCCTTGACGGCCAATGCATCAGTAATTCTCTACTCAGCTGATTTCGTTGGCCGACCGTGTCATCCAGACGTAACCAAGCTGCTAAGAAGGCAGGCAAGATTGCGGGTATTCCGGCCCAAGGGGCGCTCATGTTGCCCCCTCCGGAGCACTCGCCTATCCTGTTGCCAATGCAGACAGTTTTAGCGTTTTCCTTTACACTAGGGGGAACAGCTCGGGCTAAGAGGGGGCATGGACAAACTTCTAGACCGGCGAGACGAACGACGCTCGCCTCCCGTGTTGCGCGGCCCCGCCCAGATCGCTGCCGATCCGGCGAGGCTGGACGTCATCATCGTCAACGTGTCCCGTTCCGGCGTCATGATTGCCTTGCCCGAAGACACAGCCCTGCCGGATCGAATCAGCCTGATCGTCGGCACCATGGTGCAACCTTGCGAAGTGATCTGGCGAGACGGCGCGAGCGCAGGCCTGCGCTTCGCCTGAGGCTCAAGCGCAGACAGGCTGCAATGACAGGCAAGCCGACACGGCAATCGGGATGATCGGCTAGGCAGGAAATCTGGAAAATGGTGGGAGTAACAAGGATTGAACTTGTGACCCTTCGCGTGTGAAGCGAATGCTCTCCCGCTGAGCTATACTCCCACTCCGCAAATCCCCTTCAGGGGAAGCGGCCGGAAAGAGATGGTGGGCGTAACAAGGATCGAACTTGTGACCCCTACGATGTCAACGTAGTGCTCTCCCGCTGAGCTATACGCCCATCTCTCCGGGTCGGTGCAGCATCGCTGCTCCGATGACGGGGGATAGACCACAAAACCATTTGGCAGGTCAAGGGGGTCAATCGCACGCCTGTGGAAAGTTTTTATGCTGCCAGCAAACGCTCCACTTCGCTGACCAGATCACGCAAATGGAACGGCTTGGACAGCACTGAGGCATCCTTGGGCGCATCGCTGTCCGGGTTGAGGGCAACGGCGGCAAAGCCGGTGATGAACATGACCTTGAGGTCTGGATCGAGCTCGGTGGCGCGCCGCGCCAGCTCGATGCCATCCATTTCCGGCATCACGATATCGGACAGCAGCAGCGAAAAAGGCTCTTCGCGCAGGCGCTCGTAAGCAGACAGCCCGTTGTCGAAGGAAACCACCTCGTAGCCCGCATTTTTAAGGGCGCGCGTAAGGAACTGGCGCATGTCGTTGTCATCTTCAGCGAGAAGAATTCGCTTCATCAAAAACCCCTGGGGCCTGTTCACTGAGTCGCTACACGGGCGATGTTTAGTCCACTTTCGTGCGGGCGCAACCGCCTGCCCCCGCATTAGCGCGAATTTACGCACAACTGGACAAGATTGCCGCGCCGCGCGACACTGATGTGACGAGCAAATCACTTGCGGCGGACGTCAGCGCCGCACCGGGGGAGACAGCGTGCGATCCGACTACTGGGATCAACCGGCATTCGAAACCATCAGGCCGCGGCGCCTCGTGGCTCCGATTGTGTTCAATTCCCCCCATTCGGGTCGGGTCTATCCGCCCCGCTTCCTGGCCATGACGCGGCTCGATCACCTGTCCATTCGCCAGTCCGAAGACGCTTTCGTCGATGAGCTGTTTTCGCGTGCGCCCCATCTTGGCGCGCCGCTATTGCGGGCGCATTTCCCGCGGGCCTATCTCGATGCCAATCGCGAACCCTGGGAACTCGATCCCACCATGTTCGTCGAGCCGCTGTCGGACCGGTTCAACACCAATTCCCCCCGCGTAGCGGCAGGGCTGGGCACGCTGGCGCGCGTCGTTGCCGAGAACAAGCCGATCTATCGCGAGCGCCTGACGATCGAGGATGCGCGCATGCGCATCGAGGGGATCTACCATCCCTATCACGCCGCCCTGCAAAAGCTCCTGAGCGAGGCCCTTGGCAGTTTCGGCGTCGCCGTGCTGATCGATTGCCATTCCATGCCGCGCATTGGCCGGCATGGTGAGCGCGCCACGCCCGACATCGTGCTGGGCGACCGCTATGGCACCACCTGCGCCGGTTCGCTGGTCGATCTTGTGGAAACCGCCTTTACCACCGCGGGTCTGCGCGTCGCCCGCAACCGGCCCTATGCGGGGGGCTTTTGCACCCGGTCCTATGGCCGCCCGCAACATGGCGTTCATGCCCTGCAGATAGAAATCAGCCGGCACCTCTACATGAATGAAACCACGCTCGAAATGCACTCCGGCTTCGAGCCATTGCGCACTATCATCGATAAATTGATCCACACCCTGATCGGGCTCGATCTGATGAGCCTGGCCGCCGCGCCCATTTCCACCGAAAAGGCCGCTGCCGAATAGGACGCGCCCCCTCCCCAAAACAGAAGGGCCGCCACGAGGGCGGCCCAGTCAAGGGAGGAACGATGATAGGGCCCGCGTCACGCAGATCCCCAACACCATGCCTGATCAGGATGATCCCCGGCGCGCCGGCGCACAAGGCCGCCGAACCCTTATGCCGCCGATGACAGCGCTCTTGTTGCAAAAATGAATCAGCGGGCGCCCACCAGGGACGCCAAGGCGCTTCTTTTTTGCCGCGCGAGCCGCTAGAGCATGCGCAAGCCGCGCATGGCATGTCTGCTCCCGCGCCTCCATCCAGCCCCAGGGATCGCCCCATGCCCGATATCGACTTTGCCCGCATCGAAGCCGTCCTGCTCGCTGCCGCCGCTGCTGCGGCCGAACGCACCCTGCCGCTGTTTCGCACCGGGCTGGCCGTGGATAACAAGCTCACGTCAGGCTTTGATCCGGTCACCGAGGCCGACAAGGGCGCCGAAACCGCCATTCGCGCCGTCATCGCCGAAAGCTTTCCCGATCACGCCATCATCGGGGAGGAATGGGGCACGACGGGCGCAAGCCAGTTCAGCTGGATCATCGACCCCGTCGATGGCACCCGTGCCTTCATCTCCGGCGCTCCGGTCTGGGGCACGCTGATCGGATTTGCCGTCGATGGCGTGGCGGTCGCCGGCGTGATGAGCCAGCCCTTTATCGGCGAGACCTTCCTTGCCGTCCCCGGCGCCTCGCGCTATCGCCGCGGTGAAACGATCGCCCCCAACCGCACCAGCGGCGCCACCGAGCTCGCCGGCGCCCGGGTATTCACCACCACGCCGAAGCTTTTCGACAGCCCGGCGCTCGCCGCCAAATGGCAGGCGATCGAGGCGGCAACGCGCCTCCAGCGCTTCGGCATGGATTGCTATGGCTATGCCCTGCTCGCGGCCGGCCATGCCGATCTCGTCATCGAGCCCCATCTCAACAGCTATGACATCGCCGCCCTCATCCCCATCATCCGCGAAGCGGGTGGGGCCATCGCCTGCTGGGATGGCAGCGACCCCACCGGCGGCGGCGACGTCGTGGCCGCAGCGACCCCCCAATTGCTCGAAAAGGCCCTCGACCTGATCGCCTCGACGGAAAATTCTGAGCGCTGACCGCTATTAACGCGCGCATACATCAGCCATTAACCAAGGCGCCGTATTGGTAGAAATACCGGGGGCGGGCGAAATTATCTCATCATGAAAAAGGCAGTGGGTTTTCTACGCCATGATGGCGGCGCCATTGCCGTCATCTTTGGCTTGCTCCTGCCGGCCCTGCTGGGCTTCGCCGCGCTGGCGATCGAAGTCGGCCATTGGTACACCGAGCGCGACAAATTGCAGATCGCCGCCGATGCCGCCGCCTATAGCGCGCTCGTCGCCTACAGTATCGAGGACGATCTCGATCAGGCCCTTGCGGTCGGCGAAACCCAGGCGCGCGCATCCGGCTTCACCGGCCCTTCAGCCCAGATCACAATCGAAATTCCGTCGCCCGATGGCACATTGGGGCCCAATTCGTCGCGCGCCATTCTCAAGGCCAATCCGCGGCTATATCTGTCGGGACTGTTTCTCGACATGGCCTCGATCGAGATCGGCGCCGTCTCCTACGCCACCTTCGACCCGGTGCGCGAAACGGTCCCCTGCATGCTGGCGCTCAAGCCCAACCAGTCGCGATCCATCCTCGTGGCTGCCAGCGTGCAGGTCAATATGGGCTGCGTCGTTGCCAGCAATTCGAGCAATGGCGACGCGATCTGGGCCGAGGGCACCTCGTCGCTCAAGGCCAGCTGCATCAAGACCCCGGGCTCGACAGCCACCAATGGCGGCGCCAAGATTACGGTCACCGATTGCCCCAATGGCCAGATCGAGCGCGCCACCTCGACCACCCCGTTCACCGACAAGCCCTTTTGGGGCGGCCCGGGCGTTCCCGACACCCCGACCTTTGTCGACCAGTCCATTGCCCAGGGACGCTATGGCGTCGGCATGCCGGCCGGCGACAAGCTCAACCCCGGAAAATACGGCAAGCAGGTGGAAATCGACGGCAGCGTTACACTCGCGCCCGGCGTCTACTATTTCTCCGCCGGTTTCAGGGCCACGCCCGGCAGCCGGATCAGCGGACAGGGCGTCACCATCTTCGTCAACCAGACCAAGGTGCTCGACATCGCCCAGAACGTGCACTGGAACCTCAGCGCCCCCACCACCGGCCCCACTGCAGGCATGGCCATCATGGGCAATCCCGCCATCACCGGGGGCACGGTGCGCCTCATCGGGGTGATCGGCAATGTCGGCGGGGCGGTCTATTTCCCCAATCAAGTGCTCCAGACCGAGAGCGGCCCGAACCAGCCCACCGCCCGGTGCACCCAGATCGTGGCCAGCATCATCGACATTCGCGGCGGCGGCACCATCAACAATAATTGCGCTGAGGCCGGTGGCTCCGCCGGCAGCGCCAGCACGGTGCGCCTCGCCAGGGGACCGGCGACATGAGGCGCCTGTCCGGGCCCATCGCGCATTTCTGCGCCGACCACCGGGGCAATGCCGCGGTGGAATTTGCCATTCTGGTGCCGGTCCTGATGTTGCTGGTGGCGGGCACGGTCGATCTGGGCTTCGGCTTCCAGCGCAAGCTCGAACTGCAATCGGCGCTCAACACCGGCCTGCAGCATGTCATGCAGACCCAGGGCAAGGAGATCGCGACCACCAGGACCGTCATCGCCCACGGCCTCGCCAAATTCGACGGCGTCGACCTCGAGGCCCGCACCTTCTGTCGCTGCGCCTCCGGCCCGGAGGGCTGCACCATGACCTGCGAGGCCGGGCTCGATCGCTTCGCCACGGCCACCGCCCTCATACCCTACAAGACCCCGATCTTCGACGTGGAGATGGAGCTTTTGGCGACATTCGAAGTCTATGTGGGCAAGGCCGAATGAGCCCCGCACCCTCCCGGCCGGCATGGCGGTTCTGGCGCAACACGCAAGGAGGCACGGCGATCGAGTTTGCCATCGTCGCCCCGGTCTTTTTCCTGTGCGCCCTGGCGTTTATCCAGGTCGGATATGGCATCTATGCCCAGTCGACCATTTCGCAGCTGGCAGAAAAAGGCGCGCGGCATCTCCTCTTTGCCGATAATGACATCAAAGGCGCCGAGGAGGTCATCCTGGCCGGCTTGGCCGGCACCCCCCTCGATCCCGGCCACCTCACCATGTCCGCGCAGCGCCTCTCCCAGCCCTATTCCCACGTCCAGCTGACGCTCAACTACGTCTTTGTCCCCCCCGGCATCCCCTTGCCCCGGGACATTATCCTGCGCTCGGTCGTGCTCGTTCCGGTGAGCAAATAATCCCCTGGAGCGTTTCCAGGAATGTGGACGCCACTTTTCCGGTTCGGAAGCGCGACTAACTCGGACGAAGAGTGATTTCATCGCGTCCACGACGCGGTGATATGCTCTAGCGGGTCTGCTCGGTGATGAAGGCGTCGAAAGCGGCCAGGACCTGTCCGCGGATCGCGTCGTTTTCCATGAACAATTCGTGCCGCGCGCCGGCAATGATCATATGCCGTCCATTGCGCAAGCGGAGACCCAGCTTTTCGATGGCGGGGGTCGAGACGATCTCGTCCCGCGCCGCGCCCAATATCAAGAGGGGGATCTGCATGCGCGTGGGAAAACTGTCCTTTCCCGCCTCGACCATGGCCCGCATGGCCGCGCCCAGCCAGCGGAAGGTGGGCGAGCCGATATAGAGCCCGTCATCGGCCTTGATCGTCTCGACCATGCGCATGTAGCGCACGGGGTCGGAGGTCAGCGGATTGTTGGCGAAGCCGGCTTCTGTCGGCCTCTGGTCGCCGCGCCTTGCATAGGGCAATCGCCCGAGCCCGAGAAAGCTGGCCAGTTCGGCAAGCCGGGCGGTGCGGGCAATGGCGTGCTCCATATTGTGCAGGCTCACCATCGGCGCCGACAGGAACACGCGGTCGAACATCATCCGGTCGCGCGTCGCGGCAAAAAGGCTCGCCAGCCCGCCCATAGAATGGCCGACGAGATAATAGGGCCCCGGGCAATCGGGCAGCAGGATCTTTGCGTGAAAACTGCGCAGATCGCTCCAGTAATCATCGAAATGATCGACATAGCCAAGTGTTGGATTGCCGATCAGCCGCTGCGAGCCGCCCTGCCCGCGCCAGTCGAAGGTGGCGACGGCAAAGCCGCGCGCCTGGAAATCGGCGATGGTCTCGAAATATTTCTCGATATATTCGGTTCGTCCCTGCACGAGGCAGACCGTGCCCCGGTGCGGGCCCGCCGATTTCGGCCAGATGGCATAGCGCAGCTGCACCCGATCCACCGTCTCGAGATAGCCCACGCGAACCCCTTCGGGGGCCGGATTGGACGGGGTGATAACGAGTCTGGGACCGTTGGGGTCGACCTGGGCGGTCAAATTGCTGCCTCCACGCTGTACGCGACCCACGATAATCACGCCCGGTAAACAAAGAAAAGCCAGCATCCCGGCAAGGAGATGCTGGCTCTCTTTTCCTTGCGGATCCTGTGCGGGGGGCGGATGACAGGATCCTCAGGTGTCATGAACGGAATAGGTGACCGTTCACTGCCCTCTTGTAGAATTCAACGCCTGAACGCAGTCAGACTGAAGCGTTCATTTCGTGTTCAGCGCGCGGCCACAGCGTGTCGGGCTCCCGGCCGATCGTTCGGGCCAGCATGTCCCTTGTGGCCGTCTCGAACCGGGTCGGCCATTCGGCGCCCACCGCCGCGGCCAGGCGACGGGCCCGCGGAAAAAAGGCCTGCGCGATGGCCAGTTGCGCCGAGATCAGCGCCTCCTTTTCCGGCCCCGGATAAGGCAGGTCGAGTAGCACCTGCATCTCCCCCTCGGGCAGGATCTTGCTCAGGTGCAGCATGCCGCCCCGATCGGGAAGGGGCAGGGCCTCCTGCATGATCTGGCTCAGCATGTCGCGCAGAAGCCCCGTGCCCATCACCATCACCACCCATTCCTTCCGGCCGAGCCCGACGGCGGTGAGGCCGAGGACGCGGATGAACTCCCAGACCAGCTCTTCGATCCGGCGCGGATCGGCCCGATGATCGGGCAGGCTCTCGGCCAGTCCGGCGTAAAGGCCGGCCGGGTCGACAAGCGGCACCAGCTGATCCTTGGCCCGTCCTCGGATCTGGGCTGCCTCGACCAGATTGAGATCGATCCGCAGCCAGCGCTGGTCGATGGCATTGATCAGCGTGCCGCCGCGCGGCAATACCTTGAAATAGAGAAGCGGTTCGCCTTGTTCGAGCCAGTTGCGCCACCAGTCTGTAATGGCCTCATGTCGCCCTGCCGGAGCCAGTCCGACGAGATCGATATCGCTCCAGAAATCTGCACTGCCCCGTCCATGAGAGCCCCCGAGAAAGAGGCCGTCAAACAGGCCCGAGGCGGCTGCGTCGCGCTGGAGGTTCTCGGTGAACGCGTTGATCGACATGCGGTTTTCTCCCGTTCCGCGGTGCAAAAAAATCTGCGTATTTTCCCCTGGCGCGCCCTCTTGAACGCCGAAACGGGGCTCCTACATCTGTGGTGTTCGCCGGATAGCCGGGAACAAAAGGTCCGTTGGATTCAGTGCTCGCCACACCCGGGAGCGCCGCCATCGGACTGGAACCGCAACCACGTTGCTCAATGGAGAATGTGTATCATGCAGACCATCGATTTCTCTCCCTTCTACCGCTCCACCGTCGGCTTTGATCGCCTGTTCAACCGCCTCGACAGCCTGGGCGCGCAGGAGACCAAGACCTACCCGCCCTATAATATCGAGCGCACGGGTGAAGATGCCTACCGCATCTCCATCGCGGTTGCCGGCTTCTCCAATGGCGACATCGCCATCGAGACCAAGGAAAACTCCCTGGTCGTCAAGGGCGCCAAGCCAGCCGAGACTGCCGATACCAAGCGCGAATTCCTCCATCGCGGCATTGCCGAGCGTGCCTTCGAGCTGCGCTTCCAGCTGGCCGACTATGTCGAGGTCCAGGGCGCCAGCCTCGAGAACGGCCTGCTCCATCTGGAACTGAAGCGCGAATTGCCCGAAAGCAAAAAGCCGCGCACCATCCAGATCAATGGCAGCACCCCGTCCATTGAGGACAAGTCTGTGAACTAAGGCTTGTGTGAGCTGAGTAGTGAGGCGCGGTCCGCAGGGGCCGCGCTTTTTTCATGCCCTGGTCCCTCCATGGGCCCGTGCTTCCCTCGGGCCTGACCCGAGGGCCATTCTGCAAACCCCCAAGGGTCAGTTCTTAGCGGAGAGTGCCCCTCGGGTCAGGCCCGAGGGCAACTCCGTGCAAAGACACACGCACTGACGCTCGCTCGGAACCACAGCCCGGCCTGACTGGTTGTTCGGGCAGAACCTCCAGCGTCAAAGGATCTGACCATGAAGACCCCCTCCATCGACCTCAAGTCCAATACCAAGTCCACTGTCATCGGCATCCTCAATGCCCGGCTTGCCGATAGCATCGATCTCGCGCTGATCACCAAGCAGGCCCACTGGAACCTCAAGGGCCTCAACTTCATCGCCGTGCACGAAATGCTCGATCCGATGCGGGCCGAACTCGACACCCATGTCGACACCATCGCCGAGCGCGTGGCCCAGCTCGACGGCATTGCCCTGGGCACCAGCCAGATCGTCGCCAAGTCTACCCAGCTTGCCGCCTATCCCACCGACATCCGCAAGACCAATGACCATCTCGCCGCCCTTGCCGAGCGCTATGCCGCCCTCGCCAATCAGGTGCGCGAGGATATCGATGCGACTGACGAGGCCGGCGACCCCACCACCGCCGACATTCTCACCGCGTTCTCCCGCGACCTGGACAAGAATTTGTGGTTCATCAAATCGCATCTTGAATAAGCGATCCACTATTGTCCTATTTCGCCAACCCAGGCGAAATAGGACATCTCTCGGATAATTCCGATAAAGTAGGACTTTCGCCTAAAATATGCGCAGCCTGCTGCCTCTTTGTGCAAATAGCCCCTCAAAGTCCTACAAGTCCTATCCTAAAAAACCTGCAGTCCTATTTTTTTTCGTCGAAGTCCAACGTTCCTGCTTGTACGCAGTTTTGAATCGTGCAAATGTCGGCGCGTTAGGGCAGCACGACTGTCCTATCTGACGCGTCGCCCCGCTCTCCGCGGCCAGCGCGCGCGCTGGTCCGGCTGGCCCGCTACGAGATAGCGGAAACGGACAGGCGGGGCTAAGATCAGCCCGAATTATGAGCGGCCATTTGGATGCAGCGCCGCTCCCCATGCATGGATGGTTTTCGTTCATCCGAGCCGCTCCCCTTAAAGGCGCGACCCGAACGGACCCCGTGCCCGCCAGCAAAGACTGCATCCAGCGGGCCGGCAGCGGCACCAACAGGATGCGCACGACATAGTAAATTCTGCCTGGCGACAGGCGATCAGATAGCGAGGACCACGATATGGCACACGAGCGGCACGGACAAACTTCTCCGGTCTCCACCAAAGCCAAATCGCGCACGCTGATCGCCAATTCGCGACGCGTCGACGGCCGCCCCGAGGCCCAGGGTCTTTATAGCCCGGCCAATGAGCACGACGCCTGCGGCATCGGCATGATCGCCAACATCAAGAACAAGCCCAGCCACGAAGTGGTTCAGAAGGGTCTCGAAATCCTCGAGAACCTCGAACACCGCGGCGCCGTCGGTGCCGATCCGCTGATGGGCGATGGCGCCGGCATTCTGGTGCAGACCCCGCATGCCTTCTTCAAGAAGGTCCTGCCCTTCTCCCTGCCCGAAAAGCACCACTACGCCGTGGCGATGATCTTTTATCCCAACGACGCGGGCCTCAAGTCCCGCTGCGCCGAAGTCGTGCGCCGCTGCATCGCCAGCGAAGGCCTCGTCCTCCTCGGCGAACGCGTCGTGCCCACCGACAATTCCAAGCTCTCGGCCGGCGTCATCGCCACCCAGCCGATCATCGAGCAGATGGTCATCGCCCGACCCGAAGGCCTGACGCTGGATGAATTCGAGCGCAAGCTCCTCATCGTCCGCAAGGTCATCTCCAACACCGTCTATAACGACGTGCCCGAGAGCCACAGCGACAACGGCTTTTATGTCGTCTCCATGTCGGCCCGCACGCTTGTCTATAAGGGCATGTTCCTGGCCGACCAGCTCGGCGCCTTCTACCAGGACCTTCACGACGAGGCCTTCGAAAGCGCCATCGCGCTCGTTCACCAGCGCTTTTCGACCAATACCTTCCCCTCCTGGAAGCTGGCCCACCCCTACCGCATGACCACCCACAATGGTGAAATCAACACCATCCGTGGCAACGTCAACTGGATGGCGGCCCGCCAGGCCTCCGTCCACTCGAAGTATTTTGGCGACGACATCACCAAGCTCTGGCCCATTTCCTATGAGGGCCAGTCCGACACCGCCTGCTTTGACAACGCGCTCGAATTCCTCGTGCGCGGCGGTTATCCCCTGCCCCACGCGGCGATGATGCTGATCCCCGAAGCCTGGGCCGGCAATCCGCTGATGGATGAAAAGCGTCGCGCCTTCTACCAGTACCACGCCTCCCTGATGGAGCCCTGGGACGGTCCGGCCGCCATGTCGATCTCCGACGGCCGCTATGTCGTGGCAACCCTCGACCGCAATGGCCTGCGCCCCGCCCGCTACCTCGTCACCAAGGAAGGCCACGTCATCCTTGCCTCGGAATCGGGCGTGCTCGACATTCCCGACGAGGACATTGTCGAACGCTGGCGCCTCCAGCCCGGCCGCATGCTGCTCATCGACCTCGAGCAGGGCCGCATCATTTCCGACGACGAGATCAAGTCGACGCTGGCGACCTCCAATCCCTATGCCGATTGGCTGGCCCGCACCCAGATCGTGCTCGAAGACCTGCCCCAAGTTGCCCCCAAGGCGCCCGAGCCGACCGACGCGCTGCTCGATCGCCTCCAGGTCTTTGGCTACACCCAGGAAGACGTCAAGCTGCTGATGGCGCCCATGGCCACCACCGGCCAGGAAGCCGTCGGCTCGATGGGCACCGACACGCCGATCTCGGCGCTCTCGAACAACCCCAAGCTGATCTACACTTATTTCAAGCAGAACTTTGCGCAGGTGACCAACCCGCCCATCGATCCGATCCGCGAGGAATCGGTGATGAGCCTTGTCTCCTTCATCGGTCCGCGCCCGAACCTCTTCGATCTCGAAGGTCTCTCGACGGTCAAGCGCCTCGAAGTGCGCCAGCCGATCCTCACCAATGAGGATCTCGAAAAGATCCGCGCCATTGGCGATATCGACAGCAACCAGTTCAAGACCAAGACGCTCGACATCACCTATCCCAAGGTGAACGGCGCTGCCGGCATGGAAGCGGCCATCGACGCCCTGTGCCAGGCCGCCGAGGAAGCGGTGCGTGGCGAATACAACATCATCATCCTCTCTGATCGCCTCGTCTCGGCCGACCGGCTGGATATCCCCACGCTGCTGGCGCTCGCCGCCGTGCACCACCACCTCATCCGCAAGGGCCTGCGCACTTCGACGGGTCTGGTCGTTGAAACCGGCGAAGCCCGCGAAATCCACCACTTCGCCATGCTGGCCGGCTATGGCGCCGAAGCCATCAACCCCTATCTCGCCTTCGAAGCGCTGCAGGCGCTGCACGCCGAAGGCAATTACCCCGAGGAAGTCTCGGCGGACGAAGTCGTCTACCGCTACATCAAGTCGGTCGGTAAGGGCCTCCTCAAGGTCATGTCCAAGATGGGCATTTCCACCTACCAGTCCTATTGCGGCGCGCAGATCTTTGATGCGGTCGGCCTCAACTCTGATTTCGTCGCCAAGTATTTCTTCGGCACCGCCACCTCCATCGAAGGCGTCGGCATCACCGAGATCGCGGCCGAAACCGTCAAGCGCCACGATCTGGCCTTTGGCGACGACGCCGTGCTGCGCAAGCAGCTCGATGTCGGCGGCGAATATGCCTATCGCATCCGTGGCGAAAAGCATGCCTGGTCGCCCGATGTCGTGGCCGATCTCCAGCACGCCGTCCGCACTTTCGAGGAAAGCCCCGAGACAGCGCAGGACCGCTACAACAGCTATGCCGCGCGCGTGAACTCGGGCGAAAACGGCTATCTCGCCATTCGCCACCTGCTCGACATCAAGCCGATCGGCACGGCCGTCCCCCTCGACGAAGTCGAACCCGCCGTCGAGATCGTCAAGCGTTTCGTCACCGGCGCGATGAGCTTCGGCTCGATCTCTCGCGAAGCCCATACGACGCTCGCCATCGCCATGAACCGCATTGGCGGCAAGTCCAATACCGGTGAAGGCGGCGAAGAGCCTGATCGTTACAAGCCCCTCGCGGACGGCTCGAGCAACCCGCTTCGAAGCGCCATCAAGCAGGTCGCCTCCGGCCGCTTTGGCGTCACCACCGAATATCTGGTCAATGCCGACCAGATCCAGATCAAGGTCGCGCAGGGTGCCAAGCCCGGCGAAGGCGGCCAGCTGCCCGGCCACAAGGTCGACTGGATCGTCGCCAAGACCCGTCACTCGACGCCCGGCGTGGGTCTCATCTCCCCGCCGCCGCATCACGACATCTATTCCATCGAAGACCTCGCCCAGCTCATCTATGACCTGAAGAACGTCAACGAGCAGGCCGACATCTCGGTCAAGCTGGTGTCCGAAGTCGGTGTCGGCACGGTTGCGGCCGGCGTTGCCAAGGCGCGCGCCGACCACATCACCATCTCCGGCTATGACGGCGGCACCGGCGCGTCGCCCCTGACCTCATTGAAGCATGCCGGCGGTCCCTGGGAAATCGGCCTGGCTGAAACCCACCAGACCCTCGTGCTCAACCGCCTGCGTTCCCGCGTCCGTCTCCAGGTCGATGGCGGTCTCAAGACCGGTCGCGACGTCCTGATCGGCGCCCTGCTCGGGGCCGACGAGTTCGGCTTCTCCACCGCTCCGCTGATCGCGGCCGGCTGCATCATGATGCGCAAGTGCCATCTCAACACCTGCCCCGTTGGCGTCGCCACCCAGGACCCGGTGCTGCGCAAGCGCTTCAAGGGCACGCCCGAGCACGTCATCAACTACTTCTTCTTCATCGCCGAAGAGCTGCGCGGCCTTTTGGCCGAGCTGGGAGCCCGCACCCTCAACGAACTTATCGGCCGCTCCGATCTGCTCGATCAGAAGCGCGTCACCGACTATTGGAAGAGCCACGGCGTCGACCTCGCCAAGGTGATCTACAAGCCTGAGCCGCTGGGTGAAGATACGATCTATCACTCCGAGGAACAGAACCATCACCTCGAAGCCGTGCTCGACCGCAAGCTCGTCGAACTCGCAGCTCCGGCGCTCGAAACCGGCAAGCCGGTCCAGATCGAGCTGCCGATCCGCAGCCGCGACCGCTCGGCCGGCGCCATGCTCTCGGGTGCTCTTGCCAGGAAATATGGCCATGACGGCCTGCCGGACGACACCATCGCCATTACCCTGCGCGGTACTGCCGGCCAGGCTTTTGGCGCCTTCCTTGCCAAGGGTATCTCCATCGACATGATCGGCGATGCCAATGACTATGTCGGCAAAGGTCTGTCGGGTGGTCGCATCGTCGTCCGTCCGAGCGAGAAGGCCATCACCACGGCCGAAAAGTCGATCATCGTTGGCAATACCGTGCTCTACGGCGCCATCGAGGGCGAGGCCTATTTCCGCGGCGTGGCCGGCGAACGCTTCGCCGTCCGCAACTCGGGCGCCATCGCCGTCGTCGAAGGCACGGGCGATCATGGCTGCGAATACATGACCGGCGGTCTCGTCGTCGTCATGGGCCCCACCGGCCGCAACTTTGCCGCCGGCATGTCGGGCGGCGTCGCTTATGTCCTCGATGAGGACGAGACCTTCCGCAGCCGCTGCAACCTCGCCATGGTCGATCTCGAACCCGTCCAGGAAGAAGAAGACCTCATGCAGAAGCTCCACCACCACGGTGGGGATCTCGAATGGCATGGCCGCGTCGACATCTCCGGCGACATGACCAAGCACGACGACGAGCGCCTGCACCAGCTGATCTCGAACCATCTGCATTATACCGGCTCGACCAAGGCCAAGCAGATCCTCGAGAACTGGGCCGAGATGCGCCCCAAATTCGTGAAGGTCATGCCGGTCGAATACCGCCGCGCCATCCTCGAAATGGAAAAGAAGCGCGCCTCCGGCACGCATGTGGCGGCGGAATGATGATGCAACCAAATTTGGCGTCGATCTCTCAGTCGACACCCTCCCCCTTGCGGGCTTCGACCCGTCCCGGAGGGAAGTTCGCTCCAGTGGAGCGAACTTTGGGAAGAAGGATCAAGGGTGGGGGGCGAGAGCCCGGATCTCGTGGCTCCGTACACCCCCTCCGAGCCTCCCCCTATGAGGGGGAGGGACTCCTCCACTCTGCTGGCACGATCCAGTCCCATTCACCGCGCCATTCCTCCCCCTTCGAGGGGGAGGTTAGGTGGGGGTGGGGCGACACGCACCGCACCAACGACATCCAATCCAAGGAGCAAAGCCATGGGTAAGGTAACAGGCTTTCTCGAGATCGAACGGGAAGAGCCGCGCTATGAGCCGGCCTCGGACCGCATCCGCCATTGGGGCGAGTTCACCATTCCGCTCTCGGAAGGGCGCGTGGTCGACCAGGCCGCCCGCTGCATGGATTGCGGCATCCCCTTCTGCCACGGCGACACCGGTTGCCCGGTCCATAATCAGATCCCGGACTGGAACGACCTCGTCTACAACGGCGACTGGGAGGAGGCCGCGCGCAACCTCCACTCGACCAATAATTTTCCCGAATTCACCGGCCGCATCTGCCCCGCGCCCTGCGAGGAAGCCTGCACGCTGAACCTCGATGACGTTCCCGTCGCCATCAAGACCGTCGAACAGGCCATCGCCGACCGGGCCATCAAGTCCGGCTGGATCAAGCCGCAGATCAATCCGGTAAAGACTGGAAAATCTGTCGCCATCGTCGGCTCCGGCCCGGCCGGTCTCGCCGCCGCCCAGCAGCTGGCCCGCGCCGGCCACGACGTTCACCTTTATGAACGCGAGCCCAAGGCCGGCGGCCTGATGCGCTATGGCATTCCCGACTTCAAGATGGAGAAGGAACACATCGACTTCCGCGTTTCCCAGATGGAAGCCGAAGGCGTCACTTTCCACTATAACGAAAACATCGGCGTCACCCGCCCGCTTTCCGAGCTGCAGGCCCAGTATGATGCCGTGCTCCTGAGCGGCGGCGCCGAACGCCCGCGCGATGTGGATGCCGAAGGCACCGATCTCAATGGCGTGCACTACGCCATGCCCTTCCTCGTCCAGCAAAACCGTCGCCTCGGCGGCGAAGATGTGTCCTCCGAACTCCAGCTCAGCGCGGCCGGCAAGCATGTCGTCGTCGTTGGTGGCGGCGATACGGCCTCCGACTGCGTCGGCACCTCGTTCCGCCAGGGCGCCATCGCCGTCACTCAGCTCGACGTCCGCCCCATGCCGCCGGAGTTGGAAAACAAGCTGACCAACTGGCCCAATTGGGCGGTCAAGATGCGCACCTCGTCCTCGCAGGCGGAAGGGGCCATCCGCGAGTTCTCCGCCGGCACGATGAAAATCATCGGCAATGCCAAGGGTCAGGTCACCGGCGTCGAATGCGCCCGCGTCGATCGCAAGCGCCAGCCGATCCCGGGCAGCGAGTTCATCATCAAGGCCGACCTCGTCCTCCTCGCCATCGGCTTTGCCGGCCCGGTCAAGGAGGGTCTGCTCTCCGAACTGGGTGCCGACCTCGACAAGCGCGGCAATATCTTTGCCGACACCTTCACCTACAAGACCTCGGTCGAGAAGGTCTACGCCGCCGGCGACATGCGCCGCGGCCAGTCCCTCGTCGTCTGGGCCATCCGCGAAGGCCGCCAGGCCGCCCGCGCCATCGACATGGACCTCATGGGCAAGACCGACCTGCCCCGGTAATCGCCCACCCACCGATCTGTCCCTCCCCTCCTCCAGGGGGAGGCTAGGTGGTGGGCTCTCGCCAGAGGCTCTGCACCCAACCGTTCCGCAAACTCGATCTGTCCCTCCCCCTTCTTCAGGGGGAGGCTAGGTGGGGGTGCCTCCCGCGACGTCATCGCCGGTAAGATCCCCCACTGGGCAATTCACATCCGCACCGCGTCAATGCTAACAGTCTGCTAACGAATCCAGCCCGTTTGCGAACCGGACATACGCATGACCCAAAAGCCCTATGTCGTCGATGAACTGATCTCCGCCAAGGCCATTGCCGCCCGGGTGGAAGCCCTGGCCCGCGAGATTTCGACCCATTTTGCCGACACCGACAAGCTCGTCGTAGTCGGCCTCCTGCGTGGTTCCTTCATCTTCATCGCCGACCTCGTCCGCGAACTCGACCTGCCCGTCGAAGTCGATTTCCTCGAGGCCTCCTCCTATGGCAATGCCATGGAATCGAGCCGGGAAGTGAGGATTCTCAAGGACTTGCGCGGCGAGATCGCCGGTCGCGATGTCCTCGTCGTCGAAGACATTATCGACACCGGCCACACCCTCAAGCACGTCCTCGAGATCCTCGAAACCCGCCATCCCCGCCGCATGGAAATCTGCGCCCTGCTCTCAAAACCCTCGCGCCGCGAGACCGAGATCAACGCCAAATGGCTCGGCTTTGAAATCCCTGACAAATTCGTCGTCGGCTATGGCATCGACTACGGCCAGCGCAACCGCAATCTCCCCCATATCGGCGCCGTTCGCTTCACCGACGAAGAATAATTTTTCAGGGCGCGGATTAAACCGGCCCCCAGGGTGTTGATCCTTATGCGGACCGCCTCATGCGGTCCCGCATGAGGAGACAACGCCATGAATTTCCGTAATATTCTGGCCGGTGCAGCCCTGCTCGCCGCCCTTGTTACTCCGGCATTCGCCGCCGACTATCTCGGCGGCGCGGTCAAATCCACCGACATCGGCGGCAAGATGGTCCTGACCGATGCCAACGGCATGACCCTTTATATCTTCGACAAGGATGAGCCAGGCGTCACCAATTGCTACGACACCTGCGCCGAAAAATGGCCCCCGCTCTTCGCTGACGATGCCGCCGCGGCCGAAGGCGATTTTTCCATTGTAGAACGGACAGATGGCACCAAGATGTGGGCCTATAAGTCCATGCCGCTCTACTACTGGGTCGACGACAAGGCCCCCGGCGATATTACCGGTGACGGCGTCGGTGGCGTCTGGCATCTTGCCATCGAATAGCTGAAAGCCCCCAAGTGGCGGAAATCCTGCACGAAATCGAGGCCTGCGTACCCGCGCTCCGGCGGTATGCCCGGGCGCTGACCCGCGACATCGACCGCGCCGACGATCTCGTGCAGGATTGCCTCGAACGCGCCATCTCCCGCCGCGGGTTGTTTCGACCCCGCGGGCCTGTGCGCGCCTGGCTCTTCACTATCCTCACCAATATCCACCGCAATGATCTGCGCAATAGCAGGCGGCGCGGGGAAATTGTCCAGATCGACAGCATTCCCGAGCCCGCGGTGCAGCCGCCGCAGCCCGGCCATCTCGCCCTAGCCGAACTCGGCCGGGCCCTCGAAACCATCCCGCTTGAACAAAAGGAGGCCCTGCTTCTGGTCACGCTCGAAGGTCTTTCCTATCAGGATGCCGCCAGCATCCTCGACATCCCCGTCGGGACGCTGATGAGCCGCCTCGGCCGCGCCCGCTCGGCTTTGCGGACCCTGACGGGAACGCCGGCAGAGCCGCATCTGAGGACGGTAAAATGAGCGAGATTACCAAAGACCTCCTGATGGCCATGGCCGATGGGCAACTCGATGCGGCCAAGCGGCAGGACCTTGAACGGCGCCTCGCCGACCGCCCCGAACTCGCCGCCGACCTGGCCCAGATGCAGCGCCAGTCAGACGCCATTCGCGCCCTCTATGGCCCGGTGATCAGCGAACCCCTGCCGGCACGCCTCGATACGGCTCGCATTGCGGCGACCACCCGGCAGAAGCGCGGCCGGTTCTGGTCCAATGCGGTTGCGGCAGTGGTCATTGCGGGCCTTGGCATCGGCGCGGGCTGGTTCCTGCGGGATCTTTCCGCCGGTCCTGGCCCCGCGGATCGCCTGATTGCCAGCGCTGTCAGCGCCCATACGGTCTATGTCGGGGAAAATCGACATTCGGTGGAAGTGCCGGGAGACGACAGCGCCCATTTGACCACCTGGCTGTCGGCGCGCCTGCAGACCAATCTTGCCATGCCCGATCTCATCTCCTCGGGATTGACCTTCCTCGGCGGACGGCTCCTGCCGGCTCCGGATGTCCCCGGTGGCCGCGCTGCCCAGCTCATGTATGAAGACGCCGCAGGGGAGCGCCTCACCCTCTATGTCACGCCCGCCCTGACCGTGGACGCGCCGACCTATCAATTGGCCACGCTCGGCGTCGATACTGCCCTCTATTGGGCCGACGACACCCTTACCTGCACGATCACGGCGCCTTATGCCCCTGAAAAACTGGAAACAATTGCCCGTTCGGTCTTTGCCCAGCTCTCCCCGCGCCCGACCGATCCGGCTGTCTATTCGCCGTGACTGATTGCCTACACCCTTGATGCCCCCTAGATTGCTTTTCAGAAAGCGGCAGCAGGAGTTTGCGCCATGGGGCTGGAGGAATTCGGATTGGACGGGCTGAGCATCACCCTCATAGGCATTGGCATTCTGCTGATATTGGTCCTCTTCGCCGGTGCTAAGACGGTGCCGCAGGGCTATAATTTCACCATCGAACGGTTCGGCAAATATACCCGGACCCTCAAGCCCGGCCTCAATCTGATCGTGCCGTTCATCGATAGTGTGGGCAAGAAGATCAACGTCATGGAGCAGGTGCTCGACGTCCCTCACCAGGAAGTCATCACCCGCGACAACGCCTCGATCACCGCCAATGGCGTCACCTTCTATCAGGTGCTCGACGCCGCCGCCGCGGCATATGAAGTAGCCAATCTCGAAAACGCCATTCTCAACCTCACCATGACCAATATCCGCACGGTCATGGGCTCGATGGACCTCGACGAGCTTCTGAGCCACCGCGACGAGATCAATGAGCGCCTGCTGCGCGTCGTCGATACGGCGGTCTCGCCCTGGGGCATCAAGATTACCCGTATCGAGATCAAGGATATCGATCCGCCCAAGGATCTCGTCGATTCCATGGGTCGGCAGATGAAGGCCGAACGCGAGAAGCGCGCCACCATTCTCGAGGCCGAAGGCCGGCGTCAGGCCGCCATCCTCAAGGCCGAGGGTGAAAAGCAGGCCCAGGTCCTCGAGGCCGAAGGACGCCGCGAGGCCGCTTTCCGCGATGCCGAAGCCCGCGAGCGTGCCGCCGAAGCTGAAGCCAAGGCGACCCAGCTTGTGTCCGACGCCATTGCCTCGGGCAATGTGCAGGCCATCAACTATTTCGTCGCCAACAATTACATCAAGGCGCTCGAAGGCATTGCCACCTCCCCCAACCAGAAATTGCTGATGCTGCCGATCGAGGCCGCAAGCGTTATCGGGGCCATTGGCGGCATCGCCGAGATTGCGCGCGAGACCTTCGGCGGCGACAAGCCCGAAGGCTCCGTGCGACCTGCCGCACGCCCTCCATCCTCGTCCCGCTCGTCCGATCCCGCGCAAGGATAAGGGGCTGGCATGATGATCGTCGATTTTCTCGCCGCCAATGCGCCCTGGGGCTGGATCATCGCCGGGCTCGTCCTGCTCGCCTTGGAGCTCGTCGTCCCGGGCGGCTTTCTCGTCTGGCTGGGGACCGCCGGCATCGTCACCGGCCTCGTCGTCTTCATCCAGCCGATGGACTGGCCATGGCAATGGCTCATGTTTGCCATACTCTCCCTGGCATCGATCTTCGCCTGGCTACGGTGGAGTCGATCGCGGAAATCGACCGACGACCAGCCCTTTCTCAACCGTCGCGCCGAGCGCTTTGTCGGGCAGGAATTTACCCTGGACCAGCCCATCGCGGGAGGCTTCGGGCGCCTGTCGCTTGGCGACAGCGTCTGGCGCATCGCCGGTCCCGACCTTCCGGTTGGCCAGCGCATCCGGATCGTCGGATATGATGGCCCGGTGCTGAAAGTGGAGCCAGTCTGAGGCGCCTCGAAAGACTTCGTTAACCATAAGCTGAAAGGATTAGGGATCACCTCCCCGTAGCGAACGGAGTCGTCTGTGCCAATGCTGTCGCTGATATGGCGCATCAGAGTGGTTGTGGCTCTTGCCACCACTTGTCTCTGTGCGCCGGTGCTCGCGCAGCCGTTTGGTGCCGATGGCTCGGAGACCGACAATGAACGGCTGCGGCCGGGCATTTATCCGGCAGCGCCCGTTCTCGACGACTATGGCGTGCCGGTCGAGCCCCACCACCTCCCGTTCGACATCGACTGGTCCGTGGGGCTAAGGGGCACGCTGACGCAATCGACGAGCGGACAGACCTTCGTCACGCGCCTGACCCCCCAATTCTCGGCACTCTACGATGGCAGCCTGGCCGATATCACCGCCAATGGCAGCGCGGAGATCGCCAAGCCCAGCGGCCAGGACAATGTGACCATCACCAATATGCGCCTTGGGCTCTCCGCAGACATGGCGCTGGACAATGTCACGCGTCTCAGCGGCAACGCCGCCTTCAGCCTCAGCAAGGACCTGCCCGGATCCCTCGATCTCAATCCGCAGCTCGTCGTCCCGCCTCAGGTGATGAGCGGCAATCTCGGTGTCGGAATCGACCGGCAGTTCGGCCTGTTCAATGTCGGCGTCGACGCGGAGGCCGCTCGAACGACTTATGGCCCCTCCACACGCCGCGATACCGGCGAAACCGACAATGTGGACCAGAACCGCTGGACCGCATCGGGTAATTTGCGCGTGGGCTACCAGATTACGCCGATCTTCGAAGTGTTCACCCAGGCGGGACTGGCACGCGACTTCTTTGATGTCGCGGGCGTCAATGGCGAGAAGGCAGACGCGACCAACCGCACGCTGCGCGCCGGCGTTTCGGGATCATGGAACAATATCCTGACGGCAAGTGTCTCGGCGGGTGTGGGCCAACGGATCTTCCACGCCGGCAATGTGGGTGACGTGACGACCCAGCTCTACGGGGCGAGCCTAAGCTTTACCCCTGACCCCACGGTCCTGATGACGGCAAGCCTCGAGACGACGCTGGAGCCCGCCGGCCCCGACAATGCCGGGACGGCCCGTATCCAGAACACTGCCCTTGCCAACCTCGCCTATACCGTCAACTCATGGCTGCGGCTGCGCGCCAGTGCCGACTGGAGCACGACCCAGTTTGTCGGCAGCACCGAGACGGAAAACCGCTATGGCGTGGGTGCGGGCGCCGACTACAGCGTCAACGCCCACACGGCCCTCAGTGCGGATTATGGCTATGGCCGCCGCGACAATTCAAGTCGCGGCCAGAGCGACAGCCATCAGGTCAGCCTCGGGATAACGCTGTCGCGCTGAAGCGATACCAGGAAAAATGGACACCACTTTTCCGGCTCGGAAGCGCGACAAATAAGGACTCAGAGTGATTTCGCCGCCTAAGCGACGGGGTGAAATGCTCTAGAGTTTTTCCTCGAGATCCAATTTGCGCAATTCGCGCAGGAAGCCGGGGCGAATGTCGTCGCGCTCGAGGGCGTAGACGACATTGGCCGTCAGGAAGCCGATCTTGGAGCCGCAGTCAAAGCTCTGGCCCTGATATTTGACGCCCGTGAAATGCTGGGTGTGCATCAAATTCTGCATGGCATCGGTGAGCTGGATTTCCCCTCCGGCGCCCTTGGTCTGTTCGGCCAGAAGCGAGAAGATTTCGGGCTGCAGGATATAACGACCCGAAATGATCAGATTGGACGGTGCGTCCTCGACCTTGGGCTTTTCCACCATCTGGGTGACGCGGAACCCGGTATCCGGACCGTCGCCACGGCCGATCACGCCATAGGACGCCACTTCCGCATGCGGCACTTCCTCGACGGCAATGACATTGCCGGCGCTTTCCTCATAGGCGTCCATCATCTGCTTGAGCACGCCGGGTTCGCCTTTGAACAGCATATCCGGCAGGAGCAGTGCAAAGGGATTGTCCCCCACGATGTCGCGGGCGCACCAGACGGCGTGGCCCAATCCCAGCGGCTCCTGCTGGCGGGTGAAGCTGGTGCGTCCGGCCGAGGGCAGGTCACGGCGCAATTCCTGCAGGGCGGCTTCCTTGCCGCGCGTTTCGAGCGTTGTTTCCAGCTCGAACTGGCGGTCGAAATGGTCTTCGATGACGCCCTTGTTGCGGCCGGTGACAAAGACGAAATGCTCGATGCCCGCTTCGCGGGCTTCATCGACCGCATATTGAATGAGCGGTCTGTCCACGACCGTCAACATTTCCTTGGGCATGGCTTTCGTTGCCGGGAGGAACCGGGTTCCCAGGCCTGCAACAGGAAATACGGCTGTACGGACGCGCTTGGACACTAGACTTCCCTTCATTGGAATTGGCGGATGGTCGGCGTAAAGCTAAATCAACATCTGCCACATATCGTTGCGGCATAATAGCTTTTAAGCTTAGGAGTTCTCCCATGACAGTCTTGGTCACCGGTGGCGCGGGCTATATCGGCAGTCACATGGTGCTGGAGCTGGCCGACCGCGGCGAGCAGGTCGTGGTACTGGACAATCTGATCACCGGCTTTGACTGGGCCATCGACGGCCGCGCAATATTCGAGCCGGGCAATGCCGGCGATATCGACTTCGTCACCAGCCTCATCGCGAAGCACGCCATCACGGAAATCGTGCATTTCGCCGGCTCCATCGTCGTGCCGGAATCGGTGACCAACCCACTGAAATACTACGCCAATAACACCTCCACCTCGCGAAACCTGATCGAGGCCGCGGTGCGGGGCGGGGTAAAACACTTCATCTTCTCGTCCACCGCCGCAGTCTACGGCATGACCGGGCTGGCGCCGGTGGTGGAAGATACGCCGCTCCACCCCATGTCGCCCTATGGGCGCTCCAAGCTGATGACCGAATGGATGCTGGCGGATGTCGCGGCAGCCCATCCCCTCACCTTCGGCGTCCTGCGCTATTTCAACGTCGCCGGTGCCGATCCGCAGAAGCGGTCCGGGCAATCGACGCCGCTTGCCACCCACCTCATCAAGGTTGCCTGCCAGACGGCGCTGGGCCAGCGCGACAAGATGAACATTTTCGGCACCGACTATGAAACGCCCGACGGCACCTGTGTGCGCGACTATATCCACGTGACCGACCTGATCGAAGCCCATGCCCTGTTGTTGACCCATCTGCGCAGGGGTGGCGACAGCACGACGCTGAATTGCGCCTACGGCCGAGGCTATTCGGTGCGGGAAGTCGTGGACATGGTGCGCGACGTGTCCGGCGTTAAATTCCGGGCCGATGAAGGGCCGCGCCGGGCCGGTGACCCCGCATCGATCACCGCGACAGGCGAAAAAGTGCGTAAACTCCTGGGATGGACCCCCAAGCATGACGATCTCAGAGAGATTGTCGAAACGGCCTATGCCTGGGAACGCCATTTGATGATGCGCAATCGCTGAGGAGATGCAATCATGCGGCGGCTGGCGGCCTTTTTCGTGCTCTTGATGACGGCCCCCACCATGGCGCAGCCCGTGGGCAGCTTTGCCGATTTTCTGGCCGCCCTGCGTCCCGAGGCGCTGTCCAGCGGCGTCAGCGCGACAAGCTATGATGCCATAATGGGTGGGATGACGCCCGATCCCCGCGTTCCAAAGCTGGTCGAAACGCAGCCCGAATTCACCACCCCGGTCTGGGACTATATCGAGACGCGGGTCAATCCTGCCCGCGTCGAGCGCGGCAAAGCCGCCCTCTCGCGCCAGGCCCAACTCTTTTCGGCGATTGGCGCCCGATATGGTGTCGACCCCTATCTGCTCGGAGCCATCTGGGGGATCGAGACCGATTATGGCGCTGTGCTGGGCAATGACAGCCTCATCCGTCCCATCGTCCGGTCCCTGGCGACAGTGACCTATCAACACCGCAGCCGCTATGCCGAGGACAAGGCCGACCTAATCGCGGCCCTGCGCCTCGCCCAGGTCAATGGCGGCGTCTCGCCTGTGGGGTCATGGGCAGGGGCAATCGGCCATTTGCAGGTCAATCCCACCAATGTCCTCGCCCATGGGTCCGACGGAGACGGCGATGGACGGATAGACCTTCACAATTCCCTCGCCGATGCGCTGGCCACCAGCGCCCGCTTCCTCATCCATCTCGGCTATCAGCCGGGCGTGGACTGGGGATTTGAGGTCGCGCTCCCCGAGGGATTTGACTATCTCCTCGCCGACCGCGACCAGATGCGGCCGATTGGTTTTTTTGCCGACCGGGGCGTCATGCGGGTTTCGGGACGAGCATTTTCCGATCTCCGAACGCCGGTTTTTCTCTATGTTCCCGCTGGCAAGGACGGCCCGAAATTCCTGATGACGGGCAATTACCTCGTGCTCAAGGGCTATAATTTTTCGGACAGCTACGCCATGGCCGTGGCCCATCTGACCGATCGGCTGAAGGGCGGCGGAGCCTATGTCGCTCCTTGGCCGCGCAACACCGTTTTCCCCAATCTGGCGCAGCGACAGACAATCCAGCAGGCGCTCAAGGCACTGGGGCTCTATCAGGGCGCCGTCGACGGGAGGCTCGGCCCGATCACCCAGGCCGCTTATGCGCGGTTCCAGGCGTCACAGGGCCAAATCGCCGACGGCTTCATCACCAAGGCTGCCCATGACGCGCTGGTGGCTGCGGTTCGGTAACCTCCAGGGGAGCGGCGTGGCCTTGGGACGCTCAATCTGCTACATCCCAGGCATAGGCCGGATCGAGACATGAAGCGCGTTGTTCTGCTGATATTGCTGGTCGTGTTCTGCTCCCTCGAGGTCATGCCGGCCTTCGCGCAAGAGGGAGACCGCATCCTGGTGGCGCAGCAGGAGCGCCGCCGCACGCTGTTTGACCTTCTCTTCGGCGAGGAAAAGCAGGCCACGCCACAGCCCCCGCCGGTGCAGCAAACGCAGCCGCGTCAGGCAACGCCCGCCGCCCTGCCCCCGCCCAAGCCACAGATCGAAAAGGCGCAGAATGCAACCCGGCTCGCCGTCTTTGGCGACTCTATGGCGGTCGACCTCGCCAAGGCGCTTGAACGCTTTTACGCAGAAGATCCGAACCTGGTGGTGATCAGCCAGGGGGTGGGCTCATCCGGCTTCGTGCGCGACGACTATTTCGATTGGAATGCGACGATCCGGGAGCAGATCGCCGGTGACAGCTTTGATGTTGCCGTCGTCATTATCGGCGTCAATGACCGGCAAGAGCTCAAGGCCAATGGTGAGAGCCTCAACTCGCTCACCGAGCCCTGGACGGAAATCTATCAATCCCGCCTCAATGATTTTCTCGGCCAGTTGCGGGCGGCGCGAAAACCGGTGATCTGGATTGGACTGCCGCCCATGTCGCGGGGCGAATACTCCACCGCCATGAGCCAGATCAGCGCGCTCCAGAAGATGGCGGCTTTCTCGAGCGGGGCGGAATTCCTCGATATCTATGACCGCTTCCTCGGCGAGGACGGCAAATATTCGTCCTACGGGCCGGACGTAAACGGGCAGAACGCGCGCATGCGCAAGGACGATGGCATCCATTTCTCGGCGGCGGGAGCCGATAAGCTCGCCTTCTATGTCAGTCAGTCGCTGCGCACTTTCTACCGCGGTGGCGCGGTGACGCTGGCGGTGGTGGACCCGCTGGCCGGTACGGACGCCGCCTCGATGCTGCGCCCACCCTATCAGGGCCTCGGACAAATCCGGCTTCTGGAGGTTGCGGGGGCGGTTGTGCCATTGAGCCGGGCCCCGCAGCGGGCGGCCGACCTTGTCGTGGCCACTCCGCCCCTACCCCGCGCCGAGGCCAGCGCCCCCTTCTCGATCGAGCAACTCATGCAGGCGCCGGTCGGCAGGGTCGACGCCTTTGGCGTGGGAGTTTCGCCCAATGCCGCCCCCACTGCCAGCAATATGGGCCGATAGGCGACTACATCACCGCGCCGACCTGCCAGGGCACGAATTCATTGTCGCCATAGCCGAGTTCTTCGGATTTGGTGGGCTTGCCTGAAGCGATATCGAGCAGCATGTCGAAAATCTGCCGGCCCTTGTCCTTGATGGACACGCCCTCGACGATATCTCCACAATCGATGTCCATGTCGTCGGTCATGCGGGCGTAGAGCTCGGAATTGGTCGCCAGCTTCATCGAGGGCACAGGCTTGCAGCCATATGCCGAACCGCGCCCGGTGGTGAACGCCAGTATATTGGCGCCGCCCGCGACCTGCCCTGTGGCCGACACGGGATCGAAGCCGGGCGTGTCCATGAACACAAAGCCTTTTTCGGTGACCTTTTCGGCATATTCATAGACGGCCGTCAGCGGCGTGGTGCCGCCCTTGGCCGCAGCGCCGAGAGATTTTTCGAGAATTGTAGTCAGGCCACCGAGCTTGTTGCCCGGCGAGGGATTGTTGTTCATCTCGCCGTGATTGCGGCGCGTGTAATCTTCCCACCAATGGATGCGCTCGATGAGCTTTTCACCCACTTCACGGCTCGCGGCGCGGCGCGTGAGGAGATGCTCTGCACCATAGATCTCAGGTGTTTCGGACAGGATTGCCGTGCCACCATTGCGCACAAGGATATCGGCTGCGTAACCCAGAGCCGGATTGGCGGTGATGCCCGAATAGCCATCCGAACCACCGCATTGCAGCGCCAATGTCAGATGGCTGGCATCGACCGTTTCACGGCGGGCCGCGGCGGCGATGGGCAGCATCTCCCTGACCTTTTCGACGCCCCATTCGATCATTTTCTTCGTGCCACCGCGCTCCTGGATGGTCATGGTCTGGAAGGTCTCGCCCTCCTCGATGCCATAGAGCTCCTTCATCCGGCCGATCTGGAACACTTCGCACCCGAGCCCGACGAGCAGCGCTGCACCCAGATTGGGGTTGGAGGTGTATCCCCACTGCGTGCGCTTGAGGATGTCAAAGCCTTCGCCGCGACTTTCCATGCCGCATCCAGTGCCATGAACGAAGGGCACCACGCCGTCGATTTCCGGATAATCGTCCAGAATGCCCGAACGGTTGATGGCCTCGGCGACAAATTTTGCGACGGTCGCCGAGCAATTCACCGAGGTGAGGATGCCGATATAATTGCGCGTGCCGACCGAGCCATTGGCGCGCCGAAACCCCTCGAAGGTGGCGCGCTGCGCGACGGGGACATAGTCGACAGGAATAGCGCCCTCGGAAAACGCATAATCGTGCACCAGCGTCCCGTCTGCGCCGCCCATGCCGCAGTTATGCTCATGCACCCAATCGCCGGGCGCAATGGCTTCCTTGGCAAAGCCGATGATCTGACCGAACTTCAACACAGCCTCGCCAGCCGGAATGGCGCGGGTGGCAAATTTGTGCCCACGCGGCACGCGGCGCAGCACGGACACACCCTGCGCAGTCTCGACACCGGGCTCGAGATTGGCCAAGGCCACCGCAATATTGTCCGCGACATTGAGGGAAAGCGTCTTGCCCTGGGGGCGGATCATGGTGTCGGTCATCGGTTCGGGCTCTCGGGGCTGGAGGCTCTGCTTTACCTCGCCGGCTTTTGCCCCCAGATTACTCAGCAATCGAGGGCGCCCGACATTGTCAAGCAACACGGCACTAACTAACATGTTAGCATGAAAACGGAAGCCGGTCCCTATGATTTTCTGCCTGATGCGGGCAGCTTTGCCCGCGGCAGCGTCACTGTCGACGTCACCAATACGCTTCGCCAGGCCATTGTTTCTCTCACTCTGCCCCCAGGCGCAGGGCTGGATAAATCGGCCATCTGCAAACAATTGGGCGTTTCCCGCTTTCCGGTCAGCGAAGCACTCGCACGACTTGCCGAAGAAGGGCTCGTCGATATTGCACCCCAGCGCGGCTCGACCGTATCGCTGGTGAAGATCGCCGACGTGCGGGAATACATGCTCATCCGCAAAGGGCTGGAGAGCGAAGCCCTCAGGGTGCTCATCGGCAAGCACGACGAAGAAGTGATCGCGGCTCTCCATGCCAACATGGCGGCCCAGCGCGCGGCCGCATCCATTGATGACGCCGAGACCTTCCACCAGATCGACGTCGATTTCCACGACATCATCTTCCGCCGCATGCGCCTCACCAGGGTGAAAGCCATTATTGACAAGGCGCGCGCCAATCTCGATCGCGCCCGCCGCCTCATCATCACGCCCCGGCGCCTCGCCCTAACCATTGCCGAGCACCAGGCGATCTTCGACGGCATCCTGGCGGCCGACGCGGCGCAGGCCATCGCCGCCATCCGGGCCCATATCGATGCCGTCATGGTCGAGCTGTTTGCCTTCGCGCGCAGCCACCCGCATTTGTTCGCCGATGGAGCCGAACTGGCCGTCGATAGCGACGACTTCCCCTTCGGCTGAGCATGGCAGTGCTCCCGAGTCGGGAGCTGTCCATCAATGAGGAGACAAGATGCTCAAGAATATTCCGGCCCTGCTCGGTCCTGACCTGCTGTATGCCCTGCGTGCCATGGGCCATGGCGACGAGATCGCCATCGTCGACGCAAATTTCCCCGCCGAATATCTTGGACCGGAGGTGATGCGGCTTTACGGCATACCCGCCACCGATGCGCTCGACGCAATTCTCACCGTGATGCCACTGGACGAATTCGTCGACGAAGCCGCTTTCGGCATGGCCGTGGTCGGTGACCCGGAGCGCCGCGAGCCCATTTATGGGCTGTTCGAAGAGATCATCACCCGCCACGAGCCTGGCCAGGGGTTTTCCCGGCTGGAACGCTTTGCTTTTTACGAGCGGGCCCGCTCCTGCGTCGCAATTGTTCAGACAGGCGAAACAAGGCTCTATGGAAATATCATTCTCAAGAAGGGCATAATCCGCCCCGCAGACTGAGCCAAACCGAACGCATTGGCACAAGGTCGGCCTCGACAGGCTAACATGTTAGCCTTTATCTGCTTGGAAAATACAAGGGAGACCCGCCATGAAACTTCTTCGCGTCGGTGCCAAAGGCGCCGAAAAGCCCGCCATTCTTGCCAAGGACGGCTCGGTCCGCGACCTTTCCGGCGTGATCACCGACATTGCCGGCGATGTGCTGACCCCCGAGGGGCTTGCGAAGATCGCGGCAACGGACATCGAGCAATTGCCGGCACTGGACGCCGCACAGCGCATCGGCCCCTGTGTGGGCAATGTCGGCAAGTTCATCTGTATCGGCCTGAACTATGCCGACCACGCTGCGGAAACCGGATCGCCGATTCCCAAGGAACCGATCATCTTCATGAAGGCCACCAGCGCCATCGTCGGCCCCAATGACGACGTCATCATTCCCAAAAACTCCACCAAGCCGGATTGGGAAGTCGAACTCGGCGTCGTTATCGGCAAGGAAGCCCGTTACGTCGACGAAGCGAACGCGATGGAGCATGTGGCGGGCTATTGCCTTGTCAACGACGTTTCCGAGCGCGAATTCCAGCTTGAGCGGGGCGGCACCTGGGACAAGGGCAAGGGCAGTGACACCTTCGGTCCGATCGGCCCATGGCTGGTCACCAAGGACGAAGTCGCCGACCCGCAGAACCTCAATATGTGGCTCGAAATCGACGGCAAGCGCTTCCAGAACGGCTCGACCAAGACCATGGTCTTTGGTGTCGCCCATCTCGTTTCCTATGTCAGCCAGTTCATGAGCCTGCAGCCCGGCGACATCATCTCCACCGGCACGCCTCCCGGCGTCGGCATGGGCATCAAGCCCGATCCGATCTGGCTCAAGCCAGGCAATGTCATGCGCCTGGGCATTGAGGGGCTCGGCGAGCAGACCCAGAACGTCAAGGCCTACAGCGCCTGATCGCAATCCCCAATGTCTGAAAACACCCTCCCGCCGGGGGGTGTTTTTCTCCGCACCTGTGCTTGCGAGCACAGGCGCCTGAGCCTATCCATGACGGTTCCGGGAGAGTGCGCGCGATGACGACCTTCGACAACAGCCTCAATGCCGACGGCGCGCTGATCGTCGGCGCCGGACTGGCCGGACTGTTCACCGCCCTCAAGCTGGCACCGCGCCCCGTCACCGTGCTCACACCCAAACCGCTCGGGCTCGGCGCGTCTTCGGCCTGGGCCCAGGGCGGCGTTGCCGCCGCCATGGGGGAAGGCGACAGCGCCCACGCCCATGCACTTGATACCGAGATGGCCGGAGCCGGCATCGTTGATCATGGCACGGCTGAAGGGGTGACTGCGGAGGCAGCGGCCCGAATAGAAGATCTTGCGCGCCTGGGCACGCCCTTTGACCGCGACGACTTCGGCAATTTCGAGCTCGGGCGCGAAGCAGCGCATTCGGCCAATCGCATTGTCAAGGTCGAGGGCGATCGAGCCGGTTGGGCAATCATGCAGGCCCTGATCGCCCGGGTACGGCGCACTCCGTCGATCCGGGTCGTCGAGGGGATCACCGCGCTCAGCCTGGCGCGGGACAATGGCCGCATCGTCGGCGTCTATTGCCGCCGGTTGGGGGATCGCTATTCGGAGCCGATTTTCATCCGCGCCCGCGCCACCATTTTGGCGGCAGGCGGGCTGGGCGGGCTCTACGCCATAACCACCAACCCGCCCGGCGTGCGGGGCCACGCCATGGGCATGGCAGCCCGGGCCGGCGCAATCATTGCCGACCCCGAATTCGTGCAGTTCCATCCCACGGCAATCGCGACGGGGGCCGATCCTGCTCCGCTCGCGACGGAAGCCCTGCGCGGCGAAGGCGCCATTCTCGTCAATGATCTGGGCGAGCGTTTCATGCCCGCGATCCATGCGGATGCAGAACTGGCGCCGCGCGATATCGTGGCTCGCGCCAATTTCCGGCAGATACAGGCAGGCCGCCGCGTCTTTCTCGACACCCGCACTGTCCTGGGAAAGAATATCCTCACGCGCTTCCCGACGGTCTCGAAATATTGCATCGAGGCCGGGATCGATCCCGTCTCGGACATGATCCCGGTCGTGCCGGCCGCCCATTTCCACATGGGTGGCGTCAAGGTGGATGAGCGCGGTCGCTCTTCTCTTCCCGGCCTCTGGGTCTGCGGCGAGGCCTCCTGCACGGGATTACATGGCGCCAATCGCCTGGCGTCCAATTCATTGCTGGAGGCGATCGTCTATGGCGCCCGCATCGCCGACGACATCGGCGGACTGGAACCCGCGCGCGCCCTGTCCCCCTTCAAAGGCATCGAATGGGATGAGGTTGAGGGCAACCGCGCAGAGGAGATCTTGCGCAATTCCCTGGCGGTGCAGCAATTGCGCCAGGTGATGAGCGATCTCGTCGGCGTGGAACGGAGTGCGGAGGGGCTGAGCCTGGCCCTGAAAAAAATCGCCCATCTCGAGGCTACGGCCGAACAGGTGACCACCGCCTATCTCAACATGACGACCTCGGCCACGCTCGTCGCGGCGGCCGCCCTCAAGCGCGTGGAAAGCCGGGGCGGCCACTTCCGGACCGACTTCCCCCAGCCCAGCACGGAATGGGAGCATCATACCGAAATGACGCTCACCGAAGCCCTGGAGATCAGGGCACGCGCGGCGCAGGACTGAGGACGCAGGTAATACTACGTACGTATCTATGCTGATGCCTCGAAGTGAGAACGCGTAGTCTAATGCAGGAAGGTCAGGAGATGTCCTAGTGTCCAGATTGATAATCTACGCCGCTTTGGATGACGCTCAACTGGGCGCCGAAAGCGCAGTTTTCGACTACGATCTAGACGACGAGATCAATTATGACCATCGCGTCGGCGAACCTGTTCTCATTGCCAATATAGGACCATCCTATGCCGAAGCCTATGTCGGCCTCGGCAAACTCAGCGGCTTCGAAACCCTGCCCGGCTTCGTCAACGCCGCCAGAGTGGAAGGCCTCGTCTTCTTCCCCGCTCCAATTCCGCTCGCGGAGCCAAAACCGCCGCGGGTCGGCGTGTTCGAAATCTCCGACGAAAACTTTGATCGCATAATCGGCGAAGTTGTCGATCCAATGCGCGTCGAAGAGGGCGCCCCGGGATATGAGCCGGCCATATCGGAAAGCGCGTTCCTGCAGCAGCTCCGTCGAGAACAGGCCGATAGATGCAGTTTTTCCGGGGTGAAATCAGACACTCTCGAGGCCTGCATCATCCAACCGCTTGAACATGGCGGCCACTGGCATATCAGCAATTTTCTGCTGCTCGACGCAGAGGCCGCCCATTCATTTTCCAGATTTGACTGGAGCGTGGGGCCGATGTTCGAAATCCTGCTCAATACGCACGCCGTGGGGCGGGACGGCATTGAGGCCGCCAGTCCCAAGGGAATGATCGACATGCCCTATAAATCCGTCACACGGCTGGACCGCGCCGCCGTCAACTGGCACCGCGAGCGATTTTTTGCCCGGCTCAGTTGAAAGCCAATGGGGCCGCTATCGAAGCGCCCCCTTGGCTTGGGTTCAATGGGCCACCAGAATTGCTTCGACTTCCGCTCGGCTGGGGGGATTGCATCCCTTGTGCGCGCAGTTAAGACCCGCCACCACCGCACCGAACTTCAGCGTCTCGGCAAGGGCATTGGCGTCCAGCCCCGCCATTCCGCCGGCCCGAAGGGCGCCGATCTCGTGCAGCCTCGTCAAGATACCGGCCATGAGGCTGTCCCCTGCCCCCACCGTGTCTCCAAAGACGGGTGGAGCATAGATCCCGGCCGCGGCTTGGGCCGAGCGCGAAAACGCCCTTGAGCCATGCTCGCCCAGCGTCACTACCACCAGCTCGCAATGGGGTCGGTCCAGCAGTGCGGCGGCGAAATCCTCGATCGAACTTCCCGGCGAAAGCCAGGCGTGATCTTCTTCCGAAAGCTTGATCAGATGCGCCGCGTCGAGGAAACCATCGAGCCGATGTCGATAGCCAGCCTCGTCGTCTACCAGCTTGTCACGCACATTGATGTCGAAGGAGATGACGGCCCCGCGTTCGCGCGCGGCCTCGACCACCTTCATCCAGATGGCAGCATCTTCCGCCAGGATGGGAGAGAACCCACCGATCTGGTAGAGCGTCACCGCGGATGGCAGCGCCGCCAGGAGCCCGGCCTCTGAAAAGGCATGGTCCGCCCCCCGCTCGAACACATAGCTCGCTTGCATCTTCTCGTTGAAACTGACGATGGCCTTCGTGGTCGGCGCCTCGACCCGCTCGGTCAGCAACACCCGAACGCCCGCGTCGGCCAGTGGCCCGAGCAAAACGTCGCCGTACTTGTCCGTGCTGATGGGGCACAAAAATCCGGTCTCATTGCCCAGCTTGGACAAAGCAATGGCGCAATTATAGGGGGAGCCGCCCGGCAGGGCCAGGCGCTCGGCATTTGGCGCCGAGGACACGGGAACCAGATCAATGAGGCTCTCGCCACCAACAACAAACATGCAACGCTCCTCTTCTTGCCGGCGCTGCAATAGCACTGCAGCCCGCGTGATGACCAGCACCTTGCTATCCAAGCAATTGACCGAACAAACGGATAATGCTCTCTCAATTGTTGTGGCATGTCCCGGGAGAGGCGTGTCCGTATACAAAATGGGGAGGAGATCGCCTTGCAGGGGCTAGCTGTGCTTGTCAGGGGCATCAGCGCCATCAACTGGCTTGTAGGACAAGTCCTGAGTTGGTTGGCGCTTGCCTGTGTTCTTGTGTGCTTCACCGTCGTGGTGCAGCGTTATTTTTTCCATGTATCCGTCCTATGGATGCAGGATCTTTATGTCTGGATATCCGGCGCCATGTTCACCGGCGTCGCAGGCTTTGCGCTTCTGCGGCAGGACCATGTGCGCGTCGACATCTTCTATCGGCCTGCCTCTACCCGTCGCAAGGCAATCTCGGACCTTGTCGGCGTGGTTCTCTTTCTCATCCCCTTCATGACCATCGTCTGGGTCTATGCCTTTCCGGCCGTCCGGCGGTCCTGGGGATTTTATGAGGCATCGTCCAATATCGGCGGCATGCCCGGCCTGTTCATCCTCAAGACTTTCATCCTCGTCTTTGCGGCCCTGGTCGCGCTCCAGGGCCTCGCCATGGGGGCTCGCTCCATTCTCGTGCTCGCCGGCAGGGAAGACCTCTTGCCCGTTTCGCTGCGCTACGAGTCCGAGAAAGGGCACGGTTGATGGATCCTGTACTTATCGGTGAAATTCTCTCGGGCCTGATGTTCTTCGCCATTATCGGCGTGCTCATGCTCGGCTTTCCAGTCGCGTTCTCCCTGGCGGGAACGGCCTTGATCTTCGGCCTGATCGGCTGGTGGCTCGGCGTCTACGACCCCTCCAATTACGGTTCGCTCGTGGGCCGCTATATCGGCCTGATGACCAATGAAGTGCTGGTCGCCGTGCCACTCTTCATCTTCATGGGTGTCGTGCTCGAACGATCGGGCATTGCCGAGCGCCTCCTCGTGACCATGGGCAAGCTCTTCGGCAATGTTCGCGGAGGTCTCGGCTTCTCCGTCATCATCGTGGGTGCACTTCTGGCGGCCTCTACGGGCGTCGTCGGCGCCACCGTCGTCACCATGGGCCTGATCTCCCTGCCGGCGATGCTGCGCTCAGGCTATGATCCCAAATTGGCCACTGGTGTCATCTGCGCGTCCGGCACGCTGGGCCAGATCATTCCGCCCTCTACGGTCCTCATCTTCATGGGTGACATGCTCTCGGGCATCAATGCTCAAGTGCAGATGAGCAAGGGCAATTTCGCGCCCGAGCCGGTGTCGGTGGGTGCGCTGTTCGCCGGCGCCATCATCCCCGGCCTGATCCTCGTCGGGCTCTACATGGCCTGGGTGGCGATCAAGGCCGTGATCGATCCCGAATCGTGCCCGGCCACCCCGGTGCCGGAAGCAGAGAAGAAGGATCTGGCGCGGGAAGTCGTGGTTGCACTGGTGCCACCACTTTTGCTGATCGTCGCCGTGCTTGGATCCATTCTCGCCGGCATTGCCACGCCAACCGAGGCAGCCTCCGTGGGCTCAGTCGGCGCGCTCATCCTCGCGGCCTTCAATCGGCAGCTCAATTTCGGCATTCTGCGTCAAACTGTGGTCTCCACCGCCTCCATCACCTCGATGGTCTTCATCATCCTCTTCGGTGCCGCGGTGTTCTCGATCGTTTTCCGCATGATGGGCGGCGACAATCTGGTCCATGAATTTCTTTCGAACATGCCGGGCGGGGCCATCGGCGCCACCATAATCGTCATGTTCATCATGTTCCTTCTGGGCTTCATCCTCGACACCTTCGAGATCATCTTCATCGTGATCCCGATCACCGCGCCTGTGCTTTTGGCGCTGGGTGTCGACCCGATCTGGCTGGGCGTTGCTGTTGGCGTGAACCTGCAGACGAGCTTCCTGACGCCGCCCTTCGGCTTCTCGCTCTTCTATCTGCGTGGTGTCGCGCCGGCCTCAGTGACGACCGGCATGATCTACAGGGGCGTTATTCCCTTCGTGATCCTGCAATTGGTGGGCCTGGCGGTGCTGTTTGTCTTCCCGCAATTGATCACCTGGCTTCCCTCGCTGATCTATTAAGCGCCCAACGCAACTCATAAAAAAAGCCCGGACGCAGGTCCGGGCTTTCCCATTTGGCGATACCAGATCGACTAGTCGAACGTGATGTATTTTTCGCGTGCGGCGAGATACGGCATGTCCGTGCCTTCCGTGCGCTGACGCAGCAGGTTGAATGCCGCCACGAAACTCTCGGCGGTTTCCTTGGTCAGGGCATCGCCGCCCTCGCGAATTTCCGCCATCAGTTCCATCGAAGCCTTGGCGCCGGCCTCGATGATGTCTTCGGGGAAACGGCGAACCTGCACGCCATGCTCGGTGACCAGCGCGTTGAGCGCGCGCGGATCGTTTGCATACATGTCCGAGGAGACGTCGTCATAGGCGGCCTGCGTGCAGGCCTTGACGATTTCCTGCAGATCCTCTGGAAGTGCCTGAAATTTGGCCTTGTCGACGGCGATTTCCGTAGCGAGACCCGGCTCCACGAAGCTGGGGAAGTAGTAGTTCTTGGCGATCTGGTAAAAGCCGAGGGCCAGATCATTGTAGGGACCGACAAATTCGGCGGCATCGAGCGTGCCCGACTGCAGTGCCGCAAAGATTTCGCCGGCGGCAAGATTGGTCACCGAAGCGCCAAGCTTGGCCCACACCTGGCCGCCAAGGCCCGGGGTGCGGAAGCGCAGGCCCTGAATGTCGGCCGCACCGCTCAGCTCGTTACGGAACCAGCCGCCGGCCTGGGTGCCTGTATCGCCCGACAGGAACCCCTGCAGGCCGAACTGGTCATAGACCTTGTCCCAGATTTCCTGGCCGCCGAGATAGCGCACCCAGGCGGTCAGCTCGCGATTGGTCATGCCGAAGGGCACGCCGGTGAAGAAGGACAGGGCCTGGCTCTTGTTCTGCCAGTAGTAAGGCGTGCCGTGACTGATTTCGGCCGAGCCGTCGATAACAGCATCAAGCGCCTGAAGGCCGGGCACCATTTCGCCTGCCGAGAAGACCTGCACAGTCAGGCGTCCACCGCTGGCTCGGGTGATACGGTCTGCCAGGTTCTGCGCACCCACGCCGAGGCCAGGGAAGTTCTTGGGCCAGGTGGTGACCATGCGCCAGGTGATGTTGCCCTGAGCAATGGCCGGAGCTGCCAGCGTCGTCGCCGCCGCTGCGCCAATCGTGGCGACGGAAGCCTGCTTGAAAAATTCGCGTCTTTTCATGTTTCCTCCCAAAAAGCGCCAAGACTGGCGCCGTCCACCAACACTCCCCCCTCGAAGGTGTCGTTGGTCGTTCTAGAAGATCAACAGCGCAAAGACCTGTCCAGCATCTTGTTCGCAGGTCGCAAGAAAAGAACGATAACGATGCTAGCGGGCGCCACTGCGCAACAGCAGCGTCCGAACCGTGCGAACAGCGATGATCACATCGAGGTCGAAGGAGACATGCTTGAGATAGAAGAGGTCGTAGGAAAGCTTGGTGATCTCTTCGTCTTCGGTCTCGGCATAGCCGTGCGAGACCTGGGCCCAGCCGGTCAGTCCTGGCAGCAAGATGGACCGGTTCACATATTGCGGCAGCCTCGCTTCCAGCGCCTCGGCAATCGGCACTGACACCGGGCGCGGGCCAATAAAGCTCATCTCCCCTTTCAGGATGTTGATGAGCTGCGGCAATTCATCGATGCGCAGCTGGCGCACGATATGGCAGCCAGGCAGCACGCGCGCATCGTTCTGGGCGGTCGAGGCACCGTCCGCGTTCTTGACCATGGTGCGGAACTTGTAGAGCCGGAATTCCTCGCCCCCATAGCCGCGCCGCGGCTGGATGAAGAGCGAGGGCCCCCCATCGACAATGCGGATATAGAGCCAGAGCAATCCGCCGAGGATCAGCGCCGGCACTGCCAGCACTAGCACGCCGACAATGTCGATCAGCCGCTTGGCGCGATAATAGATGATCTGGCTCGGGCTATAGGCCACATCCGCCAGATCAAAGCTGGCGATATCGACCCGGCCGGAATAGCCTTCGAGATAGGATGGCCAGGACTCGATCTCGAAGCCACGGAGATAAAGCCGTGTCAGCACCGGCCCCCAGCTGCCGCCATGATGGAACTGCGGATCGATCAATATGCGGCGAATGCCGGGGCCGATCGTGTCCGGCGTGACGATCGGCACCTTCCCGTCCAGGCGCCTGGCAATATCGGGCGCGCCGGGAAAATCGAGGAGCCCGACACGTCGCGTCAGGGAACGTGCCATGGCCAGATTTGCAACCGTAACCCCGAGCAGCGTCGTGGGCAGGCTCAGGCCCATGCCCAGAAAACTCACCGGGATGCGCGTTGCGGCGATGACCGAGATCGAAAAACAGGTTGCGAAAACGGTGACCGCGAGGGCCAGGGTAAAGGGATGGCTTCGTCGACCGGCGACGACGAGGAGACTGACGGCGATGACCGGTATGACGGCCAGCACCACCGCAACGGGAAGAATATTGTGCCAGTCGGTGCGCCCCGCCGACATCATGACCAGGCAATAGATCAGAGCCGCGCAGAGCGAGGCGCTCAGCATCCCCGGCAGCGCCGAGGTCAACAACTCGCCATAGTGATGGGTCTTGCGCCTTGCGCCCTGGCCAATAACGGCATCGAGGCCGCTCGTGGGCGATCGGGGGAGTAACATTGACCCTCACTTCTTCTCGGTCGGTGCTCTCTTGCGAAGCAGACCAGCTTTGCCGGCTGTTGTTTCCTGCGACAGAGTTCACGTCAAGCGGGCGCGACCTTCCCACCTGCTATTGCCCCTGGCCGAGGCACCAGGAGCGCCTTGCGCGAACCGGAATGAACCGGCTGGGAGGAAATACCGCCCGGAAGAGGGCATGAATACCCCAGGTGCAGGGCGACAAAAGGAAAAGCCCGCCAGGTCGGAGACCAGACGGGCTTTTTTGGTTGCGGGGGCAGGATTTGAACCTGCGGCCTTCAGGTTATGAGCCTGACGAGCTACCGGGCTGCTCCACCCCGCGACAATCACCAAGCGTTTCGCCGGTGTGAGGGGTATATAGGGGGTGCTTCGGACAAGCTCAACCCCTATCTCGCAATCTCCTGCGCTTTTTTGAATTTGGCGTCTCTAGCCCCCAAAAAGCCCGCAAATCCACACCTCGGCATGTGGATAACTTTGCCGAGGTCAAAAAATGGACCCGGGTCGACCAATCCGCCCTTCCCCCGCCGGGCGGGCGCGGACTAGCATCCGCATCCCGCTATGTGACCACAAGTGAGCCATCCCCTATGGAATTGAAGCATCTTGGCCGCACCGATCTCAAAGTGACTGACATTTGCCTCGGCACGATGACCTGGGGCAGTCAGAACACAGAGGCCGAGGGCCATGCCCAGATCGCCCGCGCCCGCGATATCGGCATCAATTTCATGGATACAGCCGAGCTCTACGCCGTTCCCGGAAGCCCCCAGACAAGCGGCCGGACAGAGGAAATCATTGGCAATTGGTTCCAGAACAACAAGGACCGGGACAGCTGGATCCTTGCGTCCAAGATCGGTGGTGGTGGCAGTCCCCATCTGCGGAATGGCCATCGTGCTGACGGCGCGTCCATCCTCGAGGCCGTCGAGGCCAGCCTGCGACGCCTCAAGACCGATTACATCGACCTCTACCAGATTCACTGGGCGAGCCGGGGCAGCTATAATTTCGAAGGGTCATGGACCTATCAGCCACACAGGCAGGATAGCAGCGACGTCCTCGACAATTTGACCGACATGCTGGAGACGCTTGGCGCGCTGGTGGCCCAGGGCAAGATCCGCCATATCGGCGTTTCGAACGAGACCACGTGGGGCGTCCTGCAATATCTCAGGATCGCCGAGGCAATGGGATATCCGCGCCTCGTTTCCATCCAGAACGAATACAATCTGCTGCGCCGCCACTTCGATCTCGACCTCGCAGAGATGAGCCACCACGAAGATGTCGGTCTGCTTGCCTATTCTCCTCTGGCGGGCGGCCTCCTGACCGGGAAGTACTTCGATGGCGCTGTGCCCGCGGGCAGCCGCAAGGACTACCAGAAGGGATTTTGGCGCCTCAACGAGCATTCAGAGCGGGCAGCCAAGGAATATCATGCCCTGGCGCATCGGCATGGCCTCGACCCCGTGCAGATGGCGATCGCCTTTTGCCGCACCCGCCCCTTCATGACATCAACCATCATCGGCGCGACGAGCCTGGAGCAGCTCGATCATGTTCTGGCTGCCCGCGAACTCGTCCTGTCCGCAGAAGTTCTGAGCGACATCGACGCATTGCATCGACGCCACCCGCGGCCGATCTGATCGGTCTCGTCAAAATCGGTGCGGGCCATCCCGCACCAGCAAATTTACGCTATAAACGGGGCAGCGAACCTGCCGCCGAGGCCTGACGTGACAACGCTTTTCACTTCCATTTTCCCCCTTCTGGCCTATTTCGCCTATAATCTGATCGTTCCACAGATCGAAAAGCGCTACGCGTCGCTGTCGACGATCATGAATACCCAGAGGCGACGCTGGGTTCACAATGCCGCCCGGCGGGAAACGCCGTTCGACGCCATCCTTTCCGGCAACATCATGAACTCGGTGAGCTTCCTGGCATCCACTTCGGTGCTGCTGGTTCTGGCCGTCTTTGCGCTTTTCGGTCAGATTCCGGCGCTGATCGATGCGCTCTCGTCCCTGCCATCGTCCCATCCGGTGACGGTCAGCCAGGTCCAGGTCCACCTCATTGTCATGCTGGCGATGTTCGTGCTGGCCTTTTTCGCGTTCACGCTGTCGCTGCGCCAGTTCAACCATTTCTGCATCATGCTCGGTGCGCTCGACCATGACCGCCTGACCTCCGACTCCGAGATCGACGCGATCACCCGCATGAACGCCCTGGGCGCCAAAAACTTCAACAGCGGCGTCCGCGCCTATTATTTCGCCGCCTCGACCGTGGCATGGTTCGTGTCCGAATGGTTCGGGGTCGTCGCCTGCATCGCGACAGTCCTGATCCTGGCCCACCGGGAGTTCTTTTCGACAGCCCATCGCACCGCAGCCTCCGCCGCGGTGCTGGCCGCTCGCCATCGGGGTGATTTGCCCTCTTGAGGCCGGAAACTCCGGCGCCTCGATCCCCTATTTGGTTTTCGTCTTGCCGCCCGTCATGCGGGCCAGATTATCGACCGCCAGCTGATAGCCTTGATCGGCAGCGAGCTGGTAATACTGACGCGCCAGGGCAAGATCTATCTCAACCCCCAGGCCGTTTTCGTAGATGTGGCCCATATTGTTGAGCCCGATCGGTTGGCCGGACTCTGCCGCGATCTCTGTCCACTTCAGCGCTTCGTCATAGTCTATCTCGGTGCCATTGCCATCGAGATAGAGAAGACCCAGATTGACTGCCGCCCGCATTTCGCCGCCCTCCGCCGCTTCGCGATAGAGTTCCAGCGCCCGTCGGTAGTCCTGCTTGACGCCCCGGCCATCTTCGTAGAGCAGGGCCAGATTGTGCTTTGCCAGGGCCATCCCCTGGTCAGCGGCCTGTCGATAATGCTCGGCCGCATCGGCAATGTCAGCCTCGACCCCCAGCCCGTTCTCGAGCAGGAAGCCCAGATTGTTCTGGCCGTACATGTCGCCCTGGTCGGCCGCCGCGGAATAAAGCTCGGCCGCCCGTTCCAGATTGACCTCCTGGCCCAGGCCGTCCTGCAGGATCTTGCCCAGATTGACCTGTCCCGAGGCATCGCCCTGGGCGGCGGCGCGCTCGAACCAGGCCGCGGCAGCGACATAGTCCAACGGGGCGCCAAGCCCTTCCTGATACATGAGGCCCAGATTGGACTGCGCCTTGGACATGCCCTGCTCGGCGGCGGCCCGGTACCAACGCGCAGCTTCGGCATAATCCTGCGAGACGCCCTCGCCAAAATCGTAAGACAAGCCAAGGCTGTTTTGTGCAGGCGCATAGCCCGCCTCGGCAGCGCGCATCAGCATCTCCGCTCCGCGCTCCATATCCTGGCTGACGCCATCGCCGGTGATCAGCAGGTCACCCAGGATCGCCAGCGCAACCACATGCCCCCCTTCGGCTGCCTCCTCCAGCAAAGGCACCGCGCTTTCCGTGTCACCGGCAGCAAAATGGGAGCGCGCCAGCCACCCCTTCACCTCAATCGACGCCGGTTCGCTCTTGAGTGCCCGCGTGCAGGCCGCAATGGCCGCTTCCGTGTCGATCTGCCAGCTTTCCCGGCCGATGCTCTCATAGCCGATCTCGTACTGGCTCGCCGCCGCGGCGGCACAAGCGTCTGCAGCCGGCCCCGCATGGGCAGCGCCCAGAGGCACCAGCCACGAGGTCGCGAACAGCCCCAAAAGGCCGATAGGATTTACCAGCATTCCGATCAGCGTCTTCACGTCTATCCCCCAAAGCTCAGGCCAAGACCCATTGTCACTCTATCGCAGTCAAAAAACCCCACAAGCGGGTGGCGGAACGGTGAACGCGACAATTTATGACGTTGACAATCACCTATCAAATCCGTTTATTGCGGCCGTTGATACGACCTCCACCGGGCCCAGCCATGCTCGTATGCCAATGCAACATGATTACGTCGAAAGAGATCGAGGACATTGTGCTCGACCTCCTCACGGCTGATCCGTGGCAGCTTGTCGTGCCCGCAAAAGTCTATAGCGAACTGAACCGACGTGCGAAATGCGCTGGTTGCGTGCCAAATGTGGTGGACATTATCGTCCGGGTCACAGAGAATTATCACGCCCAGCATGCCCATCCGCCTGGCGACATTGTCACCTTCCAGACCGGGCTGGAAAAGCTAAAGCAGCAACGCAGTGGAGTACGTCGTGAAAGGCGAAGCACAGGTCATCGAGCGGCTTAACGAAGCCCTCTTTCTCGAACTCGGCGCCGTCAACCAGTATTGGGTGCATTTTCGCCTTCTGGATGATTGGGGCTACAAGAAGCTGGCCGCCAAAGAGCGCGCAGAATCCATCGAAGAGATGCATCACGCCGACAGGCTGATCGAACGCATCATCTTTCTGGAAGGCCATCCCAATTTGCAGCGGGTCGCTCCGCTCCGCATTGGCCAGAATATCAAGGAAGTGCTTGAGGCGGACCTGGCCGGGGAATACGAGGCACGGGCGGCATACAAGGCCAGCCGTGAATTGTGCGAGCAGCTTGGCGACTACGTCTCCAAGAATTTGTTCGAGGCCCTGCTGACCGACGAGGAAGGCCATATCGACTTCCTCGAAACTCAGCTGGAACTGCTCGAAAAGATCGGGCCGGAAAAATACGGCCAGCTCAACGCGGCCTCGGCCGACGAAGCCGAATAAACGCAACGCCCGGCACTGCCGGGCGTTTTCTTTTGTGGGCCATCATCCACCCCAAAAGGAGCGCGCATGTACCATATGGGCCGGCTGATCGATCACGTACACTTGCGCACCCGCGACTTCGAGAAAGCACGGGTGTTCTATGGCGCCATACTTGCCGTCCTCGGCATTCCCTTTACCGCCTCAGGGGATGATTGGTTTCAGGTGGACGAGCTCTATGTCGACGCTGCGGACGCCGCCACCCAGCCGACCCATGTCCACCTCGCCTTCCAGGCCGCCAACGCTGAGATGGTGGCGGCTTTTCATCGCGCCGCCCTCGATGCCGACGGCGTGGACAATGGCGGCCCCGGCGAACGCCCCTACCACCCTGGATATTATGCGGCCTTCGTTCTCGATCCGGACGGCAACAATATCGAGGCGGTGTACCATGGGCCCAACACCCGCTCGGCGGCTTCGATCCTGATCGAACCAGCAGCGCTCTAAGCGGGCGCTTGTCCGGGCCAATCTATGATGGTGAGTTCCGGCCACACCAGCTTGGCGCGTGCGGCCTTTTCAGCATGCGTTTTTGCATTGTCGAGCCGCGTATTGGGGGTCACGCGGAAAGCGAAAATATCGTCCAGTCCAAATGGCGCGTGCACCGAAATCGCCCCATCCGCCTCAAGGCGGACTGCTACGGCATGCGTTCGGCATGCAAAATTGAGCATCATGTCGGCGCTGCAGGTCAGTTCGGGATAGGCGACCCCGAACTTTTCTGGAAACCAAAAATGAACCCTGGCCTGGTTGCGCACCTCCACAGGGATCGGCAGGTCAGCAAACTCTGCCTGTGCCCGTCGGATAACGACATCTTCGGCTTCATAGGATCGGTCGCTGGCGTCGAAATAGACCAAATCGGCGTCCTTGATCCCGGTCAGCGGCGGTCGCTCGGTCAGGACATTCCACACGGTGTTGTATATTGCACCGGACGCCAGCAAGGGGTCTGGAAGGTCCAGCCTCTGCATCCCTTCGAGAATCCGCAGCAGATGCGGTTGTGCTCGCACGATCTCCACGAGCACGCGCTTCTGAGTGTTGGGATCGGCACCGCTGTAGCAAAGATGGTTCCCCATCTCTCAACTGTGCCTGATTCTGTCTTGCTCCGCCTATTCCTCGATCTTCTGGAACATGGCGTCGAGCTGCGTGATGATCTGGTCCATCGGCGCGATCGCCTCGGGCAACATTTCCGGCGCTTCCGGCGCGACAGCCAGATAGGGCACACCGCTCGGAAATGCGCCAAACCGGTGGAAGAAACTGGTCATGTCGTCGAGCACGGGCATGCGCCAGCGCCACAGCGCGCCCATGGCGATCACCGGCTCCATATGCCCAAAGCCATCGTAATATTGGGTCGTCACCCAAACGCCCTGTTCACGCAGGCGCTGGGCGAAACGCTCCGTATTCTGCATGCGCACGATTGGATCGGTCGTCCCGGTCGCCAGATACATTGGCGGCGCTTCCGACGTGATGAGGTTGATCGGCTGCGTTCCTTCCGGGCTTGGTGCCTGGCCGAACGCCTCGCGGACCTCGCCATATTCAAAGGGGTAGAAATCATAGGGGCCAGACAGCGCCCCGACCGCCAATATCGGCATGGTAACACCGTATTCGCGCATGAAAGACGGATCGAGCGCCAGCATCACCGCATTATACGCCCCGGCCGAGTGGCCGGCGAGGAACAGCCGGTTGGGGTCCCCGCCATAATTGGCGATATTGTCCTGCACCCAGCGCAAGGCATTGGCATTGTCTTCGAGGAAGGACGGATAGCGGACTTCAGGCACCAGCCGGTAGTCGGCGATGACGGTGACAAAACCGCGCGAGGCCAGTGCCCGCCCGACAAACTGATAATCGGCGCGCTCGCCGCGGTTCCAGCCTCCGCCATAGATGAAGAACACCACCGGCGCGGGCGCGCCACGCTGCTCTGGCGCATAGACGTCGAGCTTGTTCCTGACGCCATCGGCATAGGCGACGCCGTCGCCCACCTTCGCCGTTCCGCCATCCATGGCCGCCGGAATATTGAACGGGTCCATTACCGAAAGGGCGTGGGCCGGGCTTCCCAAAGCCAGCATTGCGGAGGCGAGCGCAATGAGCGCAATGCGAATTCTGACCATCAACAGGGGCACTCTAATGAAACTGCGTCGTCGCGAACTACAACGCAAAGCCGGACAATTTGTGACGGGGGATTGGGCGAGGGCAGGCGCGCCGCAGGCGGTCGCATGACCTGCCCTCTGCTTAAGCTCCCCGACTTTGCACCTGGCTGGTTAACGAAAGATTAACGGAAGCACTTCGTGATCAGCGCTTCAGTCGCTCGAGCAACAGGCCGGAAACATGGCCGTCGGCCGCAACACCGATGCGGGACTGATAGGCCATGACGGCGGCACGGGTCTTGGGGCCGATCACGCCGTCGGGCGATCCGACGTCGTATCCGGCTCGCGCGAGGAGCGTCTGCAGCTCGGCCCGCTGTGCCTTGCTCAGTGCATAGTCCCCACTCGGCCAGGGCGTAACGAAACTGCCGCTGCCAATGATGCGGTCGGCCAGATGTCCGACGGCCAGGGCATAGCTGTCAGAATTGTTGTAGCGCTTGATGACATCGAAATTCGGCAGCAGAAGGAAGGCCGGACCGCTAGCCCCCGCCGGCATATAGAGCCGCGCTGTATCTTCTGGCCGCGGAAAGGCCTTGCCGGAAATCCGGGCGATGCCCATTTGCTGCCACCTGCTCAACGGCGCCTTTTCGAGTTGGCGCGCCGAGGCGAAGTCAAAATTCGATGGCAGCTTGACCTCATAGCCCCAGGTCTCGCCATTGCGCCAGCCAAAGGCATTAAGATAGTTCGCCGTAGACCCCAAGGCGTCGGGAATCGAGTTCCAGATATCCTTGCGGCCGTCACCATTGAAATCGACGGCATAGCGAGCAAAGCTGCTCGGCATGAACTGGGTATGTCCCATGGCGCCTGCCCACGAGCCCACCATGTCCCCGGGCCGAACATGCCCGTCGGACACGATGCGCAGCGCCGTCAGCAATTCCTTGCGGAAAAAATCGGTGCGATAGCCATTCTGGGTCAGCGTCGCCAGCGCGTGGATGGTGTTATTGCCCCCCATGAAGCCGCCGAAATTGGTTTCCATGCCCCAGATGGCGAGGACAATTTCCGGCTGCACGCCAAAACGCTGCTGTGCCGCACCCAGCGTCTGCGCCCATTCACCGCGCATCGCCTGCCCCTTTTTGGCCTGGGCCGCGGTAATGCGCTTATCGAGATATTGTTGCACCGTCTGGGTGAATTCGGGCTGCTTGCGCGTCAGTTCCATGACCTTGGAGCTGGGTGAATACGAGGCGAAAGACGCCTCGAAGGCCTGGCGGCTCACGCCCATGGCCTGGGCATCAGGCCACAATCCACGAACGAAATCGGCCGTGCTGGCTTGCGCTGCGCCGGGAGAGACCATCCCGAGCACGCTCAGCATCACTGTCGCCGCAAGATAGCGCCGAACATCGCGGAAGAAAGAGTTTACCTTGCTCATCAGGGCCTCGATACGCGTTACAAGAGTTTGCCTTGGCGCCTTGGCAAGCGCCGATGGTCCCGCACGACAACAATGCCTGCGAGCGCGCTCCTCGCCCCCGAACGGATCGCGTATCTCTATTTTAACCCATTCAATTAAGATGAGCTTAAGGCATTGGCTGCATCCGCCACCTCGCCATCACGAAGCTGTGCCCGCCTCAACTTCCGGCTGGACTGGCCTCGATCTGCCCCGACGCACCGGGAATATAGGAGACGCGCGGGGTCGGCGTCCGAATCCCACGCTCGGCAAAGAGACGTTTGACGGTCTCGGAATAGAAGCGCCCCGGCCCCCACTGCTTGCCCGCCAGGGTCTTGATGCGCGCCCGCAATTTCATGGAAGCCGGCGTCAGGGCGATCAGGCCCTGCAGATCGAGGTCATCAAGGATGACGGCGCTATGATCGGTTGCCATCAAGGCATCGAAGGCATCACGCAGCGTCTGTTTCACCGCCTCGATGTCACTGTCATAGGCCACCTCGACCTCGGCGACATAGAACGAGAAGCCCCGCACCATGTTGGACACCTGATCGACCGACGAGAAGGGGATGAGATGGATCGTGCCACTCATGTCGCGAATGGTGACCGAGCGGATGGTCAGCTTCTCAACCACGCCAGAGCGCCCCGCCACCTCGACCGCATCACCCTCGTTCATGACATTCTCGAACTGAATGAAGATGCCGGTGATAATGTCCTGAACGAGCTTCTGCGCGCCAAAACCGATGGCTAGACCCACCACACCGGCACCGGCGAGCAGCGGCGCAATATTCACCCCGATCTGGGCCAGGGCCAGCATGGTGCCGAATATGGCCAGGGCAATCGAAAAGGCGTTCTTGAATAGATTGAGCAGTGTCTTCTCACGCGGGGTAGGTATTTTCCCCGTTTGCGTGTTGAGCCGATATTCCACCCAGGACGCCACCACGACGTGCAGAATGATGGCGACAAGCACGATCAGCGCCGCCGAGACGATCGATCCGGCAACGTAGAGGCCTTCGTCACTGGCGATCCATTCCACGAAATTGAAAAGCCCCCAGATCTGGCCCACGGCGACCGCTATGCCGGCGATCACCACCCAACGCACCACTGTCATCACCCCGGGAACAAAGGCCTGGAGGCGCGTTTCGAGGAGGGGAAGCCGCTTCTGAACATCCTCGGGCAATCTCAGGCCCACAGTGACGAAGCGGCTGATGAAGGTCACGATGAGCGAGCCGACGGCTATCGCAATGAGCGACTGGATGGTCGCGCCCAGCATGAACGGCAGCGCCTCGTCCGGGTTTGCGAACCAGACGACAAGCAGCGCCAGGAGATAGGCTATCGCCAGCACGTGCCAGTGCAGCCCAATCGCCGCCAATAGCCGCCCAAGCCCGTCATGACCACGCCGCGCCGATATCTCGGCCAGCCAGACGCGAACCCCCTCCTTGTTCTGAAGGACAATGATGATGCCGATCGTGGTCGCGGTCGCCATGACCAGGACCTGAACCGCCGCGGCGGCCGATGTCGAAATGACGCCCGCCACCATTGGGGAAACGAACAGGAAGGTATACCCGAGCAGCGACAGGATGCGGCTCATCCAGAATGACCAATAGGCCGCGTTGTCGTCGGCCACGGGGAGCATGCGGAGGACCGTGAAGCGCGGCGCGAGAACGGTTCGGATGGCCAGCTTGCTGAGCTCGACGATCAGAAATGCGTTGAGCAGCAGGGTCTGGTTTATGCCCATCTGTCCGTTGGGATAGGTCCCCGCATTGAGGGCCAGGATATAGCCCAGCGCCCACGCCAGTACGATGGTCACGGCATCGACCAGCGTCGCCATGCCGATCGCCCAGACGCGCCTGATGCCGCGCTGGTTCTGGGCCCGCCCTGCGATCTTGGCAATCAGCGCATTGGCCATCAGCCGCAGGACAAGAAAGCTCCCGAAGAGCCCCAG